>DATNEH010000027.1:0-17490 GCA_035553015.1 Caulobacteraceae bacterium | reverse complement strand
TCCGCATCGCTAGGCGCCGCGCAGTGCCGGCACAGCCGCCGCACCAGCCGCTGGCCGACCAGCCCGCGCACCACGTCGGCCAGCAGGAACGGCTCGACCTGCAGGTCAAGCAGCCGCGGCACGGCCGCCAGCGCCGAGTTGGTGTGGATCGTCGAGATCACCAGGTGGCCGGTCAGCGCCGCCTGCACGGCGATCGCCGCCGTCTCCTGGTCGCGGATCTCGCCGATCATGATCACGTCGGGGTCCTGGCGCAGGATCGAGCGCAGGCCGGCGGCGAACGAAAGCCCGATGTCGCTGCGCGCCTGCATCTGCACCACGCCGGGCAGTTCGAACTCCACCGGATCCTCGACGGTGACGATCTTGCGCACGCCGTTGTTGAGGTGGATCAGCAGCCGGTAGATCGTGGTGGTCTTGCCCGAGCCGGTGGGGCCGCTGATCAGCACCACGCCGTTCGGCTTGTCGACCAGGCCGGTGAGCGCGGCGGCCTGCGCGTCGCTGACGCCAAGCTCGGAGAGCTGCGGCAGCCGGTCGGAGCGGCCCAAGAGGCGCAGCACCACCGACTCGCCCCACACCGACGGCAGGGTGGAGATGCGCAGGTCGAGCTCCTGGCCGGCGACGCGGATCGACTGGCGGCCATCCTGCGGCAGCCGGCGCTCGCCGATGTCCATGCCCGACAGCAGCTTGATCCGTGAGCAGACGGCGTCGAAGCGGGCGCGCGGCGCGCTGCGCACCGTGGTCAGCATGCCGTCGATCCGCATGCGGACGGCGAAATGGTCGGCGAACGGCTCGATGTGGATATCGGACGCGCGCCGGGTGACCGCCTCGGCGAAGATGGCGTTGACGAAGTCGATGACCGGGGTCTCCTGCGCCATCTCCCGCAGGCGCTGGGTCCCGGCCGGCTGCAGCGCCTCGGCCTCGACGCGGGCGCCGTGGGCGATCTCGTCGAGCACCGCGTCGACCTGCGCCTGGCGCGCCAGCCGCAGCTCCACCGTCCCCCCCAGCTGCGAGAGCCGATCGGCGAGCGCCGGGTCGAGCGGATTGACCGCCGCGCAGTAGAGCCGCGCGTCATCGCCCTCGCCGGCGCGCCACGCCATCGCCTGGCGCTGCGTCCACCAGGCGGCGGGCGAGCGGATCTCGCCGATCAGCGCGGCCACCTGCGCGGCGGTCGGCGCTTCCTCGGCGTCGAGCGCGGTCAGTCCCAGCTCCTCGCTGAGCACCGCCATCAGGTCGGCCTCGGAAACCGCGCCCAGCCGGATCAGCAGCTGGCCGAGCAGGCCGCCGGCCAGCGACTGCAGGGCAAGCGCGTCCGCCAGCTCCCGGTCGGACACCAGCCGCCGGCTGCGCAGAAGTTCCCCCAGCCGCTGACCCTGCATGCGGCGAAACTAGCCCAGGCAGGGTCCTGTTCAAACCCGAGCCCGGCGGACGCGTTTGTCGCAGCTGCTGCAGCGACTATCGCGGCATCGAGTTGCTGCGGTCGTGGTCGCGAATGCGGGTCGGCGCCGGTCCGCCAAGCGTCGCCGACTGGCTTTCGTCGCGCGTATCGGTCATCGCTCTTCCTCGATGTTGCTTCTGTCCTTTCTGGTCAGGGGTGACTAGAGAGGCAAGCGCGTGTCAAGACGCGGACTTGACGAACGGGGCCGACGCCGCCGCAACTAGGACGCCACCGCAACTAGACAGCGATGAAGAAGCTTCAACTCGTCGAACTGCAGCGCCGACGCGGCCCGAACGCCGAGCGCCGGGCCGCGACCCGCGAAAAGATCCTGGACGCGGCCGTCGCCTGCCTGAGCGAGGACGGCTACGCGCAAACCACCACGGTGGCGGTCGCCGACCGCGCGAACGTGGCGCGCGGCTCGCTGCTGCACCAGTTCCCGACGCGGATCGACCTGATCCTCGAGGTCGCCCAGTACGCGGCGCGGCAGCAGGGCGCGCTGATCCGCGAAGGCCTCGCAGAGCTGCCGGCGGGGCGCGAGCGCTTCATCGGCTCGGTCGACGTCACCTGGCGCGCCTTCCAGTCGCCGGCGTCGCGCGCACTCACCGAGATCCTGGTGGCCACGCGCCACGACCCGGAGCTGGCGAGCCGCATCCCGGATTTCTCGCGCGACTTCGACGAGAGCATCGCCCGCGGCGCGCGGCGTTTCGCCGAGTCGATGGGGCTGAGCGGCGCGGCCGAAGAGGCGGTCGCCGAGCGGCGGCTGGTGCTGGTGGCGCTGCGGGGCCTGGCGGTCGCCACCACGCTCAGCGGCGAGGCGAGCGATCCTGACTCCGTGCTGCGCCTGCTGCGCCGCGTGCGCGCCGACTTCTACGACCGGCACGCGGCGAAGACGGACTGACGCTCTACGCCGCCGCCTGGGCCAGCGCCTGGCGGGTCCAGTCGACGATCTGGCTGGTGGGCATTGCGCCGGCGGTCTTGGCGATCACCCGGCCGTCGCGGATCAGGAACAGCGCCGGGATGCCGGAGACGCCGAGCGCGCCGGCGGCGCCGGGCTCGGCGTCGGAGTTCAGCTTCAGCGCCCGCACGTCGGGCTCCAGCGTCTTCGCCGCGGCGGCGAACTGCGGCGCCATTGCCCGGCACGGGCCGCACCAGGGCGCCCAGACGTCGAGCAGCAGCGCCGCGCCCTTGGTGCCGGCCTTGTGCGCCTCGAGCTGCGCGCCCGTCACCTCGACCGGCGCGCCGGTCAGCACCGGCGCGTGGCACTTGCCGCACTTGGCGGTGCGCGCGTCGCGCCCCTCGGGCACCCGGTTGCCGGCCCCGCAGTGCGGGCAGACGAATTGCGACATCGATCTCTCCAGACGGCCGCGACCCACGCAAACCGCCACTCCCCCGGATATAGGCGCCCGAGCGCGGCTTCGCTTGCTGGAACGAACGGGCGAGATGTCCGGTTTGGCACATATCCCGCCGGGATGAACCCATCCCGTCCGGACCAATCGACACCCGCGCTCTGAGGGCGCGTCGGCGGAGGTGGGGCCATTTCCGACGTTGTGACAGGCTATGCCTTCTCGCCCTACTGCGGCGCGCCGCCGAGCCCGGCGACGTGGCTGGCGCGCTGGAACCTGGACCCGATCCTGATCGCGATCCTGCTGGCCTGCCTCGTCGCCTACTTCGCGTCGGTGCAGACTGAGCGCTGGCGCAAAGCGGCTTTCGCCGGCGGCTGGGCGCTGGGCGCGCTGGCGGTGATCTCGCCGCTCTGTCCGCTGTCGGTCTCGCTGTTTTCCGCCCGCATCTTCCAGCACATGTGGCTGGCGAGCGTCGTCGCGCCGCTGATCGCCCTCGGCCTGCCGCCGACCCTCGCCGGCCGCCTCGGCCGCCGCCCGGTGCTGGCCGCCGCGACGTTCGCCGTGACGCTGTGGTTCTGGCAGGCGCCGGCGGCCTACGCCGCGACGTTCCAGAGCGACGGCGTCTACTGGGCGATGCACCTGACCGCGTTCGCCGCGGCGGTCTGGCTGTGGTCCGGGCTGCTGGACGGGTCGCGCGATGCGCTCGGACCGTTCGCGCTGGCGACGCTCCTCACCACCGGCCAGATGGGTCTCTTGGGCGCGCTGATCACCTTCGCCGGCCGGCCGCTCTACGCGCCGCATTTCGCCACCACCTACGCCTGGGGCCTGACGCCGCTGGCCGACCAGCAGCTGGGTGGGGTGGTGATGTGGGTCCCGGCCGGCGTGCTGATGGCCGGCGGCTTCGCTTGGGCGTTCCTGCAGACCCTGCGCCGCGCCGAGGCCCGGCAGATCGAGCGGATGGCGTGAGCATGGGCGGGGCAGGCGTGGGGCGTCGCTGGACCGTCGCGCTCGTCGCGCTGGCATTGCTCGCCGCCTGCGGCAAGAGCGCGCCGCCGGCCGCCAGCAATCCCGACGTCGCCAAGCCCCAGCAAGGCGCGACCGGCGCCACGGCCAACTTCGCGCCCAACGATCCGCCCGGCGAGTGGCGGCGGCAGGCGCGCGACTACGCCAACACCCGCTTCTCGCCGCTCGACCAGGTCAACACGACCAACGTCGCCCGCCTGAAGGTCGCCTGGACCTTCTCCGACAGCAACGCCTACGGCCACGAGGCGGCGCCGCTGGTGGTCGGCGACACGATGTTCCTGGTCGGGCCTTATCCCAACACCGCTTACGCGCTCGACCTCTCCAAACCCGGCGCGCCGATCAAGTGGAAGTACGAGCCGCACCCCGATCCGATCGCCATCGGCAAGGCCTGCTGCGACGCGGTGAATCGCGGCCCGACCTGGGCCGACGGCAAGCTGGTGTTCACGCTGCTCGACGGCGAGGCGATGGCGCTGGACGCGGCGAGCGGCAAGCCGCTGTGGCGCACGCGACTCGGCGAACCGGCCAACGGCATGACCATCACCATGTCGCCGCTGGTGGTCGGCAAGACCGTGCTGGTCGGCAACAGCGGCGGCGAGATGGGGGTGCGCGGCCAGCTCGCCGCCCTTGACCTCGACACCGGCAAGGAACTCTGGCGCGCCTATTCCACCGGGCCGGACGCCGACGTGAAGATCGGGGCGGGCTTCAAGGCGCCTTATCCCTGGCTGGCCGGCAAGGACCTCGGGTCGACCAGCTGGCCGGCGGGCGCCTGGAACCGCGGCGGCGGCACGGTCTGGGGCTGGATCTCCTACGACCCGGCGCTGAACCTGATCTACTACGGGACCAGCAACCCCAGCCCGCGGGTGCCGGCGCAGCGGCCGGGCGACAACCTGTGGTCCAGCGCCATCTTCGCCCGCGACCCGTCGACCGGCGCCGCTCGCTGGGCGTTCCAGTTCACCCCCCACGACGAGTGGGACTACGACGGCGTCAACGAGAATATCCTGATCGACGCTCCGATCGGCGGCCAGACGCGCCACCTGCTGGTGCATCTCGACCGCAACGGCTTCGGCTACACGATGGACCGCGAGACCGGCCGCATCGTCGTCGCCAAGCCATTCGCCGACATCAACTGGGCCACCGGCATCGATCCCGCCACTGGACGCCCGATCGTCAACCCGGCCAAGGAGGCCAAGGTCGGCGAGGAGGTGCAGGACATCTGCCCCACCCACATCGGCAGCAAGGACTGGCAGCCCTCGGCCTTCTCGCCGCGCACGGGCCTGATCTACGCCGACATCTTCAACATCTGCATGGACCTCACCGACCACCGCGTCGGCTACATCCCCGGCACGCCCTACGACGGCATGGACATCAAGACCCACGCCGGCGGCCACACCAACAAGTGGGGCGAGTTCATCGCCTGGAACCCGCTGACCGGCCAGCGCGTCTGGTCGATCCCCGAGAACTTCATGACCATGAGCGGGGTGCTGGCGACCGGCGGCGACCTCGTCTTCTACGGCACGACGGACGGCTGGTTCCGGGCCGTGAACGCGCGCACCGGCCAGGTGCTGTGGTCACAGAAGCTCGGCTCGGGCATCACTGCCCAGCCGATGACCTACCTGGGGCCGGACGGGCGCCAGTACGTGGCCGTCGTCGCCGGGGTCGGCGGCGTCGCCAGCCAGGTGATGGGCGCCAAGAACGGCTTCCCGCCGCGCGGCGGCACGCTCTACGTGTTCTCGCTCGACGGTGTTTCGCCCGGCAGCGCCAAGGGCATGCTGGAGACGCAAGGCGCCGGCGCGCCGGGCGGCCACTACGGGGCGCCGGACTGATGCGCCGGCCGCCATCCGCCCTGGCCTGCCTCGCGGTGTTGGCGCTGGCGGCCTGCAGCCGGCCGACCGGCGGCCGGACGAGCGCGGTCAACCCGGCCGCCGTCCCGGCCGACGCCCAGCTGCGCGCGGTCCCGCTCGGCCAGCCACCCGGCGAGGCCAATTCCGTGGCCGCCACGATCGCCAATCCCTACGAGGGCGATGCCGCGGCGGTGGCCGACGGCAAGGCGCTGTTCTCGTCGATGAACTGCGTCTACTGCCACGGCGACAATGGCTCCGGGCTGATTGGCCCGGCGCTCAACTCGCACGGCTGGCGCTACGGCGGCGCGCCGGCGCAGCTCTACAACTCGATCCACGACGGCCGGCCGCAAGGCATGCCGGCCTGGGGTGCGCGCCTGCCGCCCGACCAGATCTGGAAGCTGGTGGCCTACCTCGAGAGCCTGGGCGGCGCGAAGCCGCCGGCTACGCGTCAGATGGTCGACGCTTCCACCCCGTCGACCACTGGCCCCCAGGTGAACGGCCAGTCGCAGGAAGACACCGCCCACGAGGCGCTGGTCCGCGACGACGCCGCCGACGACGCGTCGGCCGTCAACGGGACGCAGTGAGATGACCGGCGCGCCCGCTCCCTTGGGCTACCTGCAGACTGCCGGGCCGCACGCAGACCCGGCGACGGCGCTGACCTGGGGCCTGCTGATCATCTCGGTGGTGGTGGTCGTGATCATGACGGCGCTCGTCGCGGCCGGCGTCGTCGTCCGGCGCGCGCCCCGCGGCGCCGACGCGGCGCTCCGCGAGGGTCCGAACGCGCACGGCTGGTTCTACATCGGCCTGCCGCTCACCTGCATCACGCTCGTGGTCTCGGCGATCTGGACCTTCCAGGTGCTGGCGGCGGTCAACTCGCCGGCCGGCCAGCCGGCGCTGACCATCCAGGTGGTCGGCCACCAATGGTGGTGGGAAGTCCGCTACGAGGGGAAGGCGCCCGGCGAGGGCTTCGTCACCGCCAACGAGATCCACATCCCGGCCGGCCGCCCCGTGCTCGTCGAGGTGACCGGCGCCGACGTGATCCACTCGTTCTGGATACCGGCGCTGGCCGGCAAGACCGACACCATCCCGGGCCGCATGAACCTCACCTGGCTGCAGGCGGATCATCCAGGGCTCTACCGCGGTCAGTGCACGGAATACTGCGGCGCCCAGCACGCCCACATGGCGGTCTATGCCATCGCCGATGCGCCGGCCGCATTCGAGGCTTGGCGGCAGGCGCAACTGGCGCCGGCACCGGCGCCGGTTGCGCCGCAAGCCATCGCCGGCGCCCAGGTCTTCCAGGCCCACTGCAGCGCCTGCCATGCCGTCCGCGGGACCGAGGCGGCCGGCATCGTCGGGCCTGACCTCACCCACCTGATGAGCCGCCAGACCCTCGCCGCCGGCGCGCTGCCGAACGGGGAGGCGAGCCTCGCCGGCTGGGTCTCCAACCCGCAGGCGATCAAGCCGGAAGCGAAGATGCCGGCCACCAACCTCTCCGGGCCGGAGCTCAACGCCGTCGTCGCCTACCTGGAGACGCTGAAGTGACTGCGCTCGGCGAAGCCCGTCGGCCCCGCATCGTCCGCGCCACGCCGGACTTCCCCGGTCCGCGTTTGCAGGCGCTCTGGGAGACCGCGCCCGGCCTCAAAGGCTGGCTCGGCACAGTCGACCACAAGGAGATCGGGCTCCGCTACATCGTAACCGCCTTCGCCTTCCTGATCGCCGGCGGCGTCGAGGCGCTGGTCATGCGCCTGCAGCTGGCCGGACCGGGGCGCCAGCTGCTGACGCCCGAGGCCTACGACCAGCTCTTCACGATGCACGGCGTGACGATGATCTTCCTCTACGCCTCGCCCGTCCTCACCGGCTTCTCGAACTACCTGTGGCCGCTGCTGCTGGGGGCGCGCGACATGGCGTTCCCGCGCCTCAACGCGCTCTCCTACTGGATCTACCTGGCCGCCGGCCTCTTCCTCTACGCCGGCTTCGTGGTCGGCCGCGGGCCGGACGACGGCTGGTTCAACTACGTCCCCTACGCCGCCAGGGACTTCAATCCCGGCGTCAACATCGACATCTACGCGCTCGGCCTGATCCTGCTGGGGATATCGACGACCGTCGGCGCGGCGAACTTCGTCGTCACCTTCCTGCGGCTGCGCGCGCCGGGCATGTCGGTGAACCGCGTGCCGATCATGATCTGGGGCACGCTGACCGCTTCGGTCGCCAACCTGCTGGCGGTGCCGGCGGTCAGCCTGGCGTTCTTCCTGCTCTGGATGGACCGCCAGTTCGGGACCCACTTCTTCGATGCGTCGCAGGGCCAGCCCCTGCTCTGGCAGCACCTCTTCTGGCTGTTCGGCCACCCGTGGGTGTACGCCATCGTGCTGCCCGCGATGGGGATGGTCTCCGACGGCCTGCCCACCTTCTGCCGCCGCCCGCTGGTGGGCTATACGGCGGTCGCACTGGCCACCGTGGCGACGATGGCGCTCGGCTTCGGGGTGTGGGTGCACCACATGTTCGCGGTCGGCATCCCGGCGATGGCCGCCTCGTTCTTCTCCGGCGCGTCGCTGGTGATCACGGTGCCGAGCGCGGTGGCGGTGTTCGCCTGGACGGCGACGATCTGGACCGGCCGGGTGGCAGTCACCACGGCCTTCCTGTTCTACGCCAGCATGATCGTGCTGTTCGTGCTGGGCGGCGTCTCCGGCGTCATGACCGCCTCGGCGCCGGTCGACTGGCAGCTGACCGACACCTACTTCATCGTCGCCCACCTGCACTACGTGCTGATCGGCATCAACGTCTTCCCGGTGGTCGGCGCGATCTACTACTGGTTCCCAAAGTTCAGCGGCCGGCGGCTCTCGGAGACGCTGGGCTACTGGAACTTCTGGGTGATGTTCGTCGGCTTCAACCTCTGCTTCCTGCCGATGCACTGGCTGGGGCTGATGGGGATGCCGCGGCGCATCTACACCTATCCCGCCGGCATGGGCTGGGACGCCAGCAACCTCGTGGTGAGCGTCGGCGGCTTCCTCTTCGCGGCGGGCGTCGCGCTGCTGATCGTCAACGTGCTCGTGAGCCTCAGGCGCGGCAAGCCGGCCGGCCCCAACCCATGGGACGCGCCGACGCTGGAGTGGTCGGTCCCCTCGCCGCCGCCGCCCTATAACTTCGCGGTCATCCCCACCGTCGGCAGCCGCCATCCGCTCTGGGAGGGCCGCATCGAGTCCGCGCCTGGGCGCTCCAGCCTGACCGAGGGGTTGCTGCTGGACCAGGGGCGCGAGACGGTGGGGACCAGCGCGCTCGACGCCGAGCCGGACCTGATCCTGCAGATGCCGGAAGACACCACCGCGCCGTTCTGGCTGGCGGTCGGCCTCGCCGTCGCCTTCGGCTTTGCGCTGCCGCACGCCTGGACGGGCGTCGCCGCCGGCCTGGTCATAGCCGGGCTGGCGCTGATCGTCTGGTTCTGGCCGCGGCAGATCCGCGGGCGCCCGCAGGCCGCGGAGCCGATCGATGCTTGAGGTGGCGATGCCTGAGGCGGCCGCTGCACCCGCCCTGCCGATCGGCGCCAGCGGCCGCAACAGCGTCGGCTGGCCGGGCATGCTCTGCCTGATCGCCACCGAGTCGTCGCTCTTCGCCTACCTGCTGTTCAGCTACTACTACATGGCCCTGCAGCACGGCCCCGAGTGGCTGCCGGAACGGCATCCGTCGATCGCGCTCGCCGGCCCCAACACCCTGGTGCTGCTGGCCAGCAGCGCCGCGGTCTGGTGGGGCGAGGCGGGGATCAAGCACGCCCGCCGCGGCCAGCACCTGATCGGCCTGGGGGCAGGCATCGCGCTGGGCGTCACCTTTCTCGTGGTGCAGGGCTTCGAGTGGAAGGCCAAGCCGTTCCGCCTCGACACCAGCTCGTACGGCTCCCTCTTCTTCACCGTCACCGGCTTCCACATGGCGCACGTCCTGGTCGGCGTGCTGGTGCTGGCGACAGTCTTCCTGTGGTCGGTGCTGGGCTACTTCAGCCCCCGCCACCACGCTCGCATGACGATCGCCTCGATCTACTGGCACTTCGTCGACGTGGTCTGGCTGTTCGTCTTCTCGACCTTCTACCTCAGCCCCTGGGTGCTGGCGTGATGGCCGCCGCGCCTGACCGAGCCGGTCGCGACAGCCGCGCCGAGAGCTGGCGCATCGTCTTCCTGCTGGTCGCGCTCGGCGCTGGGCCGGCTGCCTGGTCGCTGCAGCTGGTCGCGGGCTATGCGCTTTCGAGCTACGCCTGCTTCCCGCACGACGTCGCGCGCCGCGCATCGCCGCCGCCGGGCTGGGCGGCCGAGCCGGCGATCCTGCTGGCGGTCAATCTCGTCTGCCTGGCGATCGCCGTCGCGGCCGTCGCCTACAGCGCGCGTCAGCTCGCTGCCGCGGGGAACGGCGCCACGCAGCGCGACGTTCGTCAGGGGCGGACGCGGTTCCTCGCGTTCTGCGGCGTGATGGCGGGGCTCGGCTTCGCCGGCGCCATCCTGGTGAACACGGCGAACATCGTCATGGTCCCGCCCTGCTGGAGCATCGTGCGCTGAGAAACGCCCGCCCCATCCTGGCGCTGCTGGCCGCGGTCGCGGCGCTGGCCGGCTGTTCCGCGAGGGGCGGCGCGGTCGCCGCCGCCCCTGCCACGGTCGGCGATCCGGCGCGCGGCGCGGCGATCATCAGCCAGGCGCAGTGCGGCGCCTGCCACGAGATCCCCGGCATTCCCGACGCGCACGGCCTGGTCGGCCCGCCGCTGACGGACTTCGGTCGCCGCACGATGGTCGCCGGCATGCTGCCCAACACGCCCGACCAGCTGGTCTACTGGCTGCGCAACCCGCAGGCGGTGACGCCTGGCAACGGCATGCCGGACACCCACCTCAGCGACAGGCAGGCGCGCGACGTGGCCGCCTACCTCTACACGCTGCGCTGAGGCGCCGCATGCGCCGCTGGCTGATCCCGTTCCTCTGCGGCGCAGCAGCGGTCGCCGTGCTGATGGCGGTGGGCGGCCTCGTCGTCGTGGAGGCCGGCCTCTTCGACGCCAGGGCCAGCACGCCGCACAGCCCGCTGGTCGCCTGGGCGGCCCATACGGCGATGATCCACGACGCCCAGCGCAGCGCACGCGCCGTCGCGCCCCCTGCGGCCTTCACCCCGGCGCAGACCCTCGCCGGATTCCGGCTCTACGACCAGCACTGTGTCGCCTGCCATGGCGCGCCCGGCGTGGCGCGCCAGGCCTGGACCGAGGGGATGACGCCCTCGCCCCCGTATCTCGTCGACGCGCCGCGCCACTGGACGCGGGGCGAGCTCTACTGGATCGTTTCCAACGGCGTGAAGATGACCGGCATGCCGGCCTGGAGCGCGGTGCATTCGCCGGGTGAGCTCTGGCAGATCGTCGCCTTCCTGGAAGCCCAGCCCTATCTCACCACGCGCGACTACGCCGCGCTGCGCGCCGCCAATCCGCCGAGCGCCGGGCAGCCTTGAACGCTTCCGCTTGACGGACCCTGCGGCGGGGGTGGCTTCAAGATGCGAACCTCTGCGATGGACAGCAAGGAGAGAACGCCGGTGCGCAGCGACTACGAGACGATCCAGGTGGAGCGGCGGGGCCAGGTCGACTGGTTGACGCTGAACCGGCCGGACGCGCTGAACGCGATCACCACCCAGATGGTGGGCGAGCTTTCCGACTATTTCGGCGGCCTCTTCAACGACCGCAACTGCCGCGTGGTGGTGATGCGCGGCGCCGGCCGCGCGTTCTGCGCCGGGCTCGACATCAAGGCCCGAGGCGAGGGCGAGACGCCGTTCGGGGCCGGCTTCGGCTTCCAGGGCTATCTCGCCGACGTCTACATCAAGATGCGCCGCTGCCCGCAGCCGATCATCGCGCTGGTGAACGGGCCGGCCGCGGGCGGCGGCTTCGCCTTCGCGCTGGCGGCCGACGTGCGCATCGCCGGCGAGAGCGCGCGGATGAACGCCGCCTTCATCCGCCTCGGCCTTTCGGCCTGCGACATGGGCGTCAGCTACTTCCTGCCGCGGATCGTGGGGCTCGGGATCGCCTCGGAGCTGATGCTGACCGGCCGCTTCATCAACGCGCAGCGCGCGCTGGCGGTCGGCCTGGTTTCGGAGGTGGTCCCGGACAACCAGCTCGAAGCCGCCGTGCAGCCCTATCTCGACCAGATGCTGACCACCTCGCCGATGGGGCTGCGGCTCACCAAGGAGGGCCTGGGCCTGGCGATCGACGCCCCCAGCCTCGAGGCCGCGATGGCGATCGAGAACCGCAACCAGGTGCTCTGCTCGCGCACTGAAGATTTCACCGAAGGCATGCGCGCCTTCCTCGAGAAGCGCGCGCCGGTCTTCAAGGACGCATGATCTACAGGGCTGCCTGATCTGGGACGCCTGCTAGGGGACACTCCATGAGCCATTCCGATATCGTCCGCACACTGATCTCAGCCTGGGAGAAGCGCTCGGTCGACGACATCCTGGCGACGATGACGCCGAACGTCCGCTACCTGAACGTCGGCATGCCCGAGATGATGGGGCATGAGGCGATCCGCGCCGGGCTCGCCGGCTTCCTCGGCGTCTCGACCAAGGTGCACTGGACCGTGCGCCACATCGCCGAGACGTCGGACGGTACGGTGCTGACCGAGCGCACCGACGTCTTCGAGATGGGCCCGAAGACGGTGTCCATCCCGGTGATGGGCGTCTTCGAGTTCCAGGGCGACAAGATCAGCGCCTGGCGCGACTACTTCGACGTCCCGGACTTCCAGAAGCAGCTGGCGGCCTGAGCGTCCCGCGCCCCCTCCACCACCGCGCTGCGCGCGGCGGTCCCCCTCCCCCGTTCCGCTTCGCTCCACGGGGCAGGACAGGATGGAGCGGCGCCGCCCCGACCTTTCCTGCCCCGCGAAGCGGGGGAGGGGGACCGCCCGGCGCAGCCGGGTGGTGGAGGGGGCGCTTTCGGGATCAGCTCCGCGCCGCGATCCAGGCGCTGACCAGATCGACCATCGCCATCCGGTGCGCCTCCGCGTCCTCGAAGTAGTGGGCGCCCGGGATCAGCGCGAGCGTCTTGTCCCTGGCGGCCAGCGCTGTGTGAATGCCGTGGGCGTCGCTCGGGAAGACGCCCATGTCGCCCGTGCTCTGCACCACGAGCGCCGGGACCTCGATCTTCGCGAGCTGCGGGCCGCCCTGGCACTTCGAGGTCTCCAGGCTCCACATCGAGAGCCAGGTGCGGCAGCTGTTCACCCGCCCGATGCCAGGCCGCCGGTTGGCCTGCGCCGGATCGCCGGCGTAGCAGCCCGGGCAGGGGCGCTCGGAGGGATCGATCGCCGGGTCCATGAAGCGCAGGTCCGCCCAGGTGCGGTAGAGCGGGAAGAGCACGTCGGGCACGCCCGCGGCGTTCACCCGCGCCAGCTCCGCCTTCGCCCAGTCGGTGATGCGCTGGTTGCGCGCCCGCTGCGCCGCCCGATAGCGCTCGATGAACTCCGGCGAATAGGGCGGCCCGTTGCCCGCACTGAACGGATCCAGCGCCGCATCGGTCTTGGTCGGATCGAGCTCGTCGATCACCGAGGCGTCCATCCAGGCGGTCAGCACCTCGGGGCGCCCCGCATGGGCGTTCAGCGACACGTAGAGGTCAGCGCCCGGCAGGCTGGCCAGCGCCTCCGCGCCTGCCCCCTTCATCCCCGCCGCCAGCGTCGGCGCGGCCGCCTCGGCCTGGTAGGCGCCCATCAGCGAGCCGCCGCCGGAGTTGCCGAGGATCACCACCCGCTCGACGCCGGCTTCCTCGATGAGCCAGCGCACGCCGACGCCGATGTCGATCAGCGCATGCTCGAGGATGAACTGGTCCTCGGCGCCGCGGTAGCGGGTGTTCCAGCCGAGGAAGCCGAAGCCGCGCGCGGCGAAATAGGGCGCGCTGTAGTGCTCGGCGAAGTCGACGTTGTAGTGTGTGGCGATCAGCGCAATCTTCGGCCGCTGGCCGGTCGGCGTCCAGTAGAGCCCCTGGCAGGGATGCCCGCCCGCCCCGATCCGCGGCGCCGTCGGCGAGACGCGGCCGATGAACTCGGCCGAAACGCCCGCTGGAATGTTCGAACCGGCCAATTGATCCTCCCGAGAAGTCCGACGTCGGCGACAACGTCCGTCTGCCGGTCAGAACCTGTAGCGCAGGGCGAGCGTGTGGGTCGACGTCTCGGCGGCGCCGGTCATCGGGCAGGCCGCCGCAACGAGACCGAGGGCCCCAAAGCCGAGCCGGCGCGCCAGACACTTGACCACACTTCGCATTAGGCGCCGGCCAGCTTACGTCGCGGGCGCCTTGCTTCGGCGGGGCCTGAAGCGGCAAGGTGGCGGCGAAATTCGCGGCCCCGGCCGGGCTGCCGGCCGCCACCGAAGGAGACCCCCATGAGTGAAGCCTGGATCATCGACGCCGTCCGCACGCCGCGGGGGATCGGGAAGGTCGGCAAGGGGGCGCTGGCGGAGATCCATCCGCAGCAGCTGGGCTCGACGGTGCTGCGGGCGCTGGCCGAGCGCAACAGGCTGAACACCGCCGAGGTCGACGACGTGATCTGGGGCTGCTCCTCGCAGGTCGGCCCGCAGCGCGGCGACCTGGGCCGCATGTCGGCGCTCGACGCCGGCTACGACGTGCGCTCGTCGGGCGTGACGCTCGACCGGTTCTGCGGGTCGGGCATCACCGCGGTGAACTTCGCGGCCTCGACGATCATGGCCGGCATGTCCGACCTGGTGGTGGCCGGCGGCGCCGAGATGATGAGCGGCAAGGACCGCCCGCCGCCGCAGCCGGGCGCCTCGCCGGTGTTCGACAGTGGCAACATGCGGCTGCGGAAAAGCCACCCGCAGACCCAGCAGGGGATCTGCGCCGACACCATCGCCAGCATCGAGGGGATCACCCGCGAGGACGTCGACGCGCTGGCGCTCGAGAGCCAGCGGCGCGCCGCGGTGGCGCTGGCGGAAGGCCGTTTCGCCAAGAGCCTGGTGCCGGTCTACCACGAGAACGGCGACCTGGCGCTCGACCACGAGGAGTTTCCGCGGCCGCAGACCACCGCCGAGGGCCTGGCCGGCCTGAAGCCGTCGTTCGAGGCGATGGCCGACATCAAGATCAGCGAAGATGGGACCACTTTCCGCAGCCTGATCCTGCAGAAGTACCCGGACGTCGACATCAAGTTCGTGCACCACGCGGGCAACTCGTCGGGCGTGGTCGACGGATCGGGGGCGGTGCTGCTGGCCTCGCCGGACTACGCCAGGAGCCACGGCCTGAAGCCGCGGGCGCGCGTCGTCGCCATGGGCAACATGGGCGACTGCCCGACCCTGATGCTGAACGCGCCGGGCCCGTCGATCCGCAAGATCCTGGCGAAGTCCGGCCTCGGGCTGGAGGACATCGACCTCTTCGAGATCAACGAGGCGTTCGCTGTCGTCGTGGAGAAGGTCATTCGCGACCTCGGGCTCGACCGCGAGAAGGTCAACGTCAACGGCGGCGCGATCGCGCTCGGCCACCCGATCGGCGCGACGGGCTCGATGCTGATCGGTACGATGGTCGACGAGCTGGAGCGGCAGGGCAAGAAGCGCGGCCTTGTGACCATGTGCGCCGGCGGCGGCATGGCTCCGGCGATCATCGTCGAGCGCATGGACTGACGCCCGGCTCGGGAGCATCCTCGCCCCGGTGAGCGAGAGTGTGAGCGAGCGCACCATCGGCTGGGCGAGCCTCGTCCAGATCTCCGTCTTCGCCGGCGGCGTTGCGGCGGCCGTCGAGATGATGATCGTGCTGCCGGTGCAGAGCGCGCTGGGCGCCACGCCCGCACAGGTGTTCCAGGGCATCGCCGCCGGCGCGCTGGGCGCGCGGGCGGCGTTCCATGGCGGCGCGGCGGCGGCGGCGCTCGGCGTGGCCGTCCACCTGCTGGTCTCCATCGTCGCGGCCGGCCTCTATGCGCGGGCGGCGGTGCAATGGCCGACGCTGGCGCGCCGGCCGCTGATCTGGGGGCCGCTCTACGGCGTCGCCTGCTACGGGGTGATGAACCTCGTCGTCATCCCGCTCTCGCGGATCGGCTTTACGCCGCCGCGCTCGTTCGCGCTCTGGAGCGCCAGCTTCGCGGTGCACCTGTTCTTCTTCGGCCTGCCGATCGCGCTGATCGTCGCCATCTGGCGTGGCTATCGCTTCGGACGAATGGGAACGACGGCGCAAGCAGCCGGTTGACAACCGCAGGGGCAGGTCGACGATCGTCTGTTAGCGCATCTGACATCGGAGCCCGTCCCATGAGCGACACCCTGCAGGCCCTGCGCGAGAGCCCCGAACGAGCCAGGTTCAACCTGTGGCGGCGCGAGACGCCGGGCGAGCTGGGATGGCCGCGGTCGGCGCGGCCCGGCGCGCCCGCCAAATACTTCATGTTCTCAGCCGACACCCACGTGGTCGAGCCGGGCGACTACCTGAAGGACATCGAGCCGGAATACCGCGAGCGCATCCCGCACCTGGAGACGCGCGACGACGGCTCGCAGTGGCTGATCACCGAAGGCAACCGGCCGCAGCGGGTGCGCGGCCCCAACCGGCCGGAGGCGCCGGGCCAGGTCGGCGCGGCTGGCGCCGGCGCCGCGTTCAGCGCGCTCGACGACGAGGACGCGCTGCGCAACGCCTCGGGCCGCACGGTCGAGCAGCGGCTCGCCGACAACGCCGCCGACGGGGTCGACGCCGAGCTGATGTTCCCCAACCGCGGCCTGCTGTCGTGGGCGACGCCCGATCCGGTGTTCGCGATGGCGATGTGCCGGCAGTGGAACCGCTCGACGCACGCGTTCTGCGGCCCGCACATGCAGGGCGACAACCCGCGCATGCTGCCCGCGGCGCTGATCGCGCCCGGCGACATGGCCGGCGCGATGGCCGAGATCGCCTGGGCCAAGAACCACGGCTTCCGCGCCGTCTGCCTCTCCAACTCGGTGATCTATGGGCCCAAGCAGTTCGGCGAGCTCGAGTACAACAATCCGAGCTTCGAGCCGATGTGGTCGCTGCTCGAAGAGACCGGGCTGGTCATCTGCTTCCACGTCTCCACAGGGCGTGATCCGCGCGCGGTCGGCGGCGCCGGCGGGGCGATCATCAACTATGCCTGCCACTCGATGGAGACGACGATCGAGCCCTTGGTGCAGATGATCGCGTCCGGCGTCTTCGAGCGGCATCCGAAGCTGCACGCGGGCCTGGTGGAAAGCGGCGTCGGCTTCGTGCCGTGGCTGCTGGAGACGCTGGACCACGCGGCCAAGGCCCACCACTTCTGGGTCCGGCCGCACCTGAAGGAGCCGCCGTCCGCCTATTTCCGCCGCCACTGCTTCGCCACGTTCCAGGACGATCCGGCCGGCCTCGCCATGGCCGAGCCCTACGACCTCACCGACAACTTCCTCTGGGCCAACGACTACCCCCACCACGAAGGCTCCTGGCCGCACTCGGCGGAGGCGATCGAGCGCAACATGGCGGGCTTGAAGGACGAGTCGCGGGCGAAGATCCTGGGCCTGAACGCGGCGCGCCTGTTCGGGCTGGACCCAGCTGCCTATCAGCGAGTCTAGCCTCCTAGAACCCGCTCATCCCGGCGAAAGCCGGGACCCAGACAGGGCTATGCCGCTTCGCGATGCAGGTGGGCTGGGCGGATGAGCGGAATCAGGGCGGGGAGTAGAGCAGTCGCCGCTCGTCCTCCATCAGCCAGCGGCTGAGGTCCTCGAAGAGGTCAATCCAGTTCGGGTTGCGCGCCTCGATCAGCTGGAGCTTCCAAAGCCTGCGCCACTCCTTGATCTGTCGCTCGCGGCGAAAAGCGAGGTCTCGCGCCGGGTGGGTCTCGAACCAGACCAGCTTGTGCACACCGTACTTGGCCGTGAATCCGCCGAACCGCTTCGTGCGGTGCTGTTCAAT
>DATNEH010000026.1:0-17539 GCA_035553015.1 Caulobacteraceae bacterium | reverse complement strand
GGCGCGCGCCAGCAACTCGCGCGGCACCAGCATCGGCCCCAGCGCCGTCAGCGACGGCGAGTAGAACGAGCGCGAGGTCCCGAAGATCAGCGCCACGCCCAGCAGCAGGTTCACCGACGCGAAATGCCAGAGCTCGGCTGCCGTCAGGATCGACGAGGCGATCAGCTCGCCGCAGTAGCAGAGCATCATCAGCCGCTTGCGGTCGTAGTGGTCGGCGGCGACGCCGGCCGGCAGCGCCAGAAAGAACAGCGGCGCGAAGGTGATGAGGCCGATCAGACTGACGTTGAAGGAGGCGTAACCGACCGACAGGTGCGCCTGGCGCGAGAGGTCGTAGACCTGCCAGCCCATCGCCACCGACTGGATCTGGGTTCCGAGCCCGCCCATCCAGCGCGAGGCCCAGAAATGCAGGTAGTCCCGCTGCTTGAGGAGGTCGCGGGCGGAGGGAGAGAAGGCGGCGCTGGTCACGGGAGAGCGGCCAATGCCCGAGCTTGCCCCAGAGCGCAATAAGAGGGGCGCAATCGTCCGGCGCCGCAATCGATCGTTGACCCCCAGGCGCTATGCCCCTATCAGCGCGCCCCCTCCGATTGGTCTTTCGCCTCCCGAACGGTCTCGCGCCCAAATGAGCCTTGCCCCGGCCCAGTCCCAGCCGCCGATCGCTGCCGAGCGGCCGCAAGACGCCCTCCAGGTGGAGGCGCTGGTGCTGCGCGCGTTCGGGCCGGGCCGATACGCCAAGGCCGCCGAGCGCCTGCGCGAAGGCCGCGCGCCGATCTACGACCTGTCGTTCGTCGCCTGGTGCGGCGGGCGCGTCGTGGGCTGCGTGCAGCAGTGGGCGGTGAGGGTCGGCGACACGCCGGCGATCTTCTTCGGCCCGATCGCGGTCGATCCGGCCTACCGCAGCCAGGGCCTCGGCGCAGCCCTGACCCGCCAGGCCTGCGACGCCGCCGCCGCCGCCGGCCATCGCCTGATCGTGCTGGTCGGCGACATGCCCCTGTTCGGTCCGCAAGGCTTCACGCCTGCCCCGAAGGTGCGGATGCCCGGCCCGGTCGACCGACGCCGCGTGCTGGCCTGTGCATTGCAGCCCGGCGCGGCGGAAAGGCTGGAGGGCCTCGTCACCGTCGCGTAGCCGTCCCTCCCCCTCGTGGGGAGGGAAGACCGCGAAGCGGTCGGGTGGGGGAGTCCGACGCTCCACCGGATTCGCCGGTGACGCTCCAGACATCCCCACCCGGTCGCTGTGCGACCACCCTCCCCATGAAGGGGAGGGACAACTTGAGCACCCCCGCGGTTCGTCCTACCTGTCTCGCATGGCCGAGAGCGTGAGCGGACTGGAGCGGGTGACCGAGGCGGCCAGGCAGGCGCCTGGGCGCGGGCTGCCGCCGGTGCACCTGTGGAACCCCGCCCACTGCGGCGAGATCGATATCGTCATCAAGAAGAACGGCCTCTGGTTCCACGAGGGCGCGCCGATCGGCCGCGAGGCGCTGGTGCGCCTCTTCTCCACCGTGCTGCGCAAGGATCCGGACGGCATCTACCTCGTCACGCCGGTCGAGAAGATGAAGATCACCGTCGAGGATGCGCCGTTCATCGCGGTGCGCGTCGACCGTGTCGAGGGCGAGTCTGGGGGCGATGTGCTGAAGTTCCTGACCAACGTCGGCGACGTGGTCGAAGCCGGGCCGGAGCACGCCATCCGCGTCGAGATGGACCCCATGACCGGCGAGCCGCATCCCTACCTGCACGTGCGCCGCGGCCTGGAGGCGCTGATCGCCCGGCCGGTGTTCTACGAGCTGGTGGAGCTGGCGCAGGAGCGGGAGACGCCCGAGGGCGCGCGGCTCGGCGTCGAATCGCACGGCGCTTGGTTCCCGGTCGGCCCGGCAAAGGCGCACCAGGTATGAGTGCTGGGGTATGAGCCTCGACAGGCCGCCGGACGAGGTCCGGCGCTGGATCACCAGCCACCTCGACCCGCTGGACGAGACCATCATCGGCGGCATGCAGGTGCGCGCCGACCTCAGCCTCGATCCGGCCAAGGCTTCCGACGACACCCTCGCCTGGACGCCGGCCGCCGTGCTGGTCGGCCTCGTCGAGCGCGAGCACGGGTTCTCGGTGCTGCTGACCCGCAGATCCGACACGCTGCGCCGCCACACCGGCCAGGTGGCGTTCCCCGGCGGCCGCAGCGATCCCGGCGAGACGCCGTGGGAGACCGCGCTGCGCGAGGCGGAGGAGGAGATCGGCCTGCATCCGTCGCACGTCGAGTTGGCGGGTCTCTCGACGCCCTACCGTACGGCCGGCACCGGCTACCAGATCATGCCGGTGGTCGGCTTCATCCGGCCGGGCTTCAACCTCACCCCCAATCCCCACGAGGTGGCCGACATCTTCGAGACCCCGTTCGGCTTCCTGATGGACCCGAGCAACCTGGAGCAGCAAGAGCGCGAGACCCCGGCCGGCGACCGCCGCCGCTTCTACGCCGCCACCTGGGAAGGCCAGTACATCTGGGGCGCCACCGCCGGCATGCTGCGCGCCCTCTATGACCGGCTGTTCGGGGCGGCCGTTGCCTGAGTTCGGAAACCCGGCCGCGCGCCCCCTCCGTCTCGTCGCGCCGGTAGCGCGCCGATCCACCTCCCCCGTCCTCTTCGGGACGGTGGAGGAGCGAGGTCGCGCAGTTTCGCTCCTGCCCCGTGTAGCGAAGCGAAACGGGGGAGGGGGACCGCCCGGCGCAGCCGAATGGTGGAGGGGGCGCAAGGCCGCGCATCAAGCTCCATGATCGAGTCCCTTGGCTCCCTTCCCTGGATGACGCGGCCGCAGACGCGGGCGGTGATCGAGGCGCTGGAGGCGGCGGGCGGGGCCGGCTGCGCGCGGTTCGTCGGCGGGTGCGTGCGCAACGCCATCCTGAAGCAGCCGATCAGCGACATCGACATCGCCACCACGCTGACGCCCGAGCAGGTGGCCGAGGCGCTGTCCCGGGCGGGGCTGAAGGCCGTGCCCACCGGCGTCGAGCACGGCACGGTCACGGCGGTTGCGGGCAACCACCCGTTCGAGATCACCACGCTGCGGCGCGACGTCGAGACCGACGGACGCCGCGCGGTGGTCGCCTTCACCACCGACTGGGCCGAGGACGCGATGCGGCGCGACTTCCGCCTCAACGCCCTCTACGCCGACCCGAACGGCAAGCTCTACGACCCCACCGCCGGCGGCTTGGCCGACGCCCGCGCCGGCCGCATCGTGTTCGTCGGCGACGCCGAGACCCGCATCCGCGAGGACGCGCTGCGCATCCTGCGCTTTTTCCGCTTCACCGCCTGGTACGGGCGCGGCGAGCCCGACGCCGCGGGCCTGGCGGCGTGCGCGGGCTTGCGCGGGCTGATCGGCGCGCTCTCGGCCGAGCGCGTCTCGGCGGAACTCTTGAAGCTGCTGGCGGCAGAGGACCCGCGCCCGGCCGTGCGGCTGATGGCGCAGGCCGGCGTGCTGGGCGAGGCGCTGCCTGAAGCCGCGGGACTGGCGCGGTTCGAGCGGCTGGTGGCCATCGAGACCGAGATGCTGTTCACCGAGGACGCGCTGCTACGGCTCGCGTCGCTGCTGCCGGACGACCCGGTCGCAGGCGCGGCGCTGGCCGAGCGGTTGCGCCTCTCCAATGCGCAGCGCGACCGCCTTGTCGCCGCGCTCGACCCTGATCCGGCGCTGAAATCGTGGATGAGCCCGAAAGAGACCCGCCAGCTGGTCTACCGGCTCGGCGTCGACGCCTTCTGCGACCGCGTCACGCTGGCCTGGGCGGCGTCGGAGCGTCCGGCGGCGACCGTGCAGTGGCGCGCGCTGCTGCCCACCGCGCGCGGCTGGACGGCGCCGAAGTTCCCGCTCAGCGGCGACGAGGTGATGGCCGCCGGCGTGCCGAAGGGGCCGCTGATCGGCGAGGTGATGCGCGAGGTCGAGGCGTGGTGGGTCGAGAGCGACTTCCCGGCCGACAAGCTCGCCTTGATCGAGCGGCTGAAGGCGGTGGCGCAAGGCATGGCGTACTGATGGGGAGCGGGCGGCGATGAAGATCGGCATCCTCGCCGCCGGCCGCCCGCCGCGCGCGCTGATCCCGCAGTTCGGCGACTACACCCAAATGTTCGAGCACCTGCTGGCCGGCCGCGGCTACGCCTGGGAGAGCTACGACGTTCCGGCCGCCGACTACCCCGACCGGCCCGAGGCCTGCGACGCCTACATCGTCACCGGCGCGGCGGCGGGCGTCTACGACGGCGACCCCTGGATCGGCGGGTTGCTGGGCTTCCTGCGCGCCGCCAAGGGCCGCGCCAAGCTGGTCGGCGTCTGCTTCGGCCACCAGGCGATGGCGCAGGCGTTCGGCGGCGAGGTGCGGCCGTCCGACAAGGGCTGGGGCATCGGCCTGCACACGTACGAGGTTACGGGCGGCGGCGCCCAGCATCCCGGCTGGATGGACGCCAGCCCCGCCTTCTCGCTGGCCGCCTCGCACCAGGACCAGGTGCTGGAGCTGCCGCCGACCGCCAAGGTGATCGCCGGTAGCGACTTCTGCCCGAACGGCATGCTCGCCTACGACGACGGGACCTCGGTCTCCTGCCAGCTGCACCCGGAATTCGCCCCGGCCTACTCGATCGCCCTCATCGAAGGCCGCAAGGGCCAGCGCTTCCCCGAGGCGCAGGCGGAAGCGGCGGTCGAAAGCCTCCACCACCCGGACGACCATGTGAAGTTCGCAGGCTGGGTGGCCAACTTCCTGGCGGGCTAACCCCGACTCCCGCTCTTCCCCGCTTGCGCGGGAAGATCGGGGGAGGGTTACTCCGCTGCCTCCGCCGGCGCCTTCGAGCGGGCCACCGCGCTCAGGATCCCGTCGACGAACACGTCAAGGACCGGCAGCGGCATTTCGTGGCCGACGCCGGGGACGATGATCAGCTCGGCGCCCGGGATGTTCTCGGCGGTGTCGCGGCCGGCTTCGACCGGAACCAGCGGGTCGGCGTCGCCGTGGATCACCACGGTTGGGGCGGTGATCGTCGCGAGCTTCGGCCGGCGATCGGGCGAGGCCATGATGCCGGCGTACTGGCGCTGGAAGCCGACCGGGTAATACGATCGCCGGAAGGTGGCCAACGCCTCCTCGCGCACCTTCGCGGCGTCGACCGGATAGGTTCCGGCCATCACCCTCGCGCCCTCGACCGAGCTCTCCAGGAAGGCCTCGAGGTCCACGTTCGGGTCGGGCGCCGGGGTGTTGAGCCGCGCCATCGCCTCGGGCTTGGCGCGCGGCAGGCCGGGGTTGCCGCTCGACGACATGATCGAGGTGAGCGAGAGGGTGCGCTCGGGGAAGTCGGCGGCGACCAGCTGGGCGATCATGCCGCCCATCGAGGCGCCCACGATGTGCGCACGCTCGACGTCCAGCGCTTCCAGCAGGCCGGCGGCGTCGGCGGCCATTTCGGTCAGCGTGTAGGCGACCGGCGGCGTGCGGCCTTGCGTCACAGCCGCGACCACCTCGCGGACGTCCGGAGCGCCGGCGGCGTCGAGCTTCTCGGTCAGGCCGACGTCGCGGTTGTCGTAGGCGATCACCCGGTGGCCGGCGGCGGTCAGCTTGCCGATCAGCTCCGGCGACCAGCGGCTCATCTGCGCGCCCAGGCCCATGATCAGCAGGATCGGCTCGGCGTCGTCGGGGCCGTGGCTTTCGTAGTAGATGTCGAGGCCGTTGGCCTTCACGTGGGGCATCGCCGCATCCTCCGCTTTGCCGCGACACTCCGCCTCAGCCGCCTGGATGTCGAGGCTGACCCCAGGTCAGCGACCTTCCCGACACCGGAGATCAGGGGAGGGTCACGGCCATCTGACGAGCGGCGGCAGCGAGGAGAGCATGGTCTCGATGTTGGCGCCCTGGCGGAAGCCGAACATGGTGCCGCGGTCGTAGAGCAGGTTGAACTCCACGTAGCGGCCGCGGCGGGCCAGCTGCTCGTCGCGGTCGTCGCCGGTCCACGGCTCGTCCATCCGGTGGCGGACGATCTTCGGGTAGACTTCCAGGAACGCCTCGCCGACGGCTTGCGTGAAGGCGAAGTCGCGCTCGAAGTCGCCGGAATTGTGCTGGTCGTAGAAGATGCCGCCGATCCCGCGCGGCTCCTTGCGGTGCGGCAGGTAGAAGTACTCGTCGCACCAGGCCTTGTAGCGGGGATACCACTCGGCATCGAACGGGTCGCACGCGCCCTGCATCGCGCGGTGGAACACCACCGCGTCGTCGGCGTCCTGGCTGCGCTGCTCGGCGAGCATCGGGGTGAGGTCCGCGCCGCCGCCGAACCAGCTCTGGCCGGTGGAGAGGAAGCGGGTGTTCATGTGCACGGTCGGCACGCGCGGCGACAGCGGGTGGATGATCAGGCTGATCGAGGCTGAGACGTAGGTCGGGTCATCCTCGGCGCCTGGCATGGTCTTGGCCATCTCGGGGGTGAACCGGGCGGTCGCCGCCGAAGTATGCACGCCGGCCTTCTCGATGAGGCGCCCGGACAAAAAGCCGCCGATGCCGCCACCCTCGCCCGTCTCGCGCTTCCACTGGCGGAAATCGACGCGGCCCGGCTCGCCCGGGTAAAGCTCGACCGGCGCCTCCTCTTCGAGCCGCTCCAGCTCGGCGCAGATCCGCTGCTGAAGCGATTCGAACCATGCCTTGGCTCTGGCCCGGCGGTCCTGGATTTCAGGGGCGAGCGCTGTCACGGGCAAGGCGGCATCCTCGATTTGCGGAATGGCATGTTGAAAAAGCTTAAGACGCATTCTAGGGGAACCGCCAACAAGAGCTTGCTGAGCCGGGGGCGGCGGTCGATGCGCAGCTCCGCTGCGATGTCCACCGCAGGATTATCGCCCCATGCCGGCTCTTGGCGAGAAGCGCCGAGGCCTGGGAGTTCCCTTGGGAGTCCTGGGCGGTACGGCTGTTGATGTCTGAAACGGCCCACCGTCGCCCTCGCGGGAGACGGGCGAGGCCGAAGCGAGGTGAGCCGAAGGTGGCCGACAGCGTAGCCGGCGCAAGCGCCGACCCCCACGACACGCCGGATTCCGGTCGGCGCAACTTCATCCACATTGCCGCGATCACCGCCGCCGCCGGCGGCGTGGCCGCCATCGCGTGGCCGTTCATCGACCAGATGAACCCGGCCGCCGACACGATGGCGCTGTCGTCGATCGAGTACGACGTCTCCAAGGTGCCGCTCGGCCAGCAGGTGACGGTGCTGTTCCGCAAGCAGCCGCTTTTCGTGCGCCACCGCACGCCGGCCGAGATCGCCAAGGCGGTCGCCGACGACCACGCCCAGCTGCGCGACCCGGCCACCGACGCCAGCCGCGTGAAGCCCGGCAAGTCCGAGTGGCTGATCCTGATTGGGGTCTGCACCCACCTCGGCTGCACGCCGCTGTTCGGCCAGGGCGACTGGGGCGGCTGGTTCTGCCCCTGCCACGGCTCGCAGTACGACACCTCAGGCCGCATCCGCAAAGGTCCGGCCCCGAAGAACCTGGTGGTGCCGGACTACAAGTTCACCGGCGCAACCACCATCAAAGTCGGCTGACCGAGATCATGGACGCACATTCGCATTCGCATTACGAGCCGAACACGGCCTTCGAGCGCTGGCTCGATGCGCGCCTGCCGATCGTCCGCTTCGGCAAGGACCTGCTCGATTTCCCGACCCCGAAGAACCTGAACTACTGGTGGACCTTCGGCGGCATCCTGGCTTTCTGCCTTGCCGTCCAGATCGTCACCGGCATCGTTTTGGCGATGCACTACAACGCCTCGGGAACCGGCGCGTTCGACTCGATCCAGCACATCATGCGCGATGTGAACTACGGCTGGCTGATCCGCTACATCCACGCCAACGGCGCCTCGATGTTCTTCGTCGCGGTCTACATCCACATCTTCCGCGGCATCTACTACGGCTCTTACAAGGCGCCGCGCGAACTGCTGTGGCTGATCGGCGCGGTGATCTACCTCACCATGATGGCCACGGCTTTCTTCGGCTACGTGCTCCCGTGGGGCCAGATGAGCTTCTGGGGCGCCAAGGTGATCACCAGCATCTTCGGTGCGATCCCAGTGATCGGGCCGGCGATCGTCAGCTGGCTGGTCGGCTCATTCACCGTCGACGCGCCGACGCTGAACCGCTTCTTCTCGCTGCACTACCTGCTGCCGTTCGTGATCGCGGGGCTGGTGGCGCTGCATATCTGGGCGCTGCACGTGCCCGGCAACTCGAACCCAACCGGCGTCAACGTGAAGGACAAGTCCGACACGGTGCCGTTCCACCCGTACTACACGGTGAAGGACGGGTTCGCGGTGTCGGTGTTCATGCTGATGTTCGCGATCTTCGTGTTCTTCATGCCCGAGGCGCTCGGGCACGTGGACAACAACATCGCCGCCAACCCGCTGGCGACACCGGCGCACATCGTGCCGGAGTGGTACCTCTTGCCCTACTACGCGATCCTGCGCGCCATCCCCGACAAGCTGACCGGCGTCATCGCGCTCGCCGCCGCCATCGGCTGCCTCTTCGCGCTGCCCTGGCTCGACCGCTCGCGGGTCCGCTCGATGCGCTACCGGCCGCAGGCGCGGCTCTACTTCTTCATCTTCATCGCCGCCTGCCTGATCCTCGGCTACTGCGGCGCGCACGAGCCGGATCAGCAGATCATTCCGGGCCTGGCGGCGTTCAATATCGGCGACTCCAGCATCAACAGCATGGCCTGGCTGAGCCGTATCGCGGGCCTCTACTATTTCGCCTGGTTCCTGCTCATCAATCCGCTGCTAGGCCTGCGCGAGACGCCGCTGCCGGTGCCGGAGTCCATTTCCACGCCGGTGCTGTCGCATCCGGCCGCCGCGCCCGCCGGGGCCGCGGCTGCG
Organism: Caulobacteraceae bacterium; assembly: GCA_035553015.1. Classification (GTDB taxonomy): domain Bacteria; phylum Pseudomonadota; class Alphaproteobacteria; order Caulobacterales; family Caulobacteraceae; genus Acaudatibacter. Next base: position 8,727 of record DATNEH010000026.1, on the reverse strand, counting down.
CCTGAAAAGAAGGGTTGATCGGCCGATGCTGCGTAAGCTTCTCGCAAAGGCCGTTGCCCGGGCCCTCGTCCTGGCGCTCGCCGCCGGCCTCGCCGCGCCCGCCGCGGCGGCCACCACCTCGGCCCCGCTCGAGCACCAGCCGTGGTCGTTCAGCGGCCCGTTCGGGATGTACGACCAGGGCCAGCTGCAACGCGGCTTCAAGGTCTACACCGAGGTCTGCTCCCAGTGTCACTCGATCCAGTACATCCACTTCCACAACCTGGGTGACCCGGGCGGCCCGTTCTGGAGCCCGAAGTACCCGAACTCGAACGACAATCCGTACGTGAAGGCGATCGCGTCGAGCTGGCCGCGGCAGGTGACCGAGATCAACGCCGACACCGGCGATCCGTCGCACCGCAAGCCGACCAGCGCCGACGTGCTGGTGCCGCCGTTCCCGAACGACGCGGCCGCGCGGGCCAGCAACGGCGGCGCGCTGCCGCCCGACATGTCGCTGCTGGCCGCCGCGCGCGAAGGCGGGCCGGACTACATCTACGCGATCCTCAACGGCTTCCGTCCGACCCCGGCCGGCATCAAGAACGCGCCGCCCGGCAAGTACTACAACGTCGCCTTCCCGGGTGACCTGACGTCCTATTGGACGGGCGCCGCCGACGCCGTGCCGACCGGCGGCTTCATCTCGATGCCGCCGCCGCTGACCGACTGCAAGGTCACCTTCGACGACGGCACGCCCTGCAAGCTGCAGCAGGAGGCGCGCGACGTCTCCGCCTTCCTGCAGTGGGCGTCCGACCCGAAGATGAACGAGCGCAAGCAGACGGGCATCGCCGTGATGATCTACCTGCTGATCTTCAGCGCGATCCTCTACGCGAGCTATCGGCAGATCTGGCGGAACGTCGCGCACTGACGTCCGTCCCCGGCGGCGCCGCGAGCTGAAGTCGGCCGCGGCGCATGTCCACCCTGAGCTCGTAACGTGACCAGGCGGCCGTGCCGATGCTCCCGGCGAGCGTCGGCGGCAGGTCGTCGGCCAGCGCCGCCGGCAGCCGGCGTTGCGCGGCGCCGGCCAGCCCCAGCGCATCCAGCCGCGCCGGCGGGTCGAGCCGCGAGGCCGGATCGACGCCCTTGGCCGGCGTCCGGCTCAGCGCCGCGACCTTGCTGGAGAGCCGCACGGCGGCCGTGCCGGTGTCGACGGCGAAGCGCCCGGCGAGCGCCGTCCGCCCGTCCGAGATGGTCGCCGGGATCGCGGGCACGCCGTCCGTCATCTCGAGCGGCAAGGTGGCGATCGCCCGGAACGCGGGCGCGCGGCGCGAGAGCCGCACCCGGCAGGGGCTGAAGCGGATGTCGACCACGTAGGGCGCCAGCACGTCCGCGCCGATCAGGCCGACGATGGTGGAGGGCAGGCCGAGCGTCCGCGCATCCAGGCTCGCCACCTGCAGCGTGGCGGGCGCCGTCTCGCCAGCGAAGCGCAGCGTGCCGGTCGTCTGCGGCGTCTCGACGCCCTCGCCCAGCGCATCATCGACGTGCAGCACGCTCTTCGGCGACGACAGGTCGAGGATGTAGTCGCCGGCAACGTCGCCGAATGCGGCCGGGACCACCAGCACGCCGCGGTCGACCCAGCAGCGCGTCTCGCCGGCGCGCGCCGCGCCCACCCCGGCGGCGGCGCTGATCAACGTGGCGGCGAGGGCGAGACTCAACTTGGCGCGCATTGAGCCGACGATAGCCAAGCCGCCGCCGCTCGGCGATAACGCCGCGGGCGGAGCCGGGAGGACACGTGTCGGGCTGGGTCTTAGGCGTGATCGGCGGCTCGGGCCTCTACGAGATCGCGGGCCTGGCGAACGCGCGCTGGACTCGCGTCGACAGCCCGTTCGGCGCGCCGTCGGACGACCTCCTGATCGGCGATCTGGGCCACGTGCGGCTGGTCTTCTTGCCGCGCCACGGCCGCGGCCACCGGCTGCCGCCCAGCGCCATCAACGCGCGCGCCAACATCGATGCGCTGAAGCGCGCCGGCTGCACCGACGTGCTCTCGATCGCCGCGGTCGGCTCGCTGCGCGAGGCGCTCGCGCCCGGCGCCTTCGTGGTGGTGGATCAGTTCATCGACCGCACCTTCGCGCGCGAGACCAGCTTCTTCGGCCCCGGGCTCGTCGCCCACGTCTCGATGGGCGACCCGGTCTGCTGGCGGCTGTCCGCCCACGCGGCCGCCGCGGCACGCGCCGCCGGCGCGGCCGTCGTCGAGGGCGGGACCTACCTCGCCATGGAAGGCCCGCAGTTCTCCACCAAGGCCGAGAGCGAGCTCTACCGGGCGTGGGGCTGCGATGTGATCGGCATGACCGGCATGCCGGAGGCCAAGCTCGCCCGCGAGGCCGAGCTGCCCTACGCCGCCGTCGCCATGGTCACCGACTACGACTGCTGGCGCGACGTCCACGTCGAGGTGAGCCACGTGCTCGAGGTGCTGCGCGCCAACGCCGGCAAGGCCGTCGACCTCGTCCGCATCCTCGCCGAGCGGCTGCCGGCAGAGCGTCCGGCCTCGCCGATCGACACCGCGCTCGACGGCGCCGTCATCACCGCGCCGGAGGCGCGCGACCCGGCCATGCTGGAGAAGCTCTCGGCGATCGTCGGCCGCGCGCTCGGGCTTTCCAGCGCAGCTGCGACCTGACAGAGAGAAGCCTGAGCCATGGATCTCGCCGCCTGCATCCGCACGATCCCCGACTATCCGAAGCCCGGGATCATGTTCCGCGACATCACCACCCTCCTGGGCGACGCGCGCGCCTTCCGGCGGGCGGTCGACGAGCTGGTGCAGCCATTCGCCGGCATGAAGATCGACAAGGTGGCCGGCATCGAGGCGCGCGGCTTCATTCTCGGCGGCGCGGTGGCCCACCAGCTGTCGAGCGGCTTCGTGCCGCTGCGCAAGCGCGGCAAGCTGCCCCACCAGACCCGCGCGGTGGAGTATGCGCTGGAGTACGGATCCGACGTCATGGAGATGCACGTCGACGCGCTGGTGGCTGGCGAGAAGGTGATGCTGGTCGACGATCTGATCGCCACCGGCGGCACCGCGCTGGCCGCCGTGCAGCTCTTGAAGGACGCCGGCGCGCAGATCGTGGCGGCGGCGTTCGTGATCGACCTGCCGGAGCTCGGCGGCGCGGCCCGGCTGCGCGACGCCGGCGTGCCGGTCTCGACGCTGGTGGCCTTCGAAGGGCGCTAGAAACACCCGTGCAGCCCTTTCCTTGCCGCATCGCGTCGCCACATTGAGGCGATGGGAGTGAGCAGATCGTGGCGGGTCTTCCGCCGCATGCAGGATTCGGCCTTTCTGGTCGGCGTGTTGATCTACGCAGCGGCGGCCGTGTACGCCTGGACGGTCCTGCCCGGGGCCGCGGTCTTCAAATTGCAGCGCATGGTGCTGTTCCCGGGCGTCTACTTCCTGGCGACGCTGCTGATCCCGCTGGCCGCGCCGCCGGTGCGCCGGATGCTGCGCACCCACCTCTGGATCGCCTTCCGCACCGGCTTCGGCCAGAGCGTGATCTCGGTGCTGGTGGTGGTGCTGATCCTGGCCGGCTTCGCGGCCTTCATCATCCTGGACACGGCCAACGCGGCCCACAGCGGCCGCGGCTTCCCCGAAAGCGCCTTCGCCGCCTACGCCGCCGGCATCGGGGTGCTGCTGGCCCAGGCCCTCCTCGTCCGCCGCATCGAACGCGATCCGGTGCTGCGCCCCAGCATCGAGCGCGCCGCTTAAGATCGCTCCTCCCCCGTCCTCTTCGGTACGGGGAGGACGGTAAGGCTCAGTTCTCCCCCCGGCCGCCGCCGTGCAGCGTGAAGAGCTGCAGGGTGCGCAGGCGGGCCAGCTTGGCGGCGTCGGGGTTGTAGTCGGCGCGGCGGTCTGAGACGAAGCCGTGGCCGGCGTCATACTGGTAGATCGGCATCTCGGGAAAGCGGTCGGCGATCGCCTCCACCGTCGCGGGCGGGATCGAGGGATCGCGGCGGCCGAAGTGCAGGACGATCGGGCAGCGCGGCGTCTCGGCCAGCAGCTCCGGGATGCGCCGGCCGTAGAAGCTGGAGGCGGCCGCCACGCCCTCGCAGCGGCAGGCCGCCAGCCAGGTCGCCGCGCCGCCCCAGCAGTAGCCGACCACGAACACCGGCGGCTTCAGCGCCGCCACGCAGGCGTCGAGGTCGGCGGCCACCTCGTCCCAAGGCGCGGCCTCGGAGTAGCGGCGGGCGGCCGCCACGTCGTCGCCGCCGTAGCCCGCCTGGAAGCCGCGGTGCTGGCGGTCGTAGAGCGAGGGCGCAATGGTCTCGTAGCCGTCCGCGGCGAAGCCCTCGGCCAGCTCGCGGATGTGCTCGGTGACGCCGAAGATCTCCTGGATCAGGACGAGGCCGCCGCGGCGCGCGTCCTCGTGCGGCGCGCGGTAGGCCCCGAACGAGAAGGTGTCCTTCAGGCTGGTGAGCGTGATCGCCTCGCCCATACGGCGCGCTCCCCTCAGGCCTTCTCGAACAGCTCCAGCGTGCGCTGGCGCGCCAGATCGGCGCTGGCCGCCGCGTGCCGCTCGGGGTCCTCGTTGTTGAAGCCGTGCCCGGCGTCCTCGTAGATGAACACCGGCACGCTCGGGTTGGCGGCCTCGACCGCCTCCTTCACCGCTTCGGCCGGAATGCCGGCGTCGAGGCGGCCCAGGTGCACGATGGTCGGGCACATCGGGGCCAGCGCGGCGTTCGCCTGCACCATCGAGCCGTAGTAGCTCGACGCGGCCGCCAGCCCGCCCACTTCGCCGGCGGCGATCCAGGCGTAGGAGCCGCCGTAGCAGTAGCCGACGATGCAGACCTTGCCGCGGCCCTTCAGGTAGTCGCGGCAGGCGGCGATGTCGGCCAGCACCTGCTCGCGCGGCGTGCCCATCGCGTGCCCGACGCCGGCCTTGATGCCGGCTTCGTCGTGGTGCGCGAGGAAGCCGGGCTCGCGCCGCTCGTAGAGCGCTGGGGCCACCGCCTCGAACCCGAGCGAGGCCCAGCGATCGACGTCGCGCCGCACGTGCTCGTCGATGCCGAAGATCTCCTGGATGACGATCACCCCGCCCTTGCGCTCGCCGGTGGGCGCGGCGTGGTAGGCGGGAAACGCGAAGTGGTCGGCCGCCGCCGACGTGATGCTGATCGTCTCGCCCATGCCGGCTCTCCCCGCTGTTTCGGAAAGTCTCCTAGGCCGCACGGCCGCGCTGGCGCAACGCTAATCCTGTCCCGCCGGGGATGGTCAGCGCCAGCGCCGCCGACCCGCTGCCGCGGCGCGAGCTGGTGGCTGGCCTGAAGCGGATGCGCTGGGCTCAGACGTTGAAGCGGAAGTTCATGACATCGCCGTCGCGCACCACGTACTCCTTGCCCTCGGAGCGCAGCTTGCCGGCGTCCCGCGCCCCCGCTTCGCCGTTCAGCGCGACGTAGTCGGCGTAGGCGATGGTCTCGGCGCGGATGAAGCCCTTCTCGAAGTCGGTGTGGATGACGCCGGCGGCTTGCGGCGCGGTGGCGCCGACCGGGATGGTCCAGGCGCGCGATTCCTTCAGGCCGGCGGTGAAGTAGGTCTGCAGGCCGAGGAGCGCGTAGGCCTCGTGGATCAGCCGGTTGAGGCCGGGCTCCGAGAGGCCCATCGTCTCCAGGAACTCGCCGCGCTCGGTCGGATCGAGCATGGCGATCTCGCTCTCGATCTTCGCCGAGATCACCACCGCCTTGGCGTTGTCGCGCTTCGCCCGCTGGGCGACGAGGTCGGACAGCGCATTGCCGTGCTCGGCCGAGCCCTCGTCGACGTTGCTGACGTACAGCGCCGGCTTGGCGGTGAGCAGCTGCAGCATTCGCCAGGCCTTCTCGTCCTCGGCCGCGACCTTGGCGGCGCGCGCCGGGCGGCCGGCGTTCAGCTCGGCGAGCGCCAGATTGACCAGGCGCAGCGCCGTGGCGCTCTCCTTGTCGCCGCCGGCCTTGGCGCGCTTTTCGAGGTTCGGCACGCGCCTTTCCAGGCTCTCGAGGTCGGCCAGCATCAACTCGGTCTCGATGATCTCCAGGTCGGCGAGCGGATCGACCCGCCCCTCGACGTGGGTGATGTCGCCGTCCTCGAAGCAGCGGGTCACGAAGGCGACGGCGTCGCAGTCGCGGATGTGGCTGAGGAACTGGTTGCCGAGGCCCTCGCCCTTCGAGGCGCCGCGCACCAGCCCGGCCACGTCGACGAAGTTGATCCGCGCGGGGATGATCTCCTTCGACTTGGCGATGCGGGCCAGCGCATCGAGGCGCGGCTCGGGCACCGCCACGTCGCCGACGTTGGGCTCGATCGTGCAGAACGGATAGTTGGCGGCCTGCGCCGCCGCGGTCTGGGTGAGGGCGTTGAACAGGGTCGACTTGCCGACATTCGGCAGGCCGACGATCGCGACTTTGAGGGCCATGGGTCCTTGAAGCTTTCCGGACGAGCTTTCGAGCGAGCCGTGCGAGATCGTGCGAGCGGGCGCTTAAGTCAAGCGCGCGCCAGCGCCTGGGCCGCCAGGTCGCGCCAGGGGCGGCTTTCGCGGCGGAACTGGGGGTTGGAGCGCTCGATGCGGCGGTCGATCTCGGCGAGATTGTCGGCGGCTTCCTGCTTGCGGCCGGTGTTGGCGAGGAAGGCGGCGTAGCGGGCCAGCGCCTCGAGGCCCGGCAGGCGGCCGGCGGCCCACTGGTAGGCGGCGTCGGCCTCCTTGTAGTGGCCGAGCGCCTCGTAGACGCGGGCCTGGGCGAGCGCCGTGGACGGGCTGCGGGTCGCCTGCTCGGCGACGAGCTTGTCGAGCAGCGGCGCCGCCTCGCTGGCGCGGCCGAGCTCGATCAGCGCGTTGGCGCGGCCGAGCAGCAGGGCCGGATCGTCGGCATGGATGCCGGTCGCCGCCCCGGCGTAGAGCTGTTCCGCCTCTGCGTGGCGGCCCATCGCCGCTGCCGCCGCGGCGAGCCGCATCTGGTTGTGCACGGTGGGCGTATCGGCGGCGGCGGCCTTGGCGGTGCGGTACTCGCGGGTGGGGTCCAGCGCATCGCGCGCGGCCATGCCCATCCGCCTGGCGCGCGTGCCGCCCAGCATGTCCGGGAGGATCACCACGGCCCCGTAGATGAGCCAGCCGATCGGTCCCAGGAACACGATCACGAAGATCCAGAACACCTGCTGGTTGGTGCGCACCACGTGGACGCACAGCAGCACGGTGATCAGCAGAGAGAGGAGGAGGCCACCCCCGAAAAAGGGCATCAGTCTTTCAGCTCCGGCAGATTTTGCGCCCTGAAATGGGACGCCCTGCAGCTGAGCGCTATGTTCCGCAGGCGCCCGCGCGGGTCAATCGCCGCCCTCGCCGCGCCCTCTTGCGCCCCCCTGCGCTCTGGGATCCAGCTTCGGCGCGGGCGCCAGGCGCAGCACCTCGGCCTGGTAGCGCTCGTCCTCGCCGGCGGCCAGCAGCGGCAGCGCGTCGGCGCAGGCCTCCAGCAGCGGCTTCACCCAACCCTGGATCTCCGCCTTGCTGAAGTCGGAGAGCACGTGGCCCATGACGAGGTCCTTGTGGCCCGGATGGCCGGTGCCAAGCCGCGCGCGGCGGAAGTCCGCGCCGATGTGCGCGGCGATCGACCGCACCCCGTTGTTGCCGGCCGCGCCGCCGCCGGTCTTCATGCGGAAGCGCCCGGGCGCGAGGTCGATCTCGTCGTAGAACACCACGACGTCGGACGGCTCGGCCTTGTAGAAGCGCATGGCCGCCGAAACCGCGTCGCCGCTGCCGTTGTAGAAGGTCTGCGGGCGCAGCGTCAGCGCCTTCACCGGCCCGGCGGGGGTCGGGATCTGCCCCTCGGCGGCGAGCCCGTTGAAACGTGCGCGCTCGGGCGCAAAGCCCCAGCGCTGGGCGATCACCTGCATCGCCGCAAAGCCGATGTTGTGGCGGTTCTTCGCGTACTTGGGCTCGGGGTTGCCGAGCCCGGCGAGGATCAGCATGGCGGCCCCGCCTGCCGAGGAAGGCGCGGCGGCCTATGCCTCTTCGCTGGTCTCGGCGGCGGCTTCCGCAGCTTCGCCGCCCTCTTCGGCGCCCTCGGCCGCGGCTTCAGCCGCTTGCTCTTCCTCGGACTGCATCGCCGACGAGGTGGCGATCGAGGCGACCGTCGCTTCGTGCAGATGGGCGGACAGCTCGACGCCTTCCGGCAGCGGCACGTCGATGGCGCGGATGGTGTCGCCGATCTCCAGGCCGGTCAGGTCGACGACCAGCTCCTCGGGAATGCGGTTGGCCGGCGCGACCACGTCCAGCGCGTGGACGTTGATGTTCAGCACGCCGCCGCGCTTGATGCCGGGCGAGGCGTCCTCGTTGCGGAAGTGCACCTGCACCGCGATGCGGATCTGCTGGGTCGCCGAGACGCGGTAGAGGTCGAAGTGGGTCGGCTCGTCGGTGACCGGATGGAACTGCACGTCCTTGGCGATGACCGGCTGGGTTTCCTTGCCGTGCTTCAGCGTCACCAGGTGGCCCAGCAGCTTGCCGGTGTAGAGCGCCTTGCGGAACTCGGGACCGCGCACGGCGATGCTCAGCGGCCCTTGTTTGCCGCCGTATAGGACTCCCGGCACCTTGCCTTCGCGCCGCACCGCCCGGGCCGCGCCGGTTCCCGCGCGCTCGCGCACCTCAACGTTCAGGACGATCTCGGCCATGGCCTTGCCTCAAAAGCGAAACCGCCGCGCGGGGCGCCGCACGGCGAAGTGGTCCCGCGTGCGGGGACCTGGAAAAAAGGTGCGGCTAGATACAC
>DATNEH010000025.1:0-4769 GCA_035553015.1 Caulobacteraceae bacterium | reverse complement strand
CTCCGATCGCGCTTGAACATACCATGCCAGGGTATATGTACATACCCGCCCAGGGTATGGAGTGCAACGTGTCAGAAATCCACGCGGCGGCCGACGAGCCGGCGAAGGATGCGGCCAAGGATCCCGTGTGCGGGATGAGCGTCGATCCCGCAAAGACCGCGCACCACGCCGAGCACGCCGGCGCGACCTACCACTTCTGCGGCGCTGGCTGCCGCGCCAAGTTCGTCGCCGATCCGCAGCGCTATCTGTCGCCGCACGAAGCCACGTCTGCGCCGCCGGGCACGATCTACACCTGCCCGATGCACCCTGAGGTGCGCCAGATCGGTCCTGGCGCCTGTCCGATCTGCGGCATGGCGCTGGAGCCGGCGACCGTCTCCGCCGACGAGGGGCCAAGTCCCGAGCTTGCGGACATGACGCGACGCTTCTGGATCGGGCTGGCGCTGACCGTTCCCGTCTTCGTCCTGGAAATGGGCGGGCACCTCGGCCTCCTGATGAGGCTCGTGCCGCACGCGGCGAGCAACTGGATACAGCTGGCGCTGGCGACGCCGGTCGTGGTCTGGGCGGGCTGGCCGTTCTTCGAGCGCGGCTGGGCGTCGCTGATCTCGCGGCGGCTCAACATGTTCACCCTGATCGCGATGGGCGTCGGGGTCGCCTGGGTCTACAGCCTCTTCGCGGTGCTCGCGCCGGGCCTGTTCCCGCCGGCCTTCCGCGATGCGGAGGGCGCCGTTCCCGTCTACTTCGAGGCGGCCGCGGTCATCACCGTCCTCGTTCTGCTGGGCCAGGTGCTGGAGCTGAGGGCGCGCGAGCGGACCTCCGGCGCGATCAAGGCGCTGCTCAACCTCGCGCCCAAGACAGCCCGAAGGCTGCGCGCCGACGGGACCGACGAGGAGGTGACGCTCGACCAGATCCATGTCGGCGACCGCCTCAGGGTGAGGCCCGGCGAGAAGGTTCCGGTGGATGGCGAGGTGCTGGAAGGCCGCGTCTCGATCGACGAGGCGCTCGTCACCGGCGAGTCCATGCCCGTCACCAAGGAGCCCGGGGCAAAGGTCATCGGCGGCTCCATCAACAAGACCGGCTCGTTCGTCATGCGCGCCGACAAGGTGGGCGCCGATACGCTGCTCTCGCGCATCGTACAGATGGTGGCCGACGCCCAGCGCAGCCGCGCGCCGATCCAGCGGATGGCGGACATCGTGTCCGGCTGGTTCGTGCCGGCCGTGATCGGTGTCGCGGTGCTCGCGGCGATCGTCTGGGCGACGATCGGCCCTGAGCCGCGTTTCGCCTACGCGCTGCTGGCCGCGGTCTCGGTGCTGATCATCGCTTGCCCCTGCGCCTTGGGCCTGGCGACCCCGATGTCGATCATGGTCGGCGTCGGGCGAGGCGCCCAGGCCGGGGTGCTGATCAGGAACGCCGAGGCGCTGGAGCGCTTCGAGAAGGTCGACACGCTGGTGTTCGACAAGACCGGCACCCTCACCGAGGGTCGCCCGGCCGTCACCGTCATCAAGCCCGCCAGCGGCCACGACGAGACCGAGTTGCTGCGGCTCGCCGCCAGCCTCGAACGCGGCAGCGAGCACCCGCTGGCCGACGCCATCCTGCGCGCAGCCAAGGACCGAGGCGTCGCGCTGTCAGAAGCCGAGGATTTCGACTCGCCGGTCGGCAAGGGCGTCACCGGCGTCGTCGACGGGCGGCGCGTCGTGCTCGGCGGCGCGCCGATCATGGCGGAAGCGGGCGTTGCGACCGACCGGCTCGCGGCGGAGGCCGAAGTGCTTCGCCGGGACGGCGCGACGGCGGTCTACGCGGCCGTCGACGGCGCGCTCGCGGGCGTCTTCGGCATCGCGGACCCGATCAAGGCGACCACCCCGGGCGCGGTGCGGGCGCTGAAGGCCGACGGCGTGCGCCTCGTCATGATGACGGGCGACAACCGCACGACGGCGCTGGCGGTCGCTTCGCGCCTCGGCATCGACGAGGTTGAAGCCGAGGTGCTGCCGCAGGACAAGGCCAAGGTGGTCCAGAAGCTGCGCGGCGAGGGCCGCGTGGTCGCCATGGCCGGCGATGGCGTCAACGACGCGCCGGCGCTGGCGGCCGCAGACGTCGGCGTCGCGATGGGGGCCGGCGCGGACGTGGCGATCGAAAGCGCCGGCGTCACCCTGCTGAAGGGCGATCTGCAGGGCATCGTGAAGGCGCGGCGTCTCTCGCGCTCGGTGATGCGCAACATCCGGCAGAACCTGATCTTCGCCTTCGTCTACAACGCGGCGGGCGTGCCGATCGCCGCCGGCGTGCTCTATCCCGCCTTCCACCTGCTGCTCTCGCCGCAGATCGGCGCCGCGGCCATGGCGCTGTCGTCGGTGAGCGTCATCACCAACGCACTGCGCCTGCGCGCGGCGAAGCTGTAGCGGCTAGGCCGGCGGCTGTTCGACCAGGTTGAGCGGGCCGCCCGGGTGGTGCTGGGCGACGACCTCGACCTCGGCGCCGCGCCAGCGCGCGATGTGCGCCAGTCTCAGCGCCGCCTCGACCGCGCGGTCGCGGGTCTCGAACGTCTCGAGCCGATCGTCATCGGCCAGCACCCAGCCGGCCGCGGTGGCGAATACGCCAAGTCTGTGGGTCATGAAGCTGTCCTGCACGCCTTCCCGCCCAACATTTCGCCCACCCCTCCTCGACGCCCGCGTCCCTTAAACTCCTAGCGCGCCAAGTTGGCGCCAGTGCGCCCGTCCTGTGACAGTTTCGCAGGCTGACGTGTCTGTGATCAGGCGATCCCGGGGCGTGGCCGCCAGACGCCGGGACGATCGTCAGCGCCCTGTCGAAGCCGGGGTCCGGTTGGCAGGATCGTCCGCCAACGTCGGGCCACCGGGATGCCGTCCGCGTTACGATTGCGAAAGGTTTCCAGCCGGGCTGGGGCCGGCGGCGGCGCCGGCCTCGCGGAACAGGGCGGTGATGCGGCGCCTGGCGTACCAGAAGGTCCAGGCGGTCATGCCGCCCAGCGCCGAATAGCCGACCACTGCGCTGACGACCATGTACTGCTTGATCGACAGGGTGAAGACCAGCACCGCGGCGAGGACGGACTCGCCGAGCAGCGCGAAGCCCCAGGCCAGCGTCATCACCATCATCGCGCGCCGGAAGCGCGGGTCGCCCTGCACCTTCTCGAAGGCGGCGGTCTCGTGGGCGGCGCCGCGCCGGGCGAGCCGGGCGCGCGAGAGCTGGTAGATCAGCGGCTTGCCGATCGCCGCCGAGACCAGGAACACGCACCCGATCGCCGCGGTGACCAGCCGCTCGCGCAGCTGCAGGAAGCGCACCCCGCCGCCGCCGAAGAAGGCGACGAGCGAGAGCACGATGCCGGCCAGCACCAACAGCGAGAGCGCGTCGATCCGGCGGCGGCGGGCGAACTCGGCGATGCTCCAGATGAGCGGCGGCGCGGAGGACGCCATCAACGCGCCGACGTCGCCGAGCTGGGCGTGGGCGGCGCTGTAGACGAGGAAGGGCAGGGCGAAGTTGACCCCGACTTCCACGGCGGCCTTGGGGGCGTTGGTCCGCGCCCAGGTCAAGGCCCCGGCGATGCGCGGGTGGGCGGGCTCGGGGGCAGCGGTCATGGCCATCAGTCCTTCTCCTCGCGCACCCGGCATTCGAATCCGCCGTCGGCGAACAGGATCTGGCCGGTCATCTGGGTGTTGTCGGGGCCCGCCAGCCAGGCGAGCAGGGCGGCGGCCGCCTCGGGACGGCCGGGAAAGCTGCCGGCGAGCGGCGAGAGCTCGGCCGTCGCGGCGCGACGCTCCGGATCGCCGAGCAGATAGGCGGCGCCCGGCGTGTCGTAGAAGCCGAGCGCCACGACGTTCAGCGTGATCCCGGCGCCGGCCCATTCGGGGGTCGGCGCGGTCTTGCGGCACCAGCGCTGCAGCGCGGCCTTGGCGGCGCCGTAGAGCGCCAGCGGGACCTGGGCGGCGTCCGGCATGCCGTCGTCGGCGCCCCGGCCGAGCGCGCCGGCCTCGTAGGCCCGCCAGGCGCCCGCCACCGCAGCTTCCTCGTCCATCGCGAGGCATGCTTCGATCAGGCCGGCGGTGTCCTCGCGCATCGAGCCGATCGACGAGACCGCGACGGCGCGCGGCGCGTCGCTCTTCGCCAACAGCGGGCGCAGCCGCTGCAGCGTGGCGACCGCGCCGAAGAAGTTCAGCTGCAGCATGGTCTCGGGCGGGCCGCCGCCGGCGTTGGCGATCACGCCGTCGACGCGCCCGCCGGAAACCCGCGCCACGCCGTCGGCGAGCGCCGCGCGGCCCGCCTCGCTCGCCAGGTCGGCGATCACGTCGGCGTCGTGCAGATCGCAGCCGATGACGCGAGCGCCGGCCCTGGCCAGCCACTGCGCGGTCGCCGCGCCGATCCCCGACGCCGATCCGGTGACCACGTAGGTCCGATCCATCCTGTGGCTCCGCCCATCGAGTGAATGATCATTTACCTGAGCGTATCCAAGGAGTAAATACGCATTCACTTGAAAAGCGCGTTGGCGCTGCCATAGTGGCGATAAGATGCCGTACGGAAACGATAATTCGGAACGCGCCGGATCGCCGCCCGCGGCTAAGGCGCGCGCCGCGCGGCGGACCTCGGGCGGCGCGGCGACCCGCGTGCGGATCCTCGCATCGGCCGAGCGGCTGTTCGCCGAGCGCGGCTTTTCCGGCGTCTCGATGCCGGCCATCGCCGCCGCCGCTGGCATCACCGCCGGCGCGATCTACAAGCACTTCCAGAGCAAGGAGCAGCTGTTCTTCTCGATCGTGCGGCGCGCGGTGGAG
>DATNEH010000024.1:0-24750 GCA_035553015.1 Caulobacteraceae bacterium | reverse complement strand
GCAGCGCCGCCGGCCTCGACCTCAGCATCGCCGTCGAGCGCCGCGTGCTGACCGACGCGGTCGCCGAGCTCGATCGGCGCGGGGTTCCCGCCGCCCCGGCCGATGCGACGGCGGCCGACATCGATCGCGCCTTCGCGGCGGCGAGGGCCGCGCAACGCCGCTGGGATGCGGCGGGTGGCGGCGCGCGCGCGAAGCTGCTCGGCGCGGTCGCCGATCGGATCGAGGCGGCGATGCCGCAACTGGTCGCGCTGCTCGCCCGCGAGGCCGGCAAGACGCTCGCGGATGGCATTGCCGAGGTGCGCGAGGCGGCCGACTTCTGTCGCTACTACGGCGCGATCGCCGGGCGCGAGTTCTCGATGCCGCGCCAGTTGCCGGGCCCGGTCGGCGAGAGCAACGCGCTGGAGCTGCACGGCCGCGGCGTCTTCGTGGCGATAAGCCCGTGGAACTTCCCGCTGTCGATCTTCACCGGCCAGGTCGCCGCCGCGCTGGCGGCCGGCAACGCGGTGCTGGCCAAGCCGGCCGAGCAGACGCCGCGCATCGGCGCCGAGGCGGTGCGGTTCTTCCACGCCGCTGGGCTCGACCCGCGTTTGCTGGCTTTGACGCCCGGCGACGGCGAGCACGTCGGCCAGGCGCTGATCGCCCATCCCGGCTGCGACGGCGTCGCCTTCACCGGCGGGACGGACACCGCCTGGGCGATCAACCGCAAGCTCGCCGCGCGCGACGCGCCGATCGTCCCGTTCATCGCCGAGACCGGCGGGCTCAACGCGATGTTCGTCGACACCACCGCGCTGAAGGAGCAGGTGATCGACGATGTCGTGCTCTCGGCGTTCGGCTCGGCCGGCCAGCGCTGCTCGGCGCTGCGCCTGCTGATCCTGCCCGACGACACCGCCGACGAACTGATCGAAGGAATCGCCGGCGCGATGGACGCGCTGATCGTCGGCGATCCGGCGGATCCGGCCACGGACGTCGGCCCGGTGATCGACGAAGCGGCGAAGGCGGCGCTGGAGGCGCATGCGGCGCGGCTGACCCGCGAGGCCAAGGTGATCCGCCGCCTCGACGTTCCGCCAGGCCTTTTCTTCCCGCCGATCCTCGCCGAGATCCCCGATGCGGCCTTCCTCACGCGCGAGGTGTTCGGCCCGATCCTGCACGTCCTGCGCTATGGACCCGACGAGCTGGAGGATGTCGCCCGCGCGCTCGCCGCCACCCGCTACGGCCTGACGCTCGGCGTGCACAGCCGGCTGGAAGGCTTCGCCGAGGAGGTCCGCCGGCTGGTCCCGGCCGGCAATGCCTACGTCAACCGCTCGATCATCGGCGCGGTGGTGGGCGTGCAGCCGTTCGGCGGCGAGGGCCTTTCCGGCACCGGCCCGAAAGCCGGCGGCCCGCACGCGCTGACCCGTTTCGCCGTCGAGCGGGTGGTCAGCGTGAACACGACCGCCCAGGGCGGCGACCCGGCGCTGTTCAATTTGTAGCTCCCGCTACGCATCCCTCCCCTGCATGAGGGGAGCGATAGCGCCGTGGTCAGACTGCAATCCGCTCGGGGATCACCACCATCATCTTGCGATAGGCGCGCAGGAAGCAGCTCTTCAGGCGCACGGGCTCTTCGACGATCTCGATGGTCGGGAAGCGCTTCAGGATCTCTTCCCAGATGATGCGCAGCTGCATCTCGGCCAGCCGCATGCCGACGCAGCGGTGGATGCCGAAGCCGAACGAGACGTGGTGGCGGGGCCGCTCGCGGTCGACGATGAAGGCGTTCGGATTTTCGATCACCGTGTCGTCGCGGTTACCCGAGATGTACCACATGACGACCTTCTCGCCCTTGCGGATGGTCTTGTCGCCGAGCTGGAAGTCTTCCTTGGCGGTGCGGCGCATGTGGGCGACGGGCGTCTGCCAGCGGATGATCTCGGGGACCATGCTCTCGATCAGCGCGGGGTTGGCGCGCACCTTGGCGGCCTGGTCGGGGTTCTGGGTCAGCGCGATGAGGCCGCCGCTGATCGAGTTGCGGGTGGTGTCGTGGCCGCCGACGATCAGCAGGAGGACGTTCCCGAGGAACTCCATCAGCGGCATGTCCTTGGTGGCCTCGCCATGCGCCAGCAGCGAGATGAGATCGTTCTTCGGGGGCTCGGCCACCCGCTGGTCCCAGAGGTTCTTGAAATAGAAGGCGCAGGCCATCAGCTCGGCCTTGGCTTCCTCCATGGTCATGGCCCGGTCCGGGAACACGGCGCGGATCGAGTCGGGGTAGTTCTCGAAATCCTCGCCGTCCGTCGTGGCTAAGTCCGACCAGTAGGTCAGCTTGCGCCGCTCCTCGAAGGGAAAGTCGAACAGGGTCGCCAGCATCTGGGTGGTGAGCTCGACCGAGACTCTGTTCACCCAGTCGAACGGCTCGCCGATCGGCAGTTCGTCGAGGATCTTGGCGGCGCGCGCGCGGATCAGCGACGCGAAGTTGGCGAGGTTCTCCGAACTGACGATCGGCGCCACGACCTTGCGCTGCACGTCGTGCTTGGGCGGGTCCATGGCGATGAACATCGGCAGCACGAAGTCGTCGTTCTCGCGCTGGTCCTGGATGGAGACGGCGCCTTCGGACGAGAACACCTGATGGTTCGACTCCACCGTCATGATGTCGTCGAACCTGGTGACCGACCAGTACGGCCCGAACTCGCTCTCGGCCGTGTAGTGGATCGGGTCCTCGCGGCGCAGGCGCTCGAAGAACGGCCAGAAGGTGTTGTTCTCGAACCGCTCGCCGCGGCTGACGTCGATCTTGTCGAGCGGGGTGGAATAGGCCTCGGCGCGGGCGGCGTCGAAGATGGCGGAATCGTCGGCCATGGCATGGCCCTCCCGTTTCGTCCGTGGTGAAGGTGACACCTGCGTCACCGATTAAGCAAGCCGTCTCCAGGCCTCGCGGGATGAGGGGCGGCGACGGCGATCCTGCCTCGGCAGATCCCCGACCGCGCGCCGCCGCCCCTCATCGGTCGGGCCCGACCCGACGGCTCGGTCCGACAGCTCCGGCGGCGAAGAGAGATGCTACTCGCAGTAGACGCGGACCTTGGCGTCCTTGTTGTCGACGTCGACGGTGACGCCGGCCAGATGCTCGACCAGCTCCTCGAGGTTCTCGGGCTTGATCGTGTTGATGTCGAACGGGATGCCTTCGCGGGCCAGCGCGGCGTTGACCTCGTCGCGGGCGCGTGGCGGGATCAGCGCGCCCAGCCGCACGCCGGCGCGCAGCAGCTGCATCGGCACGCGCACGTTCACCTTGGTCGGCCCGTCGTTTCCGTCGTTGGCGTCCACCTCGACGCGGAAGTACTTGGGCGGATTGTTCGAGCCGTTGGCGACGTAGGGCGCTGGCGCGCCCCGCGCTCCCATGGCGTCCAGCAGCCGCTCGGCCTCGTCGGCGGTGATCTTGCCGTCGCCCAGCATCGTCAGGATGCGCTTGCGGTCTTCGTTCACGGGGAAGGCTCCTTCAGAAGATGCGGATGCGGACCAGCGCGTCGCGCGTGTCCACGTCGACGCTCGTGCCGGACATGGCGATCAGCGCCACGCCGAGCGTGAGCGCGGTCTTGAACGGCGGCGCGCCGCGGGTCGCCGGGATCAGCGTCAGGATCGGCGCCAGCAGCAGCGCGAACGGCGCCAGCAGGATCCAGAGCGGCGTCAGCGGCAGCCAGAGGCGCACGACGGTGCGCTTCTCCGGCGCGCCGAGCTCGCGCGGCGACGTCGGCGTCATGCGGCCGGCGTCGTTGGCGATCGGCGCCGCGCGCGCCTGGAGCATAGGCGCCTCGCGGGCGTCGCGCACGGCCGTGCGCAGCTCGGATTGGAACATCGCCATGCCGCCGGTCATCGTCCGTTCTCCAGGGCTGCAATCGCGTCTTCCGCGGTGATCTCGCCGCGCGCCAGCTGGTCCAGCACGTCGGTGCGGGCGGGCGCAGGGCTCTCGTCGATGAATTCGAGGCTGGCGGCGATGCGCGTGAGTCGCGCCTTGATCGTCGGGTAGCTGACCCCGAACATCTGCTCCATTTCCTTGATCGAGCCGTGGCTGCGCAGGAAGGCGGCCACGAACACCTGATCGTCGCCCGTGAGCCGCGCCAGCTGCGGCGGCGCGAATGAGCCCTCGATGGCGATGTCCCTGCCGGCCAGCCGCACCCGCTCCACCACGAACGGCGCGCCGCCGGTGAGCCGGGTCAGTTCCTGCCAGTCGCTGGGTTCAGGGCGGGGCATTGGGCTCCAATCAATTTTCTTAAGTCAGAAATTGATATTTTTAATATCGGATGTCAAGGCGGCTTTGATTCACACAGAACGACGTATGGCGAAGGGGTCTTTCGCTTCGATGGCGTCCCGAGCGCGGGCGGGGCTGACAGCAGACGAGGGGCGTGCGATCCTTGCGAGCTGCAAATTCGCGGAGTGACGCAGATGTCCGACCCGAACACCCCAGAGGCCAAGCCGGACCAGCCGGAAAAGCCCGCCGAGAAAGTCCATCAGGCCAAAAAGGGCGTGAAGGATGCCGGCCACATCGTCTCGTCGGCCGGTGGCGAGCCGATCGAAGGCGTGATCGCCGACATCACCGACGGCGACCGCTAGCCTCGAACCATCTCACCAGTCAGCCGCGGCGCTGTACGCGGGCGCACGACCGCTTCGGCCGCGGCGCCTTGGCCTTCGTCAGGAGAGGACCTCCGTGTCTTAGCAAGCCCAGCCTGAACGACTTCGGGTTCAGGCCGCCGACCGGCGGCGCAGCGCCGCCCTGCTTGCCCTCCTGACAAGGACTTCCCATGCCTGCCCTGACTGCCCGCGACTATGCGGGCCCTGAAGACCTGCGCGCCATGCAGGATCTGCTCCAGGCCACCTGGAGCAAACACAGCGTCAACCACATCGGCGACCTCGCCTGGCAGCGCTATCCGCGTGAGCCGCGCGCCGACTGGCCGACCCGGCTCTGGTACGACGGCGACCAGATCGTCGCCTGGAGCTGGGTCTGGGCGAGCGCCGACGCCGGCGAGGACGACGACGGCTTCTACGCGATCGTGCATCCAAGCCACGCGGCGATGCTGGATGAGGTGATCGACTGGGCCGAGGCCGCCAACCCGAGCCCGCGCCTGTCGACCGGCGTTTCCGAGCACAACGGGCCGCGCATCGAGACGCTGAAGCGGCGCGGCTACCTGCCCCGCCATTACGGCCCGTACGGCATCCACACGTTCCGGACGCTGGACGACCTGCCCGCGCCCGAGCTGCCAGAGGGCTTTCGTGCGCGCTCGATGGTCGAGATCGGCGACGTGGCGAAGAAGGTGGCTGGGCACCGGGCCAGCTGGTCGCGCTTTGCGACCTACGATCCGGACGATCCGCCGCTGGTCTCCGGCATGACCGTGGAGCGCTACCAGGACCTGATGCAGACCTGGCCCTACCGCCCCGACCTCGACTTCGGGATCGAGGCGCCGGACGGGCGCATCGTGGCCTCCTGCACGCTGTGGCTCGATGCGGCGAACGGCGTGGCGATGTTCGAGCCGGTCGGCGTCGATCCTGAGTTCCGCCGGCACGGGCTGGCGCGCGCCATGTGCCTGGCGGCCATGCACGCGGCCCGCGCCGCCGGCGCGAGGCGGGCGCACGTCAAGCCGCGCGGGGACCTCTACTATCCGATCCCCCGCCAGGCCTACCGCGCGATGGGCTTTGTCTCGGCAGGCCGCGGCTGGATCTACAGCCGCGCCTGACCGCCCACCTGGTCACTCGCTCACCGCCGCTCGGCGGTGGGCGAGCCAGGCCTCGCGGGTCAGCAGCCAGGTGACCTTGATCCCGTCGCCGTAGACGTACTTCCGCGGCGTGCGCTCGATGATCGTCGCGCCCTGCTTTTCCTTCACGCGGTGCGAGGCGACGTTGATCTCGGCGTTGGAGAGCCACAGCTGCGGCCAGCCGAGCTCGACCAGCGCGTAGTCGGTGACGCGGTCGGCGGCCTCGGTCATCAGCCCGCGGCCCCAGAACTGCGGGTCCAGCCAGAAGCCGCGCTGATCTCGCCGCACCCCGTCGTCGGCCCAGAGATCGATGCGCCCGATCAGCTCGTCGGGACCGTCCTTCAGCGCGATGGACCACACCGACTTCTCGCCGCGCGCCATCTCGGCGAACGTCTGAGCCATCGCCGTCGCAGCGCCGTCCGCGGGGTACGGCCAGGGCACGCCATTGTGCAGATATCGGACAATTTCCCATTGTGGGAAACGGCGCTGCACGACCGGCGTGTCGGATTCGCGCGGCGGGCGCAGGATCAGGCGCGGCGTCTCCAGCACCGGCGTCGGGGGCATCCGCAGATGCTCAGGGAACGGCTTTTCGGGGGTCTCTGACATGGTCGCATCTCGTCGGGTTGGGCCGGACGGACGGGACCAGATCTAAGCGCCAGCCCCGGCCGCATCGGCGGGGCTTCGCGGTGGTGTTTCGCTGCTAGATCGCCAGTGGATCAGCCGCGAGGAACCGCGCGCCCCGGGTGCGGGCGTTCGAGTTCGACGGGCAACCTTGGCCGGTCTGGAGCAGCATGCGCGCGGCCATAGCCGAGGGCTGGCCGAATCGCAACTTGAGCGGGACCGAGACGTTGCGAAAACAGCACGGCGTTTGGTGAACAGGCCAAGCTCCGGAACCTGTGGCCCCGGTCTTGCGTATTCACACCGGTGACGGGAGGCCGCGCCGGCTGAAAGCTCGCGCGCTCCTCGCTAATCGGGATTGCTGCTCATGTCCGCAAGTCATCTGGTCGTCTTCCCCTCCCCGGGCGAGCCGGAATCGCCGGCCGACCGTATCCGCCGGCTGCAGAACGAGGCCCGCGCGCTGGCGCGCGAGCATATCGAGATGCTGGCCACCGCGCTGCACGAGGTCGCGCGGCTGTCGGGCGAGATCGCCGACGGCGGCGATCTCTATCCGGTGGGCGCTCGCGAGCTGTCGCGGCGACTCGCCGAGGACTCCAACAAGCACGCCTTGACCCTGACGGCGATCGTCGACCGGGCCTGAACTGGGCCTGACCTTTGTCCCCAGGGACGAGTGAGGGCGTCCACAGGTGCGTGCGCCGGCCGTCCGAACCCGGCGGAAGGCTGCAATAGCGTTCCACGCCCAATGGCGCTAAGCTTTGCGCGAGGGGCCTAGAGTGGAGCGTCAATGCGCCTCGCCGTCCTCATGGCCGTGGCCGTCTTCGCCGCCGGCGCCGCAAGCGCGTCGGTCGACGCCGCGGCGCTTCGCGCATCAGGCGACTGGCGGCTCAGCGAAGTGGGCGGCAAGATCGCCTGCACGCTGACGCTGACCTCCCAGGCCGCGTTCGCCGGCTTCGAGCTGAAGGCGCCGCTGGCCTGCCGGCGGGCGTTTCCGCCGCTGAGGGATGTCGCCGCCTGGAGCCTCGACGACAAGGGCGACATCGTGCTGGCCGACGCCAAGGCCCAGGCGATCGTGACCTTCCCCGCGCAGGCCAAAGACCCGCCCGGCAAGGGCCCCTACGAGACCAGGGCGCCGGACGGGCACACCTGGCGGCTGGAGCTGGTCAAGTCCGCCGCGCCCGACGAGCCGATCAAGACTGCGCCCCCAGGCTGACCTGTCAGGCTGACGAATCGGCGCCGGCGGCTTGCCTCGGGCAGCGGTTCCCTGAGCTCACCGGCCGTTCCCTGAGACTTTCGTGAGGCTTTCGCTGGCCGCGGCGAGGCGATAAGACCGCCGGATGAGCCAGAAGGAGAGCCCCACCGAGGTGTTCAAGCGCGCGCTCGCGCACGCCGCGCGCTCGCTTGCCGAGCAACCGGACCTCGAGGTGGTGTTCTCCGGCGACGGCCCCAGCCTGAACGGTCATCGCGCGGTGCTGCCGCATCCTCCGCGCGAGCTCTCCGGCCCCGAGACCACCCGCATCCGCGGCCTCGCCGACCAGCTCGCGCTGCGTGTCGCCCACCACGACGACGCGGTCCACGCCCGCGTGCGGCCGAAGTCGATCGAGGGCCAGCAGGTCTATGACGCGCTCGAGCAGGCGCGAATCGAAGCGATCGGAGCCAATGCGCTGGGCGGCGTGCGCGAGAACCTCGCCGCCGTGTGGGAGCATGCGGTCGCCCGCAAGGGGCTCGACCACCTGGTCGACCCGGCCGCCGCGCCGATGGCCGACATCCTGGCGCTGCTGGCCCGCGAACGGATGACCGGCGCGCCGCCGCCGCCGGCCGCCAAGCAGCTGGTCGATGCGTTCCGCGAGCAGATCGAGGCCAAGGCCGGCCCCGACCTGGACCGGCTGCTCGACAGCGTCGAGGACCAGCGCGCTTTCGCCCGCGTCGCCCGCGCCATCGTGCGCGACATGGAGATGGGCGACGACCTCTCCGACGCGCCCGACCAGGACAGCCAGGACGAGGAGAGCCAGGACGGCGAGGCCGAGGCCAGCAACGAGGGCGAAGGCGAGGGCGAGGAGCAGTCGCCGCAAAGCGCCACGCTGGACGACTCGGAGAAGTCGCACCGCGAATCCGAAACCGCCGAAAGCACGATGACCGAGGCCGAGGAGGACGATTCGGCCGAACCCTCCGACGAGGAGCTGGAGACCGGTGACGGCGAGCGTCCAGCCCGGCCCGACCTGAAGGACGCCGGCAAGCCCGAGCCTGCCTACAAGGTCTACACGACCCATCACGACGAGATCGTCTCGGCCGAGGAGCTCTGCGATTCGGAGGAGCTGACGCGGCTGCGCGCCTACCTCGACCAGCAGCTGGCGCATCTCTCCAACGTCGTGGCGCGGCTCGCCAATCGGCTGCAGCGCCGGCTTCTGGCGCAGCAGAACCGCACCTGGAGCTTCGACCTCGAGGAAGGCATCCTCGACGTGGCGCGCCTCACCCGGGTGATCATCGATCCGACCGCGCCGCTGTCGTTCAAGGTCGAGGAGGACACCGAGTTCCGCGACACGGTGGTGAGCCTCTTGATCGACAACTCCGGCTCGATGCGTGGCCGGCCGATCATGGTGGCGGCGGTCTGCGCCGACATCCTGGCGCGCACGCTGGAGCGCTGCGGGGTCAAGGTCGAGATCCTCGGCTTCACCACGCGCGCCTGGAAGGGCGGCGCCAGCCGCGATGACTGGCTGAAGAACGGCAAGCCGCCGTCGCCCGGTCGCCTGAACGACCTGCGCCACATCATCTACAAGTCGGCCGACGCGCCCTGGCGGCGCGCGCGCAAGAACCTCGGCCTGATGATGCGCGAAGGCCTTTTGAAGGAGAACATCGACGGCGAGGCGCTGATGTGGGCGCACCAGCGGCTGATCTACCGGCCCGAGCAGCGGCGGATCCTGATGGTGATCTCCGACGGCGCGCCGGTCGACGATTCCACCCTGTCGGTGAACTCCGGCCACTATCTCGAACGGCACCTCAGGAAGGTGATCGGCGAGATCGAGGGCAAGAGCCCGGTGGAGCTGATCGCCATCGGCATCGGCCACGACGTCACCCGCTACTACCGCCGCGCGGTCACCATCGTGGACGTCGAGCAGCTGGGCGGGGCCATGACCGAGCAGCTCGCCGCGCTCTTCGAGGAGGAGCCGCGCGCGGTCACCAAGGCCGCCGTCGACCTCTTGAAGGCGCCGCCTGCCGCGCACAGCCCGCCGCCAAAGACCACGCGGCCGGTCCGCGAGCCGGCGAGTTGAGGCCAGCCTCGGTCGGCGACTATCGCGAGGCGGCGCGGCGGCGCCTGCCGAAGGTGCTGTTCGACTACATCGACGGCGGCTCGTACGGCGAGGAGACGCTGGCCGCCAACGTCGCCGAGATCCAGGCGCTGAAACTGCGGCAACGGGTGCTGCGCGACGTCTCCAAGCTCTCCACCGAGACCACGCTGTTCGGCCAGACGCTGTCGATGCCGGTCGTGCTCTCGCCGGTGGGGCTGGCCGGCATGTACGCGCGCCGCGGCGAGGCGCAGGCGGCGAGGGCGGCCAAGGCGGCCGGCGTGCCGTTCACGCTCTCGACCGTCGGGGTCTGCGCGGCGGCGGAAGTCGCGGCGGCCGCCGAGCCGCCGTGGTTCCAGCTCTACATGGTTCGGGACCGCGGCTTCATGGCCGACGTGCTGGCGAAGACGGCCGCGCTCGGCTGCCCGGTCCTGGTGTTCACCGTCGACCTGCCGGTGCCCGGCACCCGCTACCGTGACCAGCGCAACGGCATGCTCGCCAACACCGCCGGCCAGCGGTTCGCGCAAGTGCTGGATGGCCTGGCCCACCCGCGCTGGCTCTGGGACGTGCAGCTGAACGGCGGGCCGCACACGCTGGGCACCGTCGCCGAGGCGGCCAAGGACCTGAAGCGCCTCGTCGAGTTCATGACCTGGATCGGCCGCAACTTCGACCAGTCGGTGAGCTGGGACGACATCGCCTGGGTGCGCGAGCACTGGAAGGGCCCGATCGTGATCAAGGGCGTGCTCGACGTCGCCGACGCGCGGCAGGCCGCCGACCTCGGTGTCGACGGCCTCGTCGTCTCCAACCATGGCGGGCGCCAGCTCGACGGCGCGCCGGCCTCGATCCGCGCGCTGCCGCCGATCGCGCAGGCGGTCGGCGACCGCACCGCCGTCTTGATGGACGGCGGCGTGCGCTCCGGCCTCGATGTGCTGAAGGCGATGGCGCTCGGCGCCCGCGCCTGCCTGATCGGCCGCGCCTGGGCCTATGCGCTGGGCGGCGGCGGCGAGGCGGGCGTCGCCCACATGCTGCAGATCATGCGCCAGGAGCTGCGCACCGCGATGGCGCTCACCGGTTGCACCGATATAAATTCAGCGGGAGGCGAATTGCTCGCCGATTAGCCCACAATCGATTGCTTCAGGAGGATTTCAGCTATGCGCGAGATTTCCATTCCGACCCCCGACGGCGATATGCGCGCCTTCACCTTCCAGCCTGGCGGCGACGGCAAGTGGCCGGCCGTGATCATCTTCATGGACGCACCGGCGATCCGCCCCGCGCTCTGGGAGATGGGCGAGCGGATGGCGAAGAACGGCTACTTCACGCTGCTGCCAGACCTGTTCTGGCGCGCCGGCCACTATGCGCCGATCAACGTGAAAGAGGTGTTCGCCGACGAGGCCAAGCGTCGCGAGGCATTCGGCAAGCTGGTGGGGTCCACCAATCCCGAGAAGCAGCTGGCCGATGCGAAATCCTGCCTCGACTGGCTGGCCTTGCAGCCGGAGGTGAAGGACGGCCCGGTGGGCGTCACCGGCTATTGCATGGGCTGCGGGATCGCCGTGCGCGCGGCCGCCGCCTTTCCCGACCGCATCGCCGCGGCGGCCGGCTTCCACGGCGGGCGGCTGGCCACCGACGCGCCGGACAGCCCGCACCTCGGCGCGCCGAAGATCAAGGCCAAGGTGCTGGTCGCCGGGGCCGACGAGGACGCCGGCTTCCCTCCCGAACAGGCCGACAAGCTGCGCGAGGCGCTGACCGCGGCCGGGGTCTCCAACGAGGTGACGATCTACGCCGGCGCCCGTCACGGCTACACCATGCCGGACCTGCCCGTGTACCACGAGCAGGCCGCCGAACGGCACTGGACCGAGATGCTGGCCCTGTTCGACGAGACCCTGAAGGAGCAGGTGGCGGCGTAGGGATCGGGCGCGTTCCCCTCACCCTTGCGCCCCTCGCGGGGAGGGGAGCTGGCGGGCTCCTGACAGCACCGGGCGCTTGCCCCACCAAGATGACCAGCGTGGACCAGACCCAACTCGAGGGCGGCTGCGCCTGTGGCGGCGTCCGCTACCGGCTCGCTTCGCCGCCGATGTTCGTGAACTGCTGCCACTGCACCTGGTGCCAGCGCGAGACCGGCAGCGCGTTCGTGATCAATGCGATCATCGAGGCCGACCGGGTCGAATTGACGAACGGGCCTACCGAGGCGGTCGTCACGCCCAGCGAAAGCGGGACCGGGCAGATCATCCACCGCTGCCCGACCTGCCATGTGGCGCTCTGGAGCCACTACGGCGGGCGCACGCGCTCCGCGTTCGTGCGAGCCGGCACGCTCGACCGCAAGGACCTGGTCCGGCCGGACGCCCACATCTTCACGCGCTCGAAGGTCCCATGGGTGGTGCTGCCGGAGGGCCAGCCGGCGTTCGAGATCTTCTACGACCTCGAGACCCAGTGGCCGCCGGAGAGCCTGGCGCGCCGCGACGCTCTGGCCGCCCGCACGACGGCCTGACTTCAGGGGCCTGATTTCGGGGCCTGATTTCGCGCTGGAGCGTGCTGCCGAGCCGGGGCATCTAGCCTGGATGGCCGACAGCCCCGTCAGTCGCCCCGTTCGGACCGCCGAGCCGCCGCGCGAGGTCGAGGTCACCGCCGAGCTCGCCCGCGCGCTGCTGGCCGACCAGCACCCCGACCTCGCGGGCCTGCCCATCGTCCACGTCGAGGACGGCTGGGACAACGTGATGTTCCGGCTGGGCGACGACCTGGCGCTGCGCATGCCGCGGCGCATGGCCGGCGGCGTGCTGATCGCCGTCGAGCAGACCTGGCTGCCGCAGGTCGCGCCCCGCCTGCCGCTGCCGACGCCCGTCCCCCTGCGCGCCGGCGCGCCGGGCCGCGGCTACCCGTTCGGCTGGAGCGTGGTCCCCTGGCTGCAGGGCGAGCCGTCCGATCTCGCGCCGCCAGACGCGGAGCAGGGCGAGATGCTGGCGGGGTTCCTGGCGGCGCTGCACCAGCCGGCGCCGGACGAGGCGCCGCGCAACATCTATCGCGGCAGCATCGCGCTGGCCGATCGGGCCGACATGTTCGAGCTGCGCCACGCCGATGCGGAGCGGATACACGGCGGGCTCGACCCGGCGCTGCGCCAGGCCTGGGAAGCCGGCGTCGCCGCGCCGATCGATGCGCCGCGCACCTGGTTCCACGGCGACCTGCACGGCCGCAACGTGCTGGTGAAGGGCGGGCGCCTGGCCGGCGTGATCGATTGGGGCGACATGGCCGCCGGCGATGCGGCCTGCGATCTCGCCTCGATCTGGCTGCTGCTGCCCGACCGCGAGGCGCGCGGCCGCGCCATGACGGCCTACCCCGCCTCCGACGCCACCTGGGCCCGCGCGCGCGGCTGGGCGGCGCTGATGACGGCGATGCTGCTCCCCATCACCAACAACCCCCGCATGCCGGCGATGGGCCTGCGCATGATGAGCTGGCTGGCCGCGGGGCCGTAATCCGCTCCTCCCCCGTTTCGCTGCGCCTACTCGGGGGAGGAGATGCGTTTCGGCGCGTGTCTGCGCCACGACATGGTGACGATGCTGCGGGCGGTGGCGTCGTCGGCGGCGGCGAGGTCGAGGTGGCAGTGGCCCATGCGGCCGAAGCCGCCGGGCGCGCGGGCGACGGCGTGCGGGCAGACGTCGAGCAGCAGCTCCAGCTCCGCCGGGCTCAGCGCCATCGACACCTTGTGCGGCTCGGGCCAGCCGAGCGTCGCGAAGCGACGGCCGCGCACCAGGAACGTCGCCAGTCCGTCGTGCACGCCTTCGGTGGTCTCGGGCAGGCTGAGCGCGAACGCGCGGAACGCCGCCGGCGTCACGGGGGCAGCCGGCCCGCGAGCGGCTTCAGCGGCGGCTCGACGCCGGCCGGCAGAGGCGCTTCGGCGACATTGAGGGTCATCGAGACCACGTCGTAGTAGCCGCAGGCGCCGATCAGCTCGATGACGCCCTGCTCGCCCAGCAGGTCCAGCGCCGCCGCGAGCGTGGCGTCGCCCACCCGCCGCGTCGTGCGAAGCTCGGTGCAGAAGTCGTAGACCGCCGCCTCGTCGGCCTGCATCGATGTGGGCCGGCGGCCCTCGGCGATATCGGCGGCGATGGCCGGATCGAGGCCCGCTTCCAGCGCCAGCCGGTGGTGCGCCCACCACTCGAACTGGGCGTCCCAGGCCCGCGCGGTGATCAGGATCGCCAGCTCGTTCAGCCGCGCCGGCACGGTCGAGTTGAACCGGACGAACTCGCCCACCTTCTGCAGCCGGTTGGCCAGCTCGGGGCTGCGCAGCCAGGCCTGGAACGGACCCCGCAGGCCGCCGCGCGGGCCGGACTGGATCGCCTCGGCGGTGGCGCGCTGCTCGGCGGTCATGTCCTCCGAAGCAAGCGAAGGGAAGCGCGACGGGCGCCCGGCAGTTGGCCCAGTGCTAGGATCTGGCATCGGGTCATTCCTTCCTCCACCAGACGCCTTGGCCATCGATGTCATCGATGCAAGGGGAAAGGCCGCGGCCCCCGAGGAAATCGTGCACCGCCTGGCGGCAGCAGCCGAGGATCCCGTAGTCGTCGACCACTACGTAGCCGCCCGGCGAGACGCCGTCGTAGAGGCTGGTCAGCGCATCGAGCGTGGATTCGTACATGTCGCCGTCGAGCCGGATCAGCGCGAACGGGTGGCCCTTCAGCTTCGGCAGGGTGTCCTTGAAGAGGCCCTTGAGGAAGACGACCTGGTCGTCGAGCAGGCCGTAGGCCTCGAAGTTGCGCCGCACCTCCGCCTCCGAGACCGCCAGCTCGTCGAACTTGAACAGCCGGTCGCGCCGGTCCGCCGGGTACTTCGCGGCGTCGGGGCGCGGCAGGCCCTCGAAGCTGTCGGCGACGAAAACGCGCCGGTCGGCGACGCCATACGCCGCGAGCACCGCCCGCATCAGGATGCAGGCGCCGCCGCGCCAGACGCCGGTCTCGATGTAGTCGCCGGGAATGCCCTCGGTGAGCGTCGCCTCCACCAGCCGCCGCAGGTGCGCGAGCCGCTTCACGCCGATCATTGTGTGGGCCTTGACCGGCCAGAAGTCGCGCGGCGCCCAGGCGCGCGTCTGCCAGGGATGGCGCAGGCGCATCGCAGCACGCCGCACAAAGCCCTCCATGGCGGGCTCGCCGTGAATGGCGTTCAGCAGCGCGCGTTCGACGAGGATCAGGTAGCGGGCGCGCAAGTCCGCGGCCGACGCCGCGGCGACTGGCGAGGTGTCCTCCATGCCCCAGGCTTTCATTCAAGCCTGCAATAGATCAACCCCCCGGACAGAAGTCCGGGGGGCGAGAGGCTCGGGCCGGCAGCTGGCCTAGCAGGCGTAGTAGTAGCGGCGAACCGTGTAGCCACCGTAGTACGGGTCCCAGACCTGCTGCGTGCCGACGCACTGGGCGTAGCCGCCGCCGTAGTAGCCGTTGCCGTAGTAGGGGCTGTAGCCGTAGCCGTAGTTCCCAGGGCTGGCGAGCGCCGCGCCGAGGGCCAAGCCGCCCAACGCCGCCGCGCCGTAGCCCCAGCCGCCGCCGTCGTAGTGGCCGCCGTATCCGCCGCCGTATCCGCCGCCGTGATACCCGCCGCCGTGGTAACCGCCGCCATGGCGCCCGCCGCCGTGGTCGCCGCGCGTCTGGGCCAGCGCTGGCGACGTCGTCGCTGCGAGCGTGCCCGCCAAAGTCAGGGCGGCTGTCGCGGCCATAAGAATCTTGCGCATGTGGAACCTCCTTCAGGCGTTCCTTGTCTCTCCGCAACTAAACGTGCGGCGCGCGTAAGGGCTCCGTCCGAACTCGATCATAAATTGCCGGACTGGAGGCCAAAGCTCAGTATGAACAACAGTTTATATTCTTGTTCAGGCGCGGTTCATCTCAAACGACCGCAACCACGGCGCGTCCGCGCACCTGGCCCTCGACGATCGCCGCGCCCAGCTTCGGCACATCGTCCAGCGTCGCATCGACCCGCATCGCCGCGAGCTTGCCGAGGTCGAGATCGCGGGCGAGCCGCGCCCATGCGGCCTCGCGCTTCGCCTTCGGCGCCATGACCGAGTCGATCCCGCACAGCGTGACGCCGCGCAGGATGAACGGGGCCACCGAGCCCGGCAGGTCCATGCCTTGCGCCAGGCCGCAGGCGGCGACCGCGCCGCCGTAGCGGGTCTGGCTGAGTGCGTTGGCCAGCGTGTGGCTGCCGACCGCGTCGACGACCCCCGCCCAGCGCTCGCGGCCCAGCGGCCGCGCCGGCCCGGCCAGTTCGGCGCGGTCGATGATGTCCGCGGCGCCGAGGCCGGTCAGGTAGGCGCCCTCGCTGTCCTTGCGTCCCGACGAGGCGACGACCCGGTAGCCGAGCTTCGAGAGCAGCGCGATCGCCACGCTGCCGACGCCGCCGGCCGCGCCGGTGACCAGCACGTCCCCCGCAGCGGGCGTGACGCCCTCGCGCTCCAGCGCCAGCACGCAGAGCATGGCGGTGTACCCGGCGGTGCCGATCGCCATCGCGTCGGCCGTGGATATGTTGTCGGGCAGCTTCACCAGCCAGTCGGCCTTCACCCGCGCCTTGCCCGCGTAGCCGCCCTGCTGGGTCTCGCCGAGCCCCCAGCCGTTCAGCACCACGCGGTCGCCGGGCTTGAAGGCAGGATTGTCGGAGCGCTCGACGACGCCGGCGAAGTCGATGCCGGGCGTCATCGGCCAGACCCGCACCACCGGCGCCTTGCCGGTCAGCGCCAGCCCGTCCTTGTAGTTCACCGTCGAGTATTCGACCCGCACGGTCACGTCGCCCTCGCCGAGGTCTGCATCGGTGAGATCGACGAACTTCAGCTCCTGCCCGGCGTCGGTCTTGAACAGGCGAATGGCGCGGAAGGTGTCGGACATCGCAAGAAGGTTCCTGTTCGCGTCCTTCTCCCCTTGCGGGAGAAGGTGTCGGGCGGAGCCCGACGGATGAGGGGTCGCGCTGAATGAGGTGATTGGCTTGCCGGGCGGCTAGCCGCGCCCGCCCGTCGACCCCTCATCCGGCGCTGCGCGCCACCTTCTCCCGCAAGGGGAGAAGGAAAGCTAGCCGGCTACTCGAGCCCGAACCGTTCCTTCCGCCGGCCCTTCACCGCGAGGTCGACGCTCAGCAGGCGGCGCTCGCCTTCCATGCGCATCTCGTTGCCGGGCATGTGCATCATCGCCTGGTAGTCGCCGAGGCTGTCCTCGACGGCGTTGGTGAAGCCGGCGGCGTCCTGCGCCTTGTTCATCTGGATCTTGGCCATGCGCAGCGTCTCGGGGCTGTTCTCGGCGACCCGCCGCGCCCAGGCGAAGGTCTCGCGCTCGAGCGCGTCCGGCGCCAGCACCCGATTGACGAAGCCCAGCCGCTCGGCCTCGGCGGCGCCGATGAAGCGGCTCTCGAACACCAGCTCCTTGGCTTTGCGCACGCCGATGTCCCAGGGGATGGTGTTGTACTCGACGAAGCCGCCGAGGAACTCGGCCGTCTCGGCGGCGAAGATCACGTCCATCGCCGCCGCCAGCATCCAGCCGGCGTAGATGCAATAGCCCTCCACCATCGCCACGGTCGGCTTGGGGAAATTGCGCCACTTCACCAGGAGGTCGAGGTTGTACTTCTTGAACTGGTCGTAGGTCTGGATGCCGGGCTTGGCGCCCAGCTGGCGGCGGTACTCCATGCCCTCCGGCGTGCCGAGGTCGTGGCCGGTGGAAAAGACGCCGCCCGAGCCGCGCACCAGCACGACGCGCACGCCGTCGTCGGCGCGGGCGAGTTCGAACGCGGCGTCGATCTCGTCGAGCATGCGGTAGCTCTGGGCGTTGCGATACTGCGGCCGGTTCAGCGTGACGACGCCGATCGGCCCATCCGCCGCGTAGACGATGTCCTGAAACGCCATCGCCGCCCTCCCTGCTACGCGAGGGTCAGCGCAGGACCACCCGCACCGTGTTCCCGTTGGTCTCGACGCGGCGCATCACCGCGATGCGGTCGCCGCCGCCCACCGGCGCGGCCACCGTGATCACATACCAGCCGCCGTCGGGCAGCCCGGTGAACGAGAAGTGGCCGGCGGCGTTGCACGCGGCGCGGCGGGCGTATTTGGCGTAGTCGTTGGTCTCGGGCGGCGTGCGCGCCCGCACGTCCTCGACCGGCACGGCCGAGGCGGTGGTCGAGAGGTAGAGCATGCGCATCCGCGCCCGGCTCCACGGGGTCTCCGGCGTCAGCACCACTTCCTGGCAGGTGTAGCGCGACGCCGCGCCCTTGTAGGAGAGCGCGCCGATGATCTGGCCGCTGCCGCTGGCGGTCGACCAGGCGAAGTCGTTGTCATGGAAGCCGCCACTGCTCGGCGGCGGTGGCGGCGGCGGCGGCGCATAGGCCGGCCTCGGCGCAGGCGGGCCCATCTCCGGACCCGTCCCGCAGGCCGCGAGCCCGGTCAGTGCCAGAACAACGCCGACAGTTCTCCACATGAGCATCCGTCCGTTCACCCCGGTCCCCGCGCGAGGCAAAGGCAAACGGGCGGCGCATGTCAACACTCGAATCCGCTTGGCGAGGGCGACCCTGAACGGCGATAAGCAATCGACGGGCCGTCCCAGGCGCGGCCGCCAACGAACGATATCAGGGAGATAGGACCTATGAAGGCAGCCGTTCTGCGCGAGGTGGGCAAGCCGCTTCAGATCGAGGACGTGCAGATCGGCAAGCCCGGTCCGCACGAGGTGCTGATCCGCACCGTCGCGGCCGGCGTCTGCCACTCCGACGTCCACTTCTTCGAGGGCTCGTACCCCTATCCGCTGCCGACCGTGCTGGGCCACGAAAGCGCCGGCGTGGTCGAGGCCGTGGGCTCCGAGGTGCGCACCGTGAAGCCGGGCGACCACGTGATCACCTGCCTGTCAGCCTTCTGCGGCCACTGCGACCAGTGCCTCACCGGCCACATGTCGCTCTGCCAGAGCTCGGAAGTGCGGCGCGAGCAGTCGGAAGACTCGCGCCTGACGCAGAACGGCGTGCCGATGCAGCAATTCCTGAACCTGTCGTCGTTCGCCGAGCAGATGCTGATCCACGAGCACGCGTGCGTGGCGATCCGCAAGGACATGCCGCTCGACCGCGCCTGCCTGATCGGCTGCGGGGTGATGACCGGCGTCGGCGCCGCGATCCACACCTCGGCCGTGCGTCCTGGGGAGACGGTTGCGGTGATCGGCTGCGGCGGCGTGGGCCTCGCGGCCATCAACGGCGCGTCGATCGCCGGCGCCGGGCGGATCATCGCGATCGACCTGTCGCCCGGCAAGGACAACATGGCCCGCCAGTTCGGCGCGACCGACTTCATCTGCTCGAAGGACACCGACCCGGTGAAGGCGGTGATGGATATGACCGGCGGCGGCGTGCACCACAGCTTCGAAGCGATCGGCCTCGGCAAGACCGCCGAGCAGGCGTTCAACATGCTGCGGCGCGGCGGCACCGCCAACGTCATCGGCATGATCCCGATCGGCCAGACCGTCACGCTGATGGGCGCGGCGTTCCTCGGCGAGAAGCGCATCCAGGGGTCGCTGATGGGCTCCAACCGCTTCCCGGTCGACATGCCGCGGCTGGTCGACTTCTACCTCTCCGGCAAGCTGAAGCTGGACGACATGATCAGCCGCCGCATCAAGCTGGAAGACGTCAACGAGGCCTTCGCCGAGATGAAGACCGGCTCGATCGCCCGCTCGGTCATCGTCTTCGACGCGTAGACCCCACCAACTGTGTCGTCCTGGAAGCTCGCGCCAGCGAGCTATCCGGGACCTCCGCAGGCCGCGCGCCCTTCAGAGATCCCGGATCTGCGCCGCTCGCGCGGCTTGTCCGGCATGACAACGTTGGGTTGGCGAGAGCGTAGCGCTGCTACGGGAACATCTGGTCGCGCAGGTCGGCCAGGATCGGCGCGAGCGGGACGACGATGAAGGCGCCGCCGGCGCAGCGGATATGATCGTCCCTCAGGCGAGCGACGCGGGCGAAGTCGCGGCCGACCAGCGCGACGTGCTCGTCGAGACGATCGGTGTCGGCCTGCGCCGCCATCGCCTCGAAGAGCCGGCATAGCCCGAGCGAGAAATCGCCGGCGCCCGCGCCGAGCCGGCGGGAGGCTGCGGCGACGACGGCCAGCGCCAGGAGATCGGCGAAGGTCAGCGACGCGGCGAGCCTGAGCGCGGCGCAGGCGCGGTTCCAGCGCTCGAGCTCGCCCGGCGTCAGCCCGACGATCTCGCACGCCGCCCCCGGGGTGAACCGCGCGATCGACGCAGCGGCCGCGCGCCGGGGCGGTTCAGCTCCAACAGGCGATGCGGCAGGGGACATCGTTGGTCTCGCAGATCTGGGCCAGGCGGGCGACGGCGTCCTGGCCGCCCTTGAGGATCTCGGCGGCGAGCGCGGCCGCCAGGCGCGCCACCTGCTCGGGCGCGACGCTCAGCGTCACCTCCTCCTCGTCGAGGCCCCAGGCGGCGTCAGCGCCGCCGCCCATCTCGTGCGCGGCGAGCGAGATCGAGCCGTTGCAGTCGATCGCCAGCGTCACGCGGCGGTAGCGCGATCCGTCCGCGCGGGGCGCGAGCTCTCGTCGTTGTGGCGTCATGATTGGGCAATCCCGGGCCTGCGGTTGCGACGGCCGGCCGGCTGCAGTTCCAGCCGGAAGACGTGGGTGACCGTCTCCTGCGTGTGCGGGAAGAAGGCGATCTTCAGGGCCAGCGCGTCGAGGGCCGACACAGGCTCCGCCTCGACGCCGACCGCGTCGGCTGCAGCCGCCAGTGCTTCGCCCTGCAGGCCGGCGCTGAGGCTGGCCAGGGCTTTGGCGCGCTCGGGCGCGGCTGGCCGCCCGGCGATCTCGATCAGGTGCAGCGCGAACGCGAAGTCGTAGGCGACGACGGCATAGGCGGTGGGCGCGCGGCCGCGGCCCCCGTCGACCGCCTCGGCTATCCGCCGCTTGGCCTCGGGATTGAACACGAAGTAGACGCGCGCCGGCGAGGCCCCCATGACCGGATCGATCGAGATCAGCGCGTGCAGCTCGACGGCGGCTTCCAGCAACGCCTTGGCGTCGTCGGCAGGCTGCGGGTTCGGGAAGGCGAGGAGCGTTGCGGTCATGGCGGAGGTAATTCCTACTGAGTCAATAGGAATTATGAACTCGCCGGCGCTCGCCGCCAGCAAGAAATTCTGGGGCGCGCCGCAACTGCGCTGAGATCGGCTTGCCGAGCCGCGAGCGCCGCGCTGGTATGACGTCGACAAGCCGAGGGAGGCCAGCCATGTCCGCAGTTACGTCAGACGTCTCGTATGTGCTCGAGGGCCGCGCCGCGGTGGTGACCATCGAGCGGCCGGCGCGGCGCAACGCCGTCGATCTCGCCACCGCCCAGTTGCTCTACGACGCCTTCAAGCGCTTCGACGCCGACGCGGCGGCCGACGTCGCCATCCTGCAGGGCCGCGGCGAGGCGTTCTGCGCCGGGGCCGACCTCAAGGCGGTGGCCGAGGGCGAGAGCGGCCGACGCCTGCACATGGACGGCGACTTCGGGCCGATGGGGCCGACGCGGCTCATGCTCGGCAAGCCGGTGATTGCCGCGGTGGAGGGCCCCGCGGTGGCCGGCGGGCTGGAGCTGGCCTGCTGGGCCGACCTGCGCGTCGCCGCCGAGGATGCGGTGTTCGGCGTCTTCTGCCGGCGCTTCGGCGTACCGCTGATCGACCTTGGCACGGTGCGGCTGCCGCGGCTGATCGGCGCCTCGCGGGCTATGGACCTCATCCTCACCGGGCGGGCGGTCTCGGCAAAGGAGGCGTTCGAGATCGGCCTCGTCAACCGGCTGGCGCCGAAGGGCGGCGCGCTCGCCGCAGCGCTGGAGCTCGCGGCGCAGCTCTCGGCGTTCCCGCAGACCACGATGCGCAACGACCGCCTATCGTCGCTTGAGCAGTGGAGCCTGGACTGGACCGACGCCACCCGCCGCGAGGCCGAGCTCGGCCGCGCCTCGATGGCCACCGGCGACAGCCGCAGCGGCGCTCAGCGCTTCGCCAGCGGCGCCGGCCGGCACGGCAAGGTCTGAGGCGGCGCCGCGCCGGAACTGGCGTGGAGGCGATGGCGGGCCATCGGTCCAGCCGCTAGCCTGGGCTCAGGGAAACGCGAGAACCAGAAGGACGCGCCGCATGAAGAGCTTCGCGGGCAAGATCGCCGTCGTCACCGGCGGCGGATCGGGGATGGGACGCGAGCTGGTGCGCCAGCTGGCGGCCGAGGGGGCGAGCGTCGCGATGTGCGACGTCTCCCGCCAGAGCATGGAAGAGACGAAGGCGCTCTGCGTCGAGGATGGCCTGAAGCCCGGCGTGGCGATCACCTGGCACGTGGTCGACGTCTCGGACGAGGAACAGGTGGCGCGCTTCCGCCAGGAGGTCGCCGCCGACCACGCCACCGACAAGATCCAGCTGCTCTTCAACAACGCCGGCATCGGCGCGGGCGGCTCGCTGTTCACCGACAGCCGCGCCAACTGGGAGAGGACCTTCAACGTCTGCTGGTTCGGGGTCTACTACATGACCCGCGCCTTCCTGCCGATGCTGGTCAAGGCCGACGAGGGCCACATCACCAACACCTCCTCGGTGAACGGCTTCTTCGCCTCGCTCGGCCCCAAAGCGCCGCACACCGCCTACAGCGCCGCCAAGTTCGCGGTGAAGGGCTTCACCGAGGCGCTGATCACCGACCTTCGGGTCAACGCGCCGCACATCAAGTGCTCGGTGGTGATGCCCGGCCACATCGGCACCAACATCGTCGCCAATTCGCGCATGGTGCTGGCCGGCCGCGACACGCCGCGGCTGAGCGACCTGGAAGTCCGCCGCACCCGTTCGCGCATGCGCCAGCAGGGCGTCGACGAGGCCGCGCTGAGCGACGACGACATCCGCGCCCGCATCGAGCGCCAGGCGCAAAACTTCCACGACCGCGCGCCGGTGACGGCCGCCGAAGCGGCGAAGATCATCCTGGACGCGGTCAAGGCCGAGCGCTGGCGCGTGCTGGTGGGCGAGGACGCCCACCAACTGGACGAGCGGGTCCGCGCCGATCCCGAGCGCGCCTATGACCCCGACTTCGGGGCTCTCGTCACCGCGACCGAGATCTCGGCCAGCGCGCCCCGGTTCAACTGAGCTCGCGGCGCCCGCGCTCGCTTTTCGGCTAGCCTTTCCCTTGGTGAAGCCGCTCAAGGGTTCCGCCGACGCGCGCCTCCGAGCCGGGAGGCTTGAGACAGGAACGCTGCGGCATGGCCGAGACCGATCTTTTCAACCCCTGCGAGTTCAACGGGCTCAGCCTGTCGAACCGGATCGTGATGTCGCCGCTGACGCGGGCGCGGGCCGACATGGACGGCAACGCCGGCCCGCTGCAGGCGACCTATTACGCGCAGCGCGCCTCGGCGGGTCTGATCATCACCGAGGCCACGGCTGTCGTCCCCGAGGGCCGCGGCGGGGCGTGGATCCCGGGGCTGTGGGACGACCGGCACATCGGCGCCTGGCGGCTCACCACCGACGCCGTGCACGCCAGGGGCGGCAAGATCTTCTGCCAGCTCTGGCACGCGGGCCGGATGTCGCACTCCTCGCTCCACCTTCAGGGCGAGGCGCCGGTGGCGCCGTCAGCGATGCGCCAGCAGGGCCAGGTGTTCACCGCCAGCGGCATGGCCGACTTCGAGGAGGCGCGCGCGCTCGCCCTCGAGGAACTGCCGGGCGTCGTGGACGCGTTCCGCCAGGCGGCGCGGCGCGCCAAGGCGGCCGGCTTCGACGGCGTCGAGGTGCACGGCGCGCACAGCTACCTGCTCGACGCCTTCGTGCGCGGCATGAGCAACCGACGCACCGACGCCTACGGCGGCTCGATCGAGAACCGCGCGCGCCTGCTGATCGAGGTGATTACGGCCGTGGCTGAGGTGTGGGGGCCGGCGCGGACGGCTGTGCGGCTCTCGCCGATCGGCCACGCCTACCAGACCTGGGACGCCGATCCCGAGCCGCTGTTCACCCACATCGTGGGGCGCCTCAACGACCTTTCCATCGGCTGGCTCGACATGGTCGAGGGCGACACCGGCGTCTCGCGCGAGGCCGAGCCGTCGTTCGACCTGCAGAAGCTGCGGCGACTGTTCAAGGGCGCGCTGATCGCCAACAACTTCTACGACCTGGCGCTGGCGATGAAGGCGCGGCGCGAGAACACCGCCGACCTGATCGCGTTCGGCCGGCCGTTCATCGGCAATCCCGACCTCGTCGAGCGGCTGAAGGCGGGCGCGCCGCTGACCGACGCGCCGCTGCGCAGCTACTATGGCGGCGGCGCCGAGGGTTACACCGACTTCCCGACGATGGACGCGCAGACCGCCGACGCCTGAGGCGGGCCTACCGCTCCGCGGCCTCCATCGCCGTGCGGGCGGCGGCCATCATCTTGTCGAAGGCGCCGGTGCGGATGAGCTCGCGGCGCTCCTCGAGGCCGCGGTGCAGTTCGACCAGGATGCGCGCGGCGTGCTCGTTGTGCTGGATGGCGGTCCAGTAGGCGTCCGCGTTCGGGTTGGTCCGGATCGGGTTGTCGAGCCCCGTGCCCGGCAGCACGTTCTCGACCAGGAACATCGCGGGGACCAGCGCGCAGTCGGCCAGGGTCAGGCGCCCGCAGCAGGCGAACCCGTCGCGTCCGATCATCCGGTCGAGCGCCTTCATGTTGCGCACCACCTGGCCGCCCAGCAGCTCGACGATGCCATCGTTGCGGGTCTTCGCGCGGGTCTGCGGCGAGAGCATGAACATGTTGTTCATCAGGTAGATGTCGCCGATCCGCGCCAGCGTGCGGATACGGGCGCTCTCGCGCGGCGAGGCGCCGAGCAGCGACGGCGTCGGATAGACCTCCTCGAGGTACTCGGCGATGACGTCGGACTCGGGCATCAGGTCGCCGTCGATGTCGAGCACCGGGATGCGGCCAATCGGGTTCTGCTCGCGGAACTGCGGCATGCCGAACGTCGCCGGTCGCTCGATGACGATGTCGGTGATCCCCTTGGCGTAGATCTGCATCCGCACGCGGGCGGAGTAGGGGCTGAGGTCCCCGGAGTAGAGCTTCATCATCGGCTGGCGTTCCTCTCGGCTGCGGGGGTCCGGCGGACCTCGTGTCTTGCCGCCACAGAACCACAGATCGCACCCGAGGAGCAGGGCCAGGCGCGAACCACGCCGCTATGAAGCTTCCGCCTTCGCCGTCGGGCGGATGAAGGGCAGCAGCA
>DATNEH010000023.1:0-17191 GCA_035553015.1 Caulobacteraceae bacterium | reverse complement strand
CGGGAAGCCGAAATCGTAGAGCACCCGGTCGACGTCCCAGGGCATCGCGCCTTCCATGATCAGCTTGTTGGCCTCGCGCTGGCGCGCGCCCAGGATGCGGTTGCCGACGAAGCCGGGGCAGACGCCGACCAGCACCGCGATCTTGCCGATCTTGCGCGCCAGCTTCATGCAGGTGTTGATCACCTCCTTGGAGGTGTGGTCGGCGCGGACGATCTCCAGCAGCTTCATCACGTTGGCCGGCGAGAAGAAGTGCAGGCCGATCACCGCCTCGGGCCGCTTGGTCACCGAGGCGATCTCGTCGATGTTGAGGCCCGAGGTGTTGGTGGCGAGGATCGCGCCCGGCTTGCAGATCGCGTCCAGCTTGGCGAACACCTCCTTCTTGATGTCCATCCGCTCGAACACCGCCTCGATGACGAGGTCGCAGTCGGCCAGCGCCGAGAGATCGAGCGCGCCGGTGAGGCGGCCCATGCGCGCCTCGGTCTCCGCAGGGACGGCGGTGCGCGAGCGCTCGTAATTGCGCCGGATCGTGGCGATGCCGCGGTCGAGCGCGTCCTGCTTGACCTCGACCATGGTCACCGGGATGCCGGCGTTCATGAAGTTCATGGCGATGCCGCCGCCCATCGTGCCGCCGCCGATGACGCCGACCTTGTTCACCGGGATGACCGCGGTGTCGTCCGGCACGTCCGGGATCTTGGCGGCCTGCCGCTCGGCGAAGAAGGCGTAGCGCTGCGCCGCCGACTGCGCGCCGCTGATCAGCTCGCCGAACAGCTTGCGCTCGACCGCGAGGCCCTCCTCGAACGGCAGGTTCACCGCCGCCTCGACGCACTGGATGTTGTACTCGGGCGCCAGGAAGCCACGGAAGCGGCGGGCGTTGGCCTTGCGGAAGTTGGCGAAGATCTCCGGATGGCCGCGCGCGGCCTCCACCTTTTCGTTCGACTCGCGCACCTTCTTCAGCGGCCGGCCCTCGGCGGCGACCTTGTGGGCGAAGGCGACCGCGCCTTCGCGCAGCTTGCCCTCCTCGACGAGCTCGTCGACCAGGCCCATCGCCAGGCACTCCTTGGCCGGCACGTGCGTACCCGCCGTCATCATCTCCATCGCCTTCTCCGGGCCGACGATGCGCGGCAGCCGCTGGGTGCCGCCGGCGCCCGGCAGCAGGCCGAGGTTCACTTCCGGCAGGCCGCAGCGCGCCGACGGAACCGCGACGCGGTAGTGGCAGGTCAGCGCCACCTCGAGGCCGCCGCCCAGCGCAGTGCCGTGGATCGCGGCGATCACCGGCTTGGGCGAGTTCTCGATGGCGTTCTGCACGTCGAAGAGGCTCGCGCCCTTCTGCGCGCCGCCGAACTCGGTGATGTCGGCGCCGGCGATGAAGGTGCGGCCCTCGCAGACGATCACCACCGCCTTGGCGCCAGCGTCGGCCAGCGCCGCGGCCATCCCGTTCGCCAGGCCGTCGCGCACGCCGGCCGACAGCGCATTCACCGGCGGCGAGTTCAGCGTGATCACGCCGACGTCGCCCTCGAGGTCGTATCTGGTGACGGCGTTGATCTCGGTCATGGGCGGGCTTCCTTGAAAAAGCGAGGGTTGGCGGGCGCGGGGCTGACATCGCCCGCCCCCGGGAGCATTCAAACGCTTGTATAGGCCCCAGCCGCCCTCGCGCCGTCAATGGCGCGCAGCGCGCGGCGCACGATCAACGGCGACGGCGTGGCCTGCGCGAGTCGAGGTCGACCAATTTTGCGTTGCTCGGTTCAGATCACATCACGTAACGTGCAGTTTCATCCACGCGAGCGTCGGCGGGGGACAGATCAATTCTTGGAACGATGCGGTAGAGGCGGCGTTATTACCGACGTCTCGGGCTAAGCGCCCTCGGCATAACTAAAAGGAGAGCTAGCATGATCCGCAAGGTACTGGCGGGTGTTGCTGCGTTCGCTCTGATGACCGGCGCGGCTTTCGCTGACACCTATACTTATCGCGACGACTCTGGTCGTCTCGTCACCGTCCACCAGCCCGACCCCGGCCGGCACGCCGTGCGGGGTGGCGTGGCCGGCGCGGGCGCGGGCGCCCTCATCGGCTGCCTGGTGACCATTCCGATCGGCTGCGCCCCGGGCGCGGCGGTTGGCGCGGCTATCGGCGGTGGCACTGGCGCCGTGGTCGGCGCGGCTTCGACGCCGCCGCCGCATACCTACATCCACCGCGACGGTCGCTACT
Source organism: Caulobacteraceae bacterium (assembly GCA_035553015.1). Lineage (GTDB taxonomy): Bacteria > Pseudomonadota > Alphaproteobacteria > Caulobacterales > Caulobacteraceae > Acaudatibacter. Next base: position 14,989 of record DATNEH010000023.1, on the reverse strand, counting down.
ACGACTATCCGGAGGACTAAGTCCCGACGGACGTTGAGTTAAGTGGCGCTGCTCCTGAAGGGCCGCGCCCCTCAACGAGTAGCATCATGGGGCCCCGGGCGGCGACGCTCGGGGCCCTTTGGCGCTATCTGGCCCGCGCAGCGTCGAGAGGGCCGACGGCTGGCGGGCGTCAGCCCGGCTCGTCCGACCCTGACGAGAGGCGGCGCAGGCGGCGGATCGAGCGGGTCAGCTGCGGCTCCTGGCGCAGCACCTCGTCCAGGTGCTGGCCGGCCAGGTGGTCGAGCATCGCTTCGCCCGCGTCGGTCAGCTTGACCAGCACGCTGCGCCGATCGGTGCTGGACGGCTCGCGCACCGCGACGCCGGCCTTGGCCATGCGGTTCACCAGCTGCACCGCGGCATGGTGGGTCAGCATCAGCTGGTCGGCCAGGTCGCCCATCGTCATGGTCTGCGACGGCCAGGTCTTGATCGCCAGCATCGCCTGATACTGCTGCTGGGTGACGCCAGCGGTCTTGCTGATCGCCTCGGAGGCCGCCAGAAAGCGCCGCAGCGCCAGCCGGAATCCGGCAAGTCCTTGATAACGTTCGTGATCGAGGCTCATGCGGGCCGGACCTGGTCGGAGCGCGAGCGTGCTCGCAGCCGATCCCGTTGCGTAGCCCGCTTTGGCCGGGTTGCCTAGCTTCGCCAGGTTAGTCCGTGGACCGCGTGACCTTGCCGCGCAGCTCGCCTGCCGGGCCTGTCCTGGTGTCGACGTAGAACGACAGCTTGCCGGCGTTGAGGTCGTCGATCTGCGCGTTGGTGAGCGTGACGGTCGCATGCACGGGGCTCGCGCCCGTGATCGGCGCCGCCAGCTCCGCCTTCGTCGCCCCGCTCGGTTCGAAGCCCGCGTCGGTGGCCGGACCCCCCGGCCGGAATTTGGGTCGCGAAGCAACGCGCAGCGTGATAGCCAATTCAGTCGTGACTGAAATTGTCCACAATCAACGACGCGCCGGCCAACCGGACGACGACGCGGTGCTGGCCTGGGTTGAGCGGGTCGGCGAGTTCTTCGAGGTCAACTACGGCATGCCGCCGATCACCGGGCGCATCGTCGGCTGGCTGCTGATCTGCGACCCGGCCGAGCAGTCGGCCGGCGAGGTCGCCGCCGCGATCAAGGCGAGCCGCGCTTCGCTCACCACCAACATGCGCGCGCTGATCACGACCGGCGTCGTGCGGCGGCTGCGCCGCGCCGGCGACCGCACCGCCTACTACCGCGTCGACGACGACGCCTGGGAGACGGTGATCCGCCGCCGCGTCGCCAGCCTGGCGGCGATCGACCGGCTGACCGAGCAGGGCATGAGCCTCGTCGGCCGAGGCAGCCCGCGCGCCGCACGCCTGCGGGCCACGCACGAGGTGTTCGCCTGGTTCGAGGCGCTGCTCGCCGACGCGCCCGGGCCGCCCTCGAAGGCGGGAGCCTGACGCCGATGGCGCAGGCCGATTGGCAGCACGGCCACAAGCGCGGCGACCTGGCCTTCCACGTTCGAGGCCTCACCAAGACCTATCCGACCGCCGCCGGCGACGTGCGCGCCCTCGATGGCGTTGACCTCGACATCCTGCGCGGCGAGATGCTGGTGCTGCTCGGCCCTTCGGGCTCGGGCAAGTCGACCCTGCTCAACATCCTGGGCGGCCTCGACCGCGCCACTTCCGGCGAGGTGCTGTTCGAGGGCCGCGACCTGGTGAAGCTTTCGGATGGCGACCTCACCCAGTATCGCCGCCATGCGGTCGGCTTCGTCTTCCAGTTCTTCAACCTGACGCCCAGCCTGACGGCGCGCGAGAACGTCGAGCTGATCACCGAGATCGCCACCAATCCGATGAAGCCCGAGGAAGCGCTCGCCCTCGTCGGTCTCTCGGACAGGCTCGATCACTTCCCGGCCGAGCTCTCCGGCGGCCAGCAGCAGCGCGTGGCGGTCGCCAGGGCGATCGCCAAGCGGCCGGAGGTGCTGTTCTGCGACGAGCCCACCGGCTCGCTCGACTCGGTCTCCGGCGTCCAGGTGCTGGAGGCGATCATGACGTCGGCGGAGGAGACCGGCGCCACGGTGATGATGGTCACCCACAACGCCGCCGTCGCCGAGATCGCCGACCGGGTGATCCGCTTCAGCGACGGCAAGGTCGCCGAGATCGCCGTCAACGCCGAGCGCAAGGCGCCTGCCCAGGTGCGCTGGTGAGGACGCTCGACGTCAAGCTGCTGCGTGACCTGCGCCGCCTCGCCCCACAGGTCGCCGCCATCGCGCTCTTGGGCGCCATCGGCGTCGCCGTCGCCGTTATGGCGAACGGCGCATTGAAGGCCGTCGTGGTCGCCCAGGACCGCTATTACGCGCAGACCCGCTTCGCCGATGTCTTCGCGACGGCAGAGCGGGCGCCGAACGGGCGGATCCGGGGCTTGCGCGCCATCGACGGGGTGGTGGCGGTCGACACCCGCGCCACGGGGGGCGGGTTATTGCCCGTTCCCGGTCTCGATCGCCCCGCCCACGTGCAACTGATCTCGTTGCCCAGGAACCCGGCGACCGCGCTGAACCAGATCGTGCTCGCCGCCGGGCGGTTGCCCGCCGCGGGCCGCAGGAATGAGGCCGTCGGGCTGAAAGCCTTCCTCGACGCCGCCCACGTTCAGCTGGGGCAAACCCTCACAGCCACCATCAGCGGACGGCGCGTCAGCTTCGTCATCGTCGGCTCGGCGCTCTCGCCGGAGTATGTCTATTCACCGAGCGAGTCGTTCCTGCCCGACGACGCGCACCAGGCGGTGCTCTGGGCCCCGCCTGACCAGGTAGAGGCAGTCACCGGCCAGGTCGGCGCCTTCAACCAGGTGGCGCTGAAGCTTGCCGGCGGCGTCGCTCCGGACCGCGTGCTGCCCCAGGTGGATCGGCTGCTATCGCCTTACGGCGGCGCCCCGGCCGTGGCCCGGATCGATCAGCCGTCGCACCGCTTCCTGCACAACGAGGTGAGGCAACTGCGCATCCTCACGCTCATTCTGCCGCCCGTATTCCTGCTGGTCGCGGCCGCCCTGACCCACATGGTGATGGCGCGTCTCGTGGAGACCGAGCGCGAACAGATCGGCCTCATGAAGGCCTTCGGCTTCACCAGCGCCGAGGTCGCGATCCCATACCTGAAGATGTCGGTCGTGATCGGCCTGGCCGGAGTTGTCGCCGGGGGCGCCGCCGGCGCCGTCCTCGCCGCGGCGTTGACCCGGCTTTACGCACAGTACTTCCGCTTTCCGGTTTTCGAGCCGCAATTCGACTGGACGGTCTTTGTCGTGAGCAGCCTGATCGCGACGATCTCGGCGCTCGCGGGGGCGAGCCTCGCGGCCGGGCGGGCGGCGGCCCTGGATCCAGCCAAAGCGATGCAGCCCGCGCCGCCGACGGTCTATCGCCGCGGTTTGCTGGACACCACGCACGTGGCCGCCATGCTGGATCAGCCGACCCGCATGATCCTGAGGCGGCTCACGCGCTTTCCCGGCAAGGCGATCCTGACGGTCGGGGGGCTGGCCCTCAGCCTCACCTTGCTGGTCAGCACGCAGTTCCTGCGCGACGCGATCGATCAGGTGATCGACAACGCCTACTACCAGGCGCAGCGGTGGAGCTCGCAAGTCACCTTCTTCCATCCCCGCGACGTGCGTGCGGTAGCGGAGGCCCTGCGCCTGCCCGGGGTGTTCGCCGCTGAGCCGGTGCGCAACGTGATCGCCTGGGCGCAGGGCCCCGACGGACGCAAGCGCACCGCGATCCTGGGCTCCGAGCCGGGCGCGGTTCTCTCGCGACCGCTCGATCAGGCGGCGCGCCCGATCCCGTTCGAGGGCCGGGGCGTGGTCCTCAGCCGCGCGCTGGGCGAGCGCCTTGGCCTGAAACCGGGCGATCGGGTGGCGATCGACGTGCTCGAAGGTCGCCGACCGAGGATTTCGCTGCCGGTGACGGCGCTCGCCGACGACTTCAGCGGACTTTACGTCTACATGGCGCGGGACGAGCTCAATCGCATCATGGGGGACGGCGATTTGGCTTCAGGCGCCGACCTGCTCACTGCGCCAGATCTTCAGGACAGGCTCTATGCGGCGCTCGAGGGGCGTCCGCAGATCGTCGGCGCCACCTCGCGCGACGCCACCGTCGCCAATTGGCGGGCGACGATCGCGCGATCCTTCTCAACCAGCGTGCTGTTCTACCTGGGCTTCGCCGCGGCCATCGCGGTCGGCGTGTCCTACAACATGGGCCGCATAACACTGGCTGAGCGTTCGCGCGACCTCGCAACCCTGCAGGTGCTCGGCTTCTCGAAAGGCGAGTGCGCCTACATTCTCTATGGGGAAATTGGCCTGCTGGCGCTGCTTGCGGTCCCGCTCGGAATCCTGCTCGGGGACGCCTTCTCCCACGCGCTCGCCGCGGCCTTCTCGCAGGACGAATTCCGGATCCCGGTCGCGCTCACGGCGAGAACGCTGGCCTTCTCCGTCACCGCCTACGCAACCTCCGTTGGCCTCGGCTGTCTGATGCTGCAGCGCCAGCTTAGCCGGCTTGATCTGGTCGCCGTGCTGAAGACGAGGGAGTAGATGGCTTCGAAGTCCCAGGTCCGGCGCAACGTGCTTATTGTGGCCGCGGCCCTGATGGTGCTCGCCCTCGTCGTGATGTTCCTGCCGCGCCCGGTGCCGGTGGACGCGGCGACGGTGGTTCGGGGGCCGATCGCCGAGTCGGTCTACGACCAGGGCCAGGCCCGGGTCCGCGACGCCTATGTGGCCGCCGCGCCGGTCGCCGGCGCGCTGCAACGCATCTCGCTGAAGGTCGGCGACCAGGTCACGGCCGGCGAGGTGGTCGCCCGCATCGCGCCGGCCGCCGCGCCGCTGCTGGATCCGTCGGTGAAGGCGCAGCGCGAGGCGGCGGTCGCCGCGGCCGCCGCCGACTTCAGGAAGGCGCAGGCCGAGCAGGTGCGCACGGCCTCGGTGCTCGAGCGCACCCGCCCGCTGATCGGCATCGGCGCCGCCTCGCGCCAGAGCCTCGACGACGCGAAGGCCGCCGCCGACCAGGCTGCGCAGGCCGCGCGCTCGGCCGCCCAGGCGCTGGCTCAGGCGAAGGCCGCGCTGATCGGGCCCGACGCGCGCGGCGGGCAGGCGGTCGCCGTGATGTCGCCCGCCGCCGGCTGGGTGACGCGGGTGATGGAGCCCTCGGCCCGCACGGTCACCGCGGGGACCCAGCTGATCGAGGTCAGCGCCGGCCGGGGCCTGGAGGCGGTGGTCGAGTTCCTCTCCGAGGACGCCGCCAGGATCCGGCCCGGCATGCCCGCCGAAGTCTACGACTGGGGCGGCGCGACGCTCGCCGCCCGCGTGCGCCTGGTGGAGCCCAGCGGCTTCACCAAGGTCTCGGCGCTCGGCGTCGACGAGCAGCGTGTCTATGTCTGGCTCGCCATCACCGACCCGCCGGCCAGCTGGGCGGCATTGGCCCCCGGCTACCGCATCTGGGGCCGCGTCTTCCTGCGCCAGTCGCCCCGCGCGCTGATCATCCCGCTGGGCGCCCTGCAGCGCCACGCCGGCGGTTGGGCGCTCTACCGCATCGTCGCCGGGCGCGCCCGGCTGACCCCGGTCAGCATCGGCGCGATCACCGACACCAGCGCCGAAGCGCTCTCCGGCGTGAGCGAGGGCGACCAGGTCATCACCTTCCCCTCCGACCAGGTGAAAGACGGCGTCGGCGTCTCAGTCCGCAAGCCCTGAACGTCGCGCGTTCCACCAGCATCCGGGCAGATGACTCGTCGTCAAGCCGGCTTGGCGGCCAGCAGCGTGAAGGTTCCCGGCCAGGTGGGCTCGTCCACCCAGTCGGGATGCTCGAGCAGCTTTTCAATCGCCCAACCCGCGTCGACCGCGGCGGTGACGATCTCGCCCAGCGTCCAGGCGCGAAAGGCGCACTGTCCGAGGCGCGCCCCGTCGCCGGTGGGGTTCGGCACGTCGCCGATCATGATCTCGGCGTTGAAGTAGTCGGGCGGGTGGCCCGTCTGCCGCAGCTTGCGGTTCACCGGGTGGAACTCGTGGACGATCAGCCGTCCGCCGGGCTTCGCCAGCCGCGCCATCACGCCGAAGAAGCCTGTCAGATCGCGGTGGTAGTGGAGGATGCCGAGCTCCATGGCCACCCAGTCGAATGGCGCAAGACCGAGCGCGTCTGCCGCCATCGCGTCCGCCAGCCGGTAGTCGATCGTGACGCCGGCCGCCGCCGCCAGCTCCAGCGCATAGCGGCGGTTCTCCTCGGCGAAATCGATCACCGTCGCGTCGGCCCCGATCAACGCCAGCGCCACCGCGATCCGGCCGTGCGAGCCCTGCACGTTGCAGACGCGCCGGCCGGCCACGTCGCCCATGTGCGGCAAGAGCCGCCGCAGCTTGTAAGCGGGATCGGCCGCGAGGACGCGCGCCTCCTGCTCGGGCGTTCCGAGGGCGGTCACCCACGACTCGTAGCGCCGGGCGTTCCAGGCGTCGCGGTTGCGGTCGAGGATTTCGTCAGTCATGCGGCCCTCGCCAGGTCGTCCGATGATTGAATGCTGGACGCCGCGCCTCTAGGGTTGCGCTCCTAGCGGGCGGGGGAGCCAGTGGATATCCAACTCAACTTCATCAACGACTCCGACGATGTGAACAACTCCGACGTCGTCGTGTTCGCGCCCAGCCACACCGGGCCGGGCGACCTGCCGGTCGCCTGGCTGGTGATCCAGAACTGCGGGCGCGGCGATCATCACCCGTTCGTCTACCCGGTCACGTCCGGCGTCGTCGCCGCCGACAGCTCCGGCAACTATTCGCCGGAGCTCCCGGCCAGCGGCGGAGAGGCGTTCGCGATGGTGCGCGACCCGTCCGGCGACGTGCTGAAGGCGACCGGGCGCAGCAACTTCTTCCCGCACATCGAGGTCGCCAACCAGCTGCCGAACGGGACGATCGACGCCTACCTCTGCAAGGACGGCCAGCCCTGCCTTGCGAAGATGGGCCTGAGTCCCGGCGAGAGCGTGGTCTTCGAGCCCCCGGCGCAGCTATGGTTCCTGGTCGCCTCGCAGGTCCAGCAGGGCAAGCTGATCAACAGCGCGGTGGTCGAGGCGCGCCCGCCGTTCGAGGTGACCCTGGCCGGCATCGCCAGCGCCGATATCGTCATGCGCGGCGGCGGCGACGGTCCCGACGCCAAGCCGTTCAGCTTCACACTGCAGAACGTCGTCCAGGCCTGACGGCGGCGGTGTCGGCGCGCTAAGGCGCTACTCCAGCACCTCGTAGGCGGGCAGCGTCAGGAACTCCTCGCACTCGGGCGAGAGGCTAATGTCCGAGAAGATCTTGATCGCCTCGGCGAAGCGGCCGTTCTCGTAAGCCGCGCCCAGCGTCTGCTTCAGGCCGGCCATCTCCTCGCCCAGCACGCTCTTGAACAGCTCCGGCGAGACCACCCGGCCGTCGTTCAGCTTGGCTTGCTGGTTCACCCACTGCCAGATCTGCGTGCGGCAGATCTCGGCCGTCGCAGCGTCCTCCATCAGGTTGTACAGCGGCACCGCGCCGCGCCCGCGCAGCCACGCCTCGATGTACTGCACGCCGACGCGGATGTTCTCTCTGAGGCCCGCCTCGGTGCGCTCGCCGGGGTGCACCTTCAGCATCTCCTCGCGGCTGATGCTGACGTCCTCGCGCAGCTTGCCGAGCTGATTGGCGGCCGGCATCACGCGGTCGAACACCTCCATCGCCACGGGCACCAGGTCGGGGTGGGCGACCCAGGTGCCGTCGTGGCCATTGTTGGCCTCGCGTTCCTTGTCGGCGCGCACCTTGGCGAAGGCGGCCTCGTTGGCGGCCGCGTCGCCCTTCACCGGGATCTGCGCAGCCATGCCGCCCATCGCGAACGCGCCGCGGCGGTGGCAGGTCTGGATCAGCTTCAGCGAATAGGCGGCCAGGAACGCCGCGCCCATGCCCATCAGCGCGCGGTCGGGCGTCAGCGCGTCCGGATGGCGGCGCAGGCGCTTGATGTAGCTGAAGATGTAGTCCCAGCGGCCGCAGTTGAGGCCGGCCATGTGGTCGCGCAGCTCGTAGATGATCTCGTCCATCTCGAACGCGGCCGGCAGCGTCTCGATCAGCACGGTGGCCTTGATCGTGCCGTTCGGCAGGCCGAGCCGTTCCTGGGCGAGCACGAAGACGTCGTTCCAGAGCCGCGCCTCGAGGTGGCTCTCCATTTTCGGCAGGTAGAAGTAGGGGCCTGAGCCCTGCGCCAGCGACGCCTTGGCGTTGTGGAAGAAATAGAGCCCGAAATCGACCAGCGAGCCGGACATCGGCTGGCCGTCGACCACCACGTGCCGCTCTGGCAGGTGCCAGCCGCGCGGGCGCACGATGAGCACCGCGCGCTTGTCGTTCAGCCGGTACGACTTGCCGCTGGCGGGGTCGTCGAAGCTGAGCTTGCCGGCCCACAGGTCGATCAGGTTCACCTGGCCGTCGACCATGTTGGCCCAGGTCGGCGCGTTGGCGTCCTCGAAGTCGGTCATGAACACCTTGGCGCCGCAGTTCAGCGCGTTGATCACCATCTTGCGGTCGGTCGGACCGGTGATCTCGACGCGGCGGTCCAGCAGGTCGGCCGGGATCGGCGCCACCTTCCAGTCACCGTCGCGCACGCTCTTGGTCTCGGGCAGGAAATCCGGGCTTTCGCCAGCGTCGAAGCGCTTCTGGCGGGCCTGGCGGCGGGCCAGCAGCTCCAGCCGGCGCGCGTCGAACTTGCGGTGCAGCTCACCCAGGAAGGCGAGGGCCTCCGGCGTCAGGACTTCCGCCGCGCGGCCCACGATGGGCGCCGTGACCTCGGCGGGGCGGGCGAGGGTGGTTGCGTCGTCGGCCATGCCGGACCTCATCTACCAGAATAGAAAAAAGGCGGGGGCACCTGCCCCCACCAGTCAACCCTATCAGCTTTCCGGGCCGCGCGGGATCACTCCGCGCGGCCCGGAGGCCGCAACTTGAACCTCAGGCGAACTGCGCCATCGTGTTGTGAACGCCGCCCGCCTTCAGCGCGGCTTCGCCGGCGAAGTACTCCTTGTGGTCGTCGCCGATGTCGGAGCCCGACATGTTCTGGTGCTTCACGCAGGCGATGCCCTGGCGGATCTCCTCGCGCTGCACCTTCTTGACGTAGCCGAGCATGCCCTGGTCGCCGAAGTACTCCTTGGCCAGGTTGTCGGTGCTCAGTGCCGCCGTGTGGTAGGTCGGCAGCGTGATCAGGTGGTGGAAGATGCCGGCGTGCCGCGCCGCGTCCGCCTGGAAGGTGCGGATCAGGGTGTCCGCCTCGATCGCCAGCGGCGTCGCGTCATAGTCGGCGCTCATCAGCTTGGCCTTGTCGTAGGGCGAGACGTCCTTGCCGGCGGCGACCCACTCCTCGAACACCTGCTCGCGGAACTTCAGCGTCCAGTTGAAGGACGGGCTGTTGTTGTAGGCGAGCTTGGCGTTGGGGATGACCGCGCGGATGCGGTTCACCATGCCGGCGATCTGCGAGACGTTCGGCTTCTCGGTCTCGATCCACAGCAGGTCGGCGCCGTTCTGCAGCGAGGTGATGCAGTCGAGCACGCAGCGGTCCTCGCCGGTGCCGGCGCGGAACTGGAAGAGGTTCGACGGCAGGCGCTTAGGCCGCATCAGCTTGCCGTTGCGGGTGATCACCACGTCGCCGTTCTTGACGTCGGCCGCGCTGATCTCCTCGCAGTCGAGGAAGCTGTTGTACTTGTCGCCGAGGTCGCCCGGCTCCTTCGAGTAGGCGATCTGCTTGGTCAGGCCCGCGCCCAGGCTGTCGGTGCGCGCGACGATGATGCCGTTGTCGACGCCGAGCTCCAGGAACGCATAGCGGATCGCCCGGATCTTCTGGACGAAGTCCTCGTGCGGCACCGTCACCTTGCCGTCCTGGTGGCCGCACTGCTTCTCGTCGGAGACCTGGTTTTCGATCTGCAGCGCGCAGGCGCCGGCTTCGATCATCTTCTTGGCCAGCAGGTACGTCGCTTCGGGGTTGCCGAAGCCGGCGTCGATGTCGGCGATGATCGGCACGACGTGGGTCTCGAAGTTGTCGATCGCGTCGATCAGCTTCTGTTCCCTGGCCGCGTCGCCGGCCTTCCGGGCGGCGTCGAGGTCGCGGTAGAGCAGGCCCAGCTCGCGCGCGTCGGCCTGCTTGAGGAAGGTGTAGATCTCCTCGATCAGCGCCGGCACCGAGGTCTTCTCGTGCATCGACTGGTCGGGCAGCGGCCCGAACTCCGAGCGCAGTGCGGCGACCATCCAGCCCGAGAGGTAGATGTACCGCCCCTTGGTCGAGCCGAAGTGCTTCTTGATCGAGATCATCTTCTGCTGGGCGACGAAGCCGTGCCAGCAGCCGAGGCTCTGGGTGTAGTTGGCCGGGTCCGCGTCATACGCGGCCATGTCGCGGCGCATGATGTCAGCGGTGTACTTGGCGATCTCCAGGCCGGTCTTGAACCGGTTCTGCAGCCGCATGCGGGCCACGGCGGCCGGGTCGATCCCATCCCACGCGCCGTTCTTGCTCTCGATGAGCGAGCTCATCTCGATGATATGATCTTGGTATGACATTGCGGTCCCGCACGAAACTTGTGTGACTTTGACCGGTAAACGCGCGAAGCCCCTTGGAAAAGCAGGGAAACCGCCGCAACCCCGCGCCATAAGGACGAGTTGTCACAGTTTGACATTGTCACACATGTCAAATCGCGACATACTTCGATGCTTGGAGGGGTTCGAAATAATGAACCACGAAGGACACGAAGATCACGAAGCGACTTCGGCCGAGGTCGAGCGCGTCGGTCACGTGGTCGTCGACTCGGCGCTGAAGGTTCACAAGGCCCTCGGCCCAGGCCTGCTGGAGTCAGCCTACGAACATTGCTTGACGCACGAGCTCACCGTTCGGGGCGTTTCGTTGCGCCGCCAGGCGGCGCTTCCAATCCAGTACGATGGGGTGATGCTCGATGCGGGCTATCGCCTCGATCTCCTGGTGCATGACGCGATCGTCGTAGATGTGAAGGCGGTCGACGCTCTGACTCCGTTGCATCAGGCGCAGTTGCTCACCTACCTGAAACTTTCCGGTTGCCGGCTTGGATTCCTGATGAATTTCAACGTCCCGCTCTTCAAGCAGGGGCTGAAACGTGTGGTGCTCTGACTTCGTGTCCTTGGTGTTCTTCGTGGTGAACCTATCGCCGCGCGGGGTTGGCGATGGCCCAGGCGCCTGAACGCAAGCTTTTCCTCGGTCCCAGGCTGCGGCGGCTGCGGCGCGACCTCGGCCTCACCCAGACGCGGATGGCCGAGGACCTCGGCGTCTCGCCCAGCTACCTGAACCATCTGGAGCGCAACCAGCGGCCGGTCACGGCGCAGGTGCTGCTGCGGCTGGCCGAGGCCTACGACATCGACATCCGCAGCCTCTCGGCCGACCACGAGGCGGCCGGCGCGCGCGACCTGACCGAGGTGTTCGCCGACCCGCTGTTCCGCGACCTGGGCGTGGCCCGCCACGAGGTGGCGGAGGTGGCCGAGAACGCGCCTGGTATCGCCGACGCCATCGTGCGGCTCTACCGCGCCTACGCCGACCGCCGGCGACTGGCGGAGTTCGGCGCGCTGCCCCGGGCCGAGGAAGGCGCCGACGGACTGGCGCTGACCCCGTCCGACTGGGTGCGCGACCACATCCAGGCGCAGCGCAACTTCTTCCCGGAGCTCGACGAGGCCGGCGAGACGCTGGCGCGCGAGCTGAAGCCCGAGCCGCAGGGCTTCTTCGCCGCCGGCCGCGAGCGGCTGGCCGAGCGCCATGGGATCCAGGTGCGCGTGGTGCCGGCCGAGGTGCTGCCGGACTCGGTGCGGCGCTACGACCATCACCGGCGCCGGCTGATGTTGTCGGAGCTGCTCGGCGAGGCCGGCCGCACGTTCGGCGTCGCTTTCCAGATCGCAATCGCCGAGCACGACGCCCTGCTGAACACCCAGGTGGAGCGCGCGGCCCCGCCGGACGCGCCGACCCGACGCCTGCTCAAGGTCTCGCTCGCCAACTACCTCGCCGCCGCCGCGATGATGCCCTACGAGGCGTTCCGCGAGTCCTGCGAGAAGACCAGCCACGACATCGAGCTGATGAGCGCCAAGTTCGGCGCCAGCTTCGAGCAGGTCTGCCACCGGCTGACCACGCTTTCTAGGCCGACCTCGCGCGGCGTGCCGTTCTTCATGCTGAGGGTCGACTCGGCCGGCAACATCTCCAAGCGCTTCGCCGGCGCCGCCTTCCCGTTCTCCCGATTCGGCGGCTCTTGCCCCAGGTGGCGCGTGCACGAGGCGTTCCGCACGCCGGGCCGCATCGTCACCCAGATCGTCGAGACGCCGGACGGCGCGCGCTTCTTCACGCTGGCGCGCACCGCGCCGCGCATCGCCGGCCCCTACGCCGACGAGGATGCGGGGCTCGCCATCGGCATCGGCTGCGAGCTGAAGTACGCGCCGCGGCTCGTCTATTCGCGCGGGCTCGACCTCGCCGAGCCGGCGGTCACCGAGATCGGTCCGGCCTGCCGGGTCTGCGAGCGGCCGGCCTGTCCGCAGCGCGCCGCCGAGCCGCTCGGCCGCACGCTGCTGGTCGACGACTTCACCAAGGCGATCTCGCCCTATCCCTTTGCGCCCGGCTGAACACGCCCTCGCCCAAGGTGCGCGCGGGCAGCCCCGCTCCGCGCGCCTGAAGAAAAAGTAAGTGGCGTTCGCTTGGCCGTTCATTCAAGGGACGCTCCCTCTTCCTGCGTTTCGTTCCGTCCGTGTCGCGTCCTCCCCTCGTTCACGTTCAGCGCAACTTCCTGCCGCCGCTGGCGCTCTCCAGGACGCTGGCGGCGCTCGACCGGCTGTCGTCCAGCTGGCGGCCGTCGGAGGCGCTCGGCCTGCTGGGCCGCAGCCACACCAGCCAGGTCCGCGCCAGCGACCTCGTCGCCCAGGGCCCGCTCGACGAGATCCGGAGCAACCTTGCCGTCGCCGCGCTGCAATGGGCCAGGCGCTGCGGGTTCCCGTTCCGCGCGCCGCCGTTCCTGCAGATCTTCCCGGTGAAAATGATGGGCGACGCCGAGCATCCGGCGCAGCAGGAGCCGCACACCGACTCCAACGATGCGCATCCGGGCCCGCCGATCTGCACCAACGTGTTCTACGCCAAGGTGCTGGCCGCCAAGGGCGGCGAGATCGCGGTCGGCCGCGGCGACGACATCTCCGATCCGATCCTGGTGACGCCGACGGCGAACACCATGGTCTCCTTCGCGGGCGAGTGCGTGCACTGGGTGCTGCCGCTCTACGCGGGCGAGCGGCTGAGCGTGGTGATCAATTTCTACTAGCTGACCCGCCGGCCGGCGGGCGCGCCTCGCCGCTGCGCGCGCCGCCGCTCGGTTCGCGAACTACTCAACATGGCGGTCAGCGTTTACTTTGCGTCATGCTGGAGACTTTGCGTGTGCGGCGCAAAAATGTGCGTGCGAGTGGGCGAAAAACAACTCTGGGCAAGAGTTCCGCGCCCCACGCTTATAACGCGTTATAATGTAACTTGGACTAACGGAACTAGTTTTCGTTCCAAGGCGACGTCACGTCAGGTGTTCGCACGCGAATACCTGATGTGGTCGCTTGCTAGGCGAGTGTCTTCCGCGCGCCACAGTACGGGCCCAAGATTACAAGCGCGTAGGATCGTCGTTGACGGCGCCGCTGGCGCTCGGCAGGTTCCGCGCCGCGATGACCGGGCCCCCATGAGGCGCCGGCTTTAAAATGTTTCTGAACGGGCCAATTTGCCCGCTCCTGGGAGGCGAGATGACCAAGAATCTGTTGTTGCTGACCTGCGCCACTGGCGCGCTGGGCCTGATGGCCGGCGTGGGCCACGCGGCGACCGCCACGGCGAGCGCCGCGGCGACCGACCAGGGGGCGGCAAGCGTAACGGAACTGGTGGTCACCGCCGAAAAGCGTGAGACCAGCCTGCAGCGGGTGCCTGTCGCCGTGTCGGTGTTCACCGGCGCCCAGCGCGACGCCATCGGCATCAACACGGTGGCCGACGTCACCAACTTCGCCCCCGGCTTCTCCTACGACCCGGCGAACGTGCACGCCTACATCCGCGGCATCGGCCGCCAGTCGGTGAACGTCACCGACGACCAGCGCGTCGCCAACTACGAAGACGAATTCTACGTCTATTCGCCGTACGGCCTCGACAAGTCCTCGCTGTTCCTGTCGCAGGAGCAGATCGAGCGCGGTCCGCAGAGCGTCGGCGGCCGCGAGGCGCCCGGCGGCTCGATCGACATGATCTCGGTGCGCCCGACCGACCACCCGTACGGCGAGATGCGCGCCACCTTCGCCAACTTCGGCACCTACAACATCGAAGGCGCGTTCTCGACCCAGGTGGCGCCGGGCCTCGACGTCCGCGTCGCCGGCTACGACCACAATCAGAACGACGGCTTCTTCCACAACCTCGCGCCCGGCATGAAGTCCGAAGGCACCGTGGAGCACGAGTACTACCTGGAAGGCCAGGTGGACTGGAAGCCGAGCGACCAGTTCGAGTTCTGGGCGCGCGCCTTCATCTCCGGCTGGAACAACCGCGGCGACGCCGGCTCGCGCGTCGGCTTCGCGAACGGCAGCTTCGACGAGACCAACCTCACCGACGGCAACGCCTACGTCGGCGCCGGTCTCTTCGTGAACCCGAACTACGGCTACGCGGCGCCGAACGGCAATCCGATCGCCAACGCTGCGGTGTTGGCGCACGGCACCGACATGGTGCCGCTCAGCGCGACGCTGCTCAACGGTCGGGTCCTGAACAACCCGGGCATGAGCAACCCGTACGACTTCATCTCGCCGCTCGAGCGCGACGTGACATTGAACGGCTACGACGACTTCAACTATATCGCCACCTACCATGCCCCGGGCTTCGACATTAAGTACAACGGCGGTATCCAGGGCTATAACTACGACCTGAACTACAACGGCACCGACACGGGTGTGAAGTCGTTCGTGCTGCCAGGAAACGGCGCCAATCCCGCTGTGGTCGGGTCGAACCTGATCGGCTTCCCGGGC
>DATNEH010000022.1:0-4897 GCA_035553015.1 Caulobacteraceae bacterium | reverse complement strand
TGAAGATCGACGACGGCGAACCCTAGGGCCTGTCCTCAACTGAGCAAGATGAAGCAGACGGCGGCATAGACGCCGGCCAGGATAGGCTTCGGCCGCGCCGCGCTGGCCGACATGGCCGGCAGTCGACCACGCTATCGGCTTGCCAACGGTCATTACGATAAGTAACGACTGCGCCATTCGCTTGCGGCCTACCCTGCGAGCCGTCGATCTTTAAAATCGTAGACGCGCTGGTCTCGGCCGCACTGAGGCTGGAAGCCGCTGTTTGTGGTGATTTGCGGTGCGGCGCGAGTCCGCCGCGCCGAATGAGGCGCGGCCTCGAGCGCCGGGCGCCGTGGCGTCGCGCGGGCCGTGCTCGAGCGCGGGGCCGATGCGGCGCCGTTGGCGGAGCTTGATGCGGCGCTGCCCCCAGGAGCAGGGCGCCGTAGTTTACGGTTGCTTTGCGGTGAGATTTGCGGCGGGCGGGCGTCGCGACGCGTCGCGCAGGGGCGGCCCCGGTTCGAGAACTGCCTACTCCGCCGCCTGCCGTCCCCGCAGTCCCAGCGTGTGCATCGAGCGGTCGATCCAGTGGCGGGTCAGCTTTTCCTGGACGCCGTTCTGGGTGAGGCGCCCGCGCAGGCCGGCGAACTGCACCTTGTCGAGCTCCTGGTCCTGGTTGAAGCAGGAGAACACCACGCTCTCGACGCCGGTCGCCGGGTCCTTGTGGGTCTGCAGGCACTGGGCGCAGATCTCCTTCATCATGCACTGCATGGGGGAGTTGATCGAGCCGATGCCTTTGTGACCGGGCTTCAGGTGGGCGGCGAGCACGCCGTGGCGGGCGCTGGCCACCGCGTTCATCATGCCGTCCGAGCCGATGGCGATGATGCGGTCGACGTCGCCGAGCGAGATCGGTGTTTCTCCGAGGGCGCCGCGACCGTAGGCGTCGATCGCCTCGACGATGTTGCCGACGAAGGCGAGGTCGCCGGGGCGGTCGGGCGTGAAGCCGGGGGCCTCGTCGCAGCACCAGACGATGGCATCCGCGGCGCGCTCGATTTCCTCGACCTTGTAGCGATCGATGCCACGCTTGTAGCCGGCGAAGTAGATCACGCGGCAGCCCTTGGCCTTCATCGCCTGGCCGATCGAGAACAGCACGGCGTTGCCGAGGCCGCCGCCGATCAGGAGCACGGTCTCGTTCTCCGGGATCTCGGTGGCGTGGCCGGTGGGGCCCATCAGGATCACCGGCTCGCCCGGCTGCAGCTGGGCGCAGAGATCGGACGATCCGCCCATCTCGAGCACGATGGTCGAGAGCAGGCCGGCGTCCTTGTCGGTCCAGGCGCCGGTCAGCGCCAGGCCCTCCATGGCCAGGCGCGATCCGTCGATCGACGGGGCCAGCGTCTCGAAGTTCTGCAGGCGGTAGAACTGGCCGGGCTGGAAGGCGCGGGCGGCCATCGGCGCCTTGACCACCACCTCGACGATGGTGGGCGTCAGGCGCACCACCTTATGCACCGTGGCGCGCAGCTCGCCGTCCATCTGCGCGAACAGCGCCTCGGGCGTGCGGCGCGCGTCGGTCTTTGCCAGCATGCGGCTGACCACCGGATAGCCCTGCTTGGCGCTCGACATCGCCTTGACCACGTTGCCGGCGAACGAGGGGTGCAGGTCGCCGAAGAAGCTGACCGCGCGGGCGTCGTCGCCGACGCTCATCAGCACCTGCACTTCGGCAGGCTTGGTCAGCGGCTCGGGCGTCACCGGCTCGCCCGCCTCGTTGAAGGCCTGGAAGTACTTGCCGTTGATGTGGACGCGCGCCGGGTCCTCGCGGCCGAGCACGGTGTTCGGCTGGGTGCCGGCGGCGACCAGGATGGTCTTGGCCGGCAGCGTCTGCTCGGTGGCGAACTCCTCGTCGGTGTTGTTTCGGGCGCGGTCGAGGCCGACGGTCAGGGCTGCCGCGTGGCCGAAGCCGTCGATCTCCACCTTCAGCGGGGTCAGGCCCTCGGCGAAGCGGATGCCTTCTTCCAGCGCCTTGGCCACCTCCTCGTGGTTCAGGGTGTAGCTGGGCGAGTCGATCAGCCGGCGGCGGTAGCAGATGGTGGCGCCGCCCCAGCCGCGCAGCAGCTCGACGATGCGGGCCTCGCGGCCCTCCTTGGCGGCGGCCGCGCGCTCGGCGCGGATGGCGCGGGCGTGCTCCAGGAACTCGGCGGCGACCTCGCGCTCCTGCGGCGTCCAGCCGGCTTCCACGGCGGCGACACCGCGGTCGGCGACCAGCGCCTCGTAGCGCGACAGGAACTTCTCGACCTGCAGCGGATAGTAGGCGAGCGCCTCGGTGGCGGTGTCGATGGCGGTGAGACCGCCGCCGATCACGGCCACCGGCAGGCGCACCTGCAGGTTGGCGATCGAGTCGGTCTTGGCCGCGCCGGTCAGCTGCAGCGCCATCAGGAAGTCGGAGGCCTGGCGCACGCCGGGGGCGAGGCCGTTGGCCATGCCGACGATGGTCGGCCGGCCCGCCCCGGCGCAGAGCGCGATGTGGTCGAAGCCGAGCGCGAAGGCGCTCTCGATGGTCATCGTGCCGCCGAAGCGCACGCCGCCGAACATGCGGAACTCGCCCCGCCGCTCCAGCAGCAGGCGCACCACCTTCAGGAAGGTCTTGTCCCAGCGGACGGTGATCCCGTACTCGGCGACGCCGCCGAAGCCGGCCATCACCCGCGAGCCCAACGGCTCGCGCAGGCTCTCGAAGTCGCGTACCGGCGCGAAGGCCGTGCGGGCGCCGGTCGCGCCGACGCCGGAGACCGTCGCGTCCAGCGGCTCGATCTTCAGGCCGTCGATCGCCACAACCGCGTGGCCATCGTTGATCAGGTGGTGGGCGAGGGTGAAGCCAGCGGGGCCGAGGCCGACCACCAGCACCGTCTTGCCGCTGGGTGCGCGCGGTAGCGGCCGGGTCAGGTTGAGCGGGTTCCAGCGGCTGAGCAGCGCGTAGATCTCGAAGCCCCAGGGCAGCGCCAGCGTGTCCTTCAGGAGGCGCGTCTCGACCTGCGGGATGTCGACCGGGTCCTGCTTCTGGAAGATGCACGACTTCATGCAGTCGTTGCAGATGCGGTGGCCGGTGGCGGCCAGCATCGGGTTGTCGACGATGGCGATGGCCAGCGAGCCGACGGTCAGGCCGCCAGCCGCCGTCAGGTTCATCTCCGAGATTTTCTCTTCGAGCGGGCAGCCGGCCAGGGTGACGCCGAACGCGCTCTTCTTGAACTCGCCGGTCTTCTCGCGCAGGCCCTTGGAGCAGCTGTCCTTGCCCTGGTTGTGGCACCAGATGCAGTAGTTGGCGTGGTCGAGCGCGCCGGTCACGTCGGTTCCCGCATCGGTCAGCGCGAAGCCTTCGCGGCGGCGCCGGTGCGAGGCGGAGATGCCGAGGGCGGGGATGCCGGCCACCGGATCGTCGATCACCGGCACCAGCGCCAGGGGGTCGACCTTGCCGGGCGCCTTGAAGAGCACGCCGTGATGGTGCGCGGCGCGGCCTGGCTCGCTCAGCGTCGCCCAGGCGGCGTAGCGCGCGGCCAGCTCCAGCGCCTCGGCGTTGGCCGCCTCGTCGGCCAACCAGTGCTCGACTGCCTTCGCGTAGGCGAGCTCGGTCAGCGGCCCGCCGAGCAGCGGCTCCAGCGCCGCGCGCAACGCCGCGCCGTCGAGGCTCGCCGCTTCCGCCGCGTGCTTGCGCACTGCGCGTCGCTGCACGAACTGGCGCTTCACCTCGAAGATCGGGGCGAGGTCGACCCGCGCCTGCCGCGCCGCGCCGAGCTCGGCCTCGACGCCGAACAAGACGCCGATGAAGTCCTCCAGCACGGGCGCGAGCGCGATCAGCAGCTCGGATTCCGGATCGCCCGCCAACTCGCCCGGCGCGGCGCGCGCCGCTTCGAGGCGCTCCAGCAGCACGGCGTCGCGCGCGCCGAGATAGCCGAGGAAGGCCTGGTCGACCTTGGCCAGGCCGCCCCGATCGTAGAGGTCGGTGAAGGCGAGGTCGAAGCCGAGGGCGAGGCTGGCGGTCATCAGGTATCCACGGATGGCGGGAGCGAGGCTCCCGGAGGCGGCTTGGCGGGGCTCGGCGAGGCTTCGTAGCGACACGCCCAGGCGAGCGCGGCCGCGCCCGACCTTAGTTGGGGCCTCGATGCTCGGCGCGCCAGATTATGTCAACGCCGGGGAAGGTCGCAGAGCCGTGCCGAGGGGCGGTTTTTCGTTGGAGGCGGATTAGATTTTCTGGCCGGATCGCGCGCGTGAGGGGGTCAGTCGCCCGGCAGGTCCTGGCCGACCCGGACGATGGTTGGATAGACGTGCGCGAAGTCCCTGGCGGCGACGTCGTCGAGGGAATCGCCCGTCTTGTATCCGCCGTTCACGACGTAGTCCTGCCCGTGCTTGGCGGTGAGCTTGGCGCCCCAATCCGCGTAGGCGTCGAGCGCCGCCCCGCCGGTGATCGGGGTCGCGGCGTAGAGGCTGTTGAAGTTGTCGGCGTGGCTGCCTTCGTAGGAGAGCGAGACGACCGGCGCGGCGGCGTTGCCGCAGAGGCTGAGGCAGTCGGCGGCATAGTGGCCGCCGAGACCCTCCTTGATGTCGCCGAACGTGGGCAGCGCCGGCACCGGCTTGTTGTAGCCCTGCGCGAAATACTGGGCGATGGGGAAGGCGCAGTGCGGGTTCATCCCGTCGATGCCGACGTTGGCGATCTTGCCCCCCGCGACGCCGACGATGACCTGGCAATCGCCCACCTTGTAGGTGCGGTCGGCGCCTTCGGTGCGGAACGCCGGGCCGGTGATTGTCTCCAGATAGGCGACGTTGGCGCCCAGGATGTCGGGCGTGAAAATCTGCGCGAGCTTCTTGTTGCGCGCCATTGCGCCGGCGTCGTCGGCCGCGGCGATGGCGTTGACCGGCGGCGCGTTGCTCGGGATGG
>DATNEH010000021.1:0-9734 GCA_035553015.1 Caulobacteraceae bacterium | reverse complement strand
GCTACGCCGCGCCGAGCCTGCCGGAGGGCAATCTCGCCTTCGCACACGCGATGGACGCGCTGCACCGAGCCAAACCAGACGACGTCGAGCTCGCCATCTTCGACGCCGAGGCCTGGCTGATCGAGGAAAACGATGGCGATCCGGCCGGGCCGACGATCGCCATGCAGGCGCTGCAGCCGCTGCTGGCCAGCCATCCGGACCACTCGGGCCTCGTCCACTTCTGGGTCCACGCCACCGAGAACGCCGGGGCGCCGCAGCTCGCCGAACCCTACGCCGACCGCCTCGCCGCGCTGGCGCCGATGGCCAGCCACATGGTCCATATGCCCTCGCACATCGAGTACCGGCTCGGCCGCTACGAGGACGCCGCGCGGGCCAATCTCGACGCGCTGCGCGTCGACAGCGACTACGCAGCGAAGACCGATTTCCCGACCCCGCTTGGCGCCCTCACCTATCATTTCCACGACATCGCCTTCGGGATCGGCGCCGCGATGATGGCCGGCGACGGCTCGGCGGCGCTGAAGTTCGTGGCCGCTTTCAACCGCGACTTCCCCGCCCCAGCGACGTACGACCCGCGCGCCGAGCAGGTCGCCGCCGACGTCTACGCCGCGCTCGGTCGGTTCGCCGCCCCGGCAACGATGCTGGCGGCGCCGGACACGGTGGCCGGCCACGCCTACCTCGAGGCCATGCGCCACTACGCCCGCGGCGAGGCTGCCTTGAGGCTCGGCCGTCCGGCCGACGCCCGCGCCGAGGCGGCGCTGGTCGTTGCACCCGTGGCCGCCGTCGCCCCTGCCTCGCGCAACGGAACGGTGCTGCGGCTCGCCCGGCTGACGCTCCAGGGCGACGCGGCCCTTGAGGAGCATCACGCCGACGCCGCGATCACCGCCTTCCGCGGGGCCGCCGACCTGCAGGATGCCCGACTCGCCAAGAGCCTCGATCCGCCCGCCTGGTGGTACCCGGCCCGCCGCAGCCTCGCCGCCGCCCTGCTCGCCAAGGGCGACGCCGCCGGCGCCGAGCGCGAGGCCACCGCCGTCCTCGCCGTCTGGCGCCTCGACCCCGTCACCCTCGCCATCCGCGCGCAGGCCCGCCACGCGCTGGGTCACCCGGGCGCAGCGGCCGATCTCGCCGCCGCGCGACGCGGCTGGCACGGAGACGTGGGGGAGCTGAAGGCGGCCGCAGCGGCCTAGGTGGACAATTGCAACGTGCCTTCTGCCGTTGCGGGAGAAGGCAGCGCATGCGGCTCCGCTATTGCCGCGCCCCCGCCCGCACCGCCCGCCGCTTGTCCCGCAGCTCCCGCATGCCGAGCAGCGTGATCCCGAGCTCGGCCAGCATCGGCTCGATCCTTCCCGACCCGAAGAGCGCGTACTCGTCCGTGCGATACCGCGCGAATTCCGGCTCGATCGTCTCGAAGTCGCCCGGCGCGTTGAAATGGAAGGCGAAGAAGCTCAGCCCCTCGGGCACGCCGGCGAGCGCGTCCCGATAGACCGGCTCGGCCGCTTCGGTCCGGTCCCAGGGCGTCTCGAAGAACAGATCGAACACCGGCTCGCCTCGAGCCGCCGCATCCTCGGCCGCCTCCACGAGCGCGGGCGCCAGCGCCGGCTGGCCCGCCGGCCGCGGATTGCCGCCGGCGAAGCGCCGCATCAGCACCACCGGCAGGTCGTAGTCCTCGCCGAGCCGCCGGTAGATCGGCAGGAACTCGCGCGACATCGCCGCGCCGCAGTGGGCGTCGAGGTGAGTGACGTCGATCCCGCCGCCCAGCGCCGCATCGATCTGCGCGCGCAGCTCGGCCTCGACCGCCTCCGGATGCGCGTGGCGCCGCACCGAAGCTGGATCCGGCCAGAAGTAGCCCCGTTCGTCGGTGAGACCGGCGGAGCGAGGCGGGCGGGTCAGCGGGCGCCACTTCACCGGGCGTTTCTCGGCGTTGAGGGTCAGGTGGACGCCGAGGTCGAGCGAGGGATCGGCCGCCGCCATCTCCAGGGTCTCGGCAAACCATGGGCAGGGCGCCATCACCGAGCCGGAGCTCACCACGCCGCGCGCCGAAAGCTCGCGGAACGCGACGTTGGAGCCGTGCGTCATGCCGACGTCGTCTTCGTGGATCACCAGCGCGCGGCGGCCATCGGCGTAGGGCGACGAGGTCATGGCGTCCCTCCAGGCACAGTGATTGTGCAGCAGTTGCGCCACACGGGCCAAGCGACCTGCAAA
Source organism: Caulobacteraceae bacterium (assembly GCA_035553015.1). Taxonomy (GTDB): domain Bacteria; phylum Pseudomonadota; class Alphaproteobacteria; order Caulobacterales; family Caulobacteraceae; genus Acaudatibacter. The sequence continues at coordinate 7,535 of DATNEH010000021.1, read as the reverse complement.
TCCCTCACAGAAAACCGGCGCTTGCGCCGCACCCTGAGATCGACCCTAGGGAGTTTTCCGGATTCAATCGCCCACAGCCTGTTCATAAATTGGGTTGGCTTGGTGTGTTCAGATAAGTGGGGCCGGGTGCGAGGGAGAAGCATGGCACGGGTTCGGGGCCCAGACGCCACGAAGCGTCCCGCCGCACGTGCGATAGGCGAAGGCGCCGTAAGTCCTTCGCGGCAAAGCGTTCAGCCCAAGAATCACCTGAGCGCCGACGTGGTTTACGCGGCCGGGCGGCCCGTGGTCGCCGCCGCCGATGATTTCGAGTTCACGCTCGACCGCGACTGGCGGATCACCAGCATCACCAGCGCCGCCGCGGCCTGGTGCGGGTCGACGGTGGAAAACCTGCTCGGGCGCAACGGTCGCGAGGTCAACCCGGCCGCGACCACGATGCTCGGCGATGCGATCGACGCGGCGCTGCAGCGCGGGGTGACGACGACGCGCGAGCAGCCGTCCACCCACGTGCCGGGCCGGCGAGTGCGGATCCAGGTGTCGCGGGTCGGCGCCGGCGCGCGCATCCGCTTCGAAGACATCACCGCGCCCACCGATCGCAAGGAAGCCGACGCCGTCGGCCGCACGCTGGGCTCGGCGGAGATCGTGCTCCTGGACCAGCAGGGCGTCATCACCGCCGCCAACGCCGCCTGGCGCGCCGCCGTGGTGGCGCAGGGGCTGGGGCTCGCCAACGCCGGCGTCGGCGCGCGCTACGCCGAGGTGGGCAAGACGCTGGCCAAGGACATCGACGAGGCCGCCCTGCAGCAGCGGCTGGACGAGCTGATCTCGGGCCGCCTGCAGCAGTTCGAGGCGACCTACGAGATCGAGACGAAGCGCGGCCTCGAGCTGCGCCAGGTGCGGATCGCCCCCTTGCGGGTCGGCGACGCCACCTATTTCGCGGCCATCCACGAGGACCTCAGCGAGCGGGCGAAGATCCTCGCCACCCTGCACGAGACGTCCGACCAGCTGCTGCACGCCCAGGAGATGGAGCGCCAGCGGATCGCCATCGAGCTGCACGATTCGATGAGCCAGCACCTCGCCGGCCTGGTGATGGGCCTCGCCCAGCTGCGACTGCGCGTCGTCGAGGACCAGCGCTCGCAGGCGCTGATCGACGACATGTCGAAGCTGACCCAGCTGGCGATCCGCGAGACGCGGGTGCTGTCCTACCTGATGAACGCCGCCGGCGACGACGAGGAGGGCCTGGAGGTCTCGGTGCGTCGCTTCGTCGAGGGGTTCGGGCGCCGCACCGGCCTGAAGGCGAGCTTCCGCGCCGACGGCCCGGTGGATGCGGTCAGCGCGGTGGTGCGCCACACCATCTTCCGTGTCACCCAGGAGGCGCTCTCCAACGTCTACCGCCACGCCAAGGCCGCCGGGGTGTCGGTGGAGCTGGCGAGCCGCGCCGGCGCGATGACCGTGCGCATCGCCGACGACGGGCGCGGTATCGAGCGCACCTCCGGCGTCAGCATCGGCCAGCCGCCGCTCGGCGTGGGCATCCCCGGCATGCGGGCGCGCATCGAGCAGCTCGGCGGCAGCCTCGACATCCGCGGCGGCGCCGGCGGCACCGTGGTCACCGCCACCATCCCGCTCCGCTCGCCCCGCCCCGCGCTGGCCGCGGTGGCGGGCTAGAGCTGACTAGCGCGCCGCGCCCGGCTTCACGGCGATCCGGCCCGTGCCGTCGATGCGGCTCAGGAACAGCGACCCGCCGAAGTACTCGTCCACCGCCTTGCGCGCGCCAGCCCAGTAGCCGTAGTCGTCGATGATCAGCACGCCGCCGGGCGCCAGCCGCGGATAGAGATGCTCCAGCTCGTGGCGGGTCGACTCATACCAGTCGGTGTCGAGCCGCAGCACCGCGATCTGATCCGGACACGCGCCCGGGATGGTGTCCTCGACCTTGCCCTTCACCAGGTGCGTCAGCGCCTCCGGGTGGCCGGTCGTGCGCATGTTGCCGGCGACCTCGGCCTCGCTCGAGTAGCACCAGATCAGCTCGCCCTTGGCCGCGCCGTCCAGCAGCTCGGCGGCGGCGCGGCCGTCGCTGGCGCGCGCATCGTCGGCGGTCGGCGCGCTCATCCCCTCGAAGGTGTCGTAGAGCCAGATCTCGCGCCCGGTCGTGCAGGTCAGCGCCGCCGCCATCGCGCTACCGCCGCGGTAGACGCCGCACTCGACGATGGCGCCGGCGATGCCGTTGGCGTCGACGTAGCGCACCGCGTCGCACAGCGCCGCCACCCGCTCGGGCGTCGTCATCGTGAAGCGCTTCACCCGCTCGTAGGTCGCCAGCGTCTCCGGCGCGAGGTCCGGAAACCGCCGTCGGATCACCGCCCGGCTGTTGACGATCGCCTTGGCGGCGCGGGCGGCCTGGTCGCGAATACCCATCGGCGTCGAGGTCTAGCCGAACCGTGGCGACGACAACAGCGGCGCAATCGCCACTGCCACCTCACCCGACCCGGTTTGGGCTGCGACTCGAACGCCCTACGCCAAATATCCAAGTGCCGGCGCTACGCCGCCGTGTAGCGCAGCAGGGTCACTTCACCGGGGACGATGTCGTCGAACACCGGCTTCACGCGCATTCCCACCTTGATCTCGCCCTCGTCGACGCCGACCAGCGTCGTGTTGAGGTGCGGGCCCTCGTCGAGCTGCACCACCGCCAGCTTCTGCGGCAACTCGTCGGCGAGCTCGGGCAGGGTCGGCAGGTGGCTGATGGTGAAGGTGTGCAGCTCGCCCGCGCCGGAGACGGTCTTCCAGCTCAGGTTCTTCGAGAAGCAATGCGGGCAGTGCAGGCGCGGGAAGAACACCCATTTTCCGCAGTCGTCGCACTGCTGGATGTCGATCCGGTGCGCCTTCAGCGCATCCCAGAACGGCTTGGTCTTCGGGGTCGGGTGCGGCAGCGGCTTGTCGGTCTGCATCCCGGTCATCGTCTCGCTCATCAGCCCACCCCTTCGAGGATCAGCGCCGCCTGCTCGCTCATCACGCCGCCGGTGCCGGAGACGTAGGCGAGGTCGTGCCGCTTCAGCTGCCGCTCGCCGCAGCGGCCCTGGATCTGCTGCACGGCCTCCACCAGCTGCGAGGCCCCGCCGGCCATGCCGGCCTGGCCGAAGCTCAGCTGGCCGCCGTGCGTGTTGAGCGGGAAGTCGCCCTTGTAGGTGAGGTCGTGGCTGGCCACGAACCTGGCGCCGGTCCCCTTCTCGCAGAAGCCGGCGTCCTCCAGCGTCAGCAGCACGGTGATCGTATAACAGTCGTAGACCTCGGCCATGTCCATGTCGGCCGGCTTCTTGCCCGCCAGCTCGAACGCCTTGCGCGAGGCCGGCCCGATCGGGGTGACGATCATGTCGTCGGCGTAGCTCGGCGACTTGCACTGGATGTGCTCGCCGAAGCCCTTGATCACCGCCGGCCGGTTGTTGTTCGTCCGCTCGATGTCCTTCCTCGCCACGATGAAAGCCGCGCCGCCGAGGCAGGGCATCACGATCTCCAGGAGGTGCAGCGGGTCGGCGACCATCCGGCTCTCCAGCACGTCGTCGATGCTGATCGGCTGGCCGTAGAAGATCGCCTCGGGGTTGGCGCAGGCGTTGGCGCGCTGGTCGGCGGCGATCTTCGCCATCGCCCGCGGGTCATAGCCGTGCACCGCCCCATAGCGCTGGGCGATCATCGCATAGCCGGTGTTCTGGGCGACGTGGCCATAGGGCACGTCGAACTCGGCTTCCGGCGCGCCGTAGAGGCCGCTGGTCGAGCCCAGAGCGCGCCTACCCACGCCGGTTGGTCCCTGCGCGGTGGGATCGGGCGGACTGGGCCTGGCCTGCAGCACGCAGAGCACCGCGTTGCAGAGCCCCATCTCGATCGCGGCGGCCGCGCGCCAGGCCATGCCCACGGCGGTCGCGCCGCCGAGATCGACAACCTCGCCGTAGTTCAGCTTGAACCCGAGGTATTCGCCGACCATCGCCGGTACGAACATCCGCACCTCGGTAAAGCCGACGCTGGCCACCGAAAGGCCGTCGATCTGCGACGGATGCAGCCCCGCGTCCGCCATCGCCATGCCGCCGAGCTCGGCCACCTGGTCGAGCGGGAACGCCCGCGGCGCGTCCTGGCGCCGCTGCGGCCGGTATTGCGCCGTCCCCACGATCGCTGCGAGGCCCTGGACCGCCATTGCGCCCTCCTCTCGTTGGTTTCCGCGAACGCTTACACGCGGCGGCGGACGAAGCCAGCCTGCCTTCGCGGCAACCACCCGGCTGGTGTCTGCGACGCCCCGCAAGCTGGACTTGAAGCGCCGCCGGGCGCAACAGCCTCCCCGCGATGCGGATTCTCGTCACCGGCGCGGCCGGCTTCATCGGCTTCCACCTGGCCCGCCGGCTGTTGTCCGACGGCCAGCAGGTGGCCGGCGTCGACGGCATGACGCCCTACTACGACCCCGCGCTGAAGGACGCCCGCCTCGCCCAGCTGACCGCCCTGCCCGGCTTCAGCTTCGAGCGCCTGATGCTGGAGGACTTCGCCGGCCTGACCGCCGCGTTCGAGCGCGCCCAGCCGGAGATGGTGGTCCACCTCGCCGCCCAGGCCGGCGTCCGCTACAGCCGCGAGAACCCGCGCGCCTACGTCGACGCCAACCTGACCGGCACGTTCAACGTGCTGGAGCTGGCGAAGGCCGCCAAGGTTCGGCACTTGCTCTACGCCTCCACCTCGTCGATCTACGGCGTCTCCGAAAAGCGGCCGTTCGAGGAGACCGACCGCACCGACCACCCGCTGACCCTCTACGCGGCCACCAAGAAGGCCGGCGAGCTGATGAGCCACAGCTACGCCCACCTCTGGGACCTGCCGACCACCGCGTTTCGCTTCTTCACCGTCTACGGCCCGTGGGGCCGGCCGGACATGGCGCCCTGGCGCTTCGCCGAGGCGATCGACGCCGGCCGGCCCATCGAGGTCTACGGCGACCCCACCCAGATCTGGCGCGACTTCACCTACGTGGACGACCTCGTCGAGGCGATCGTGCGGCTGATGGACCGCATCCCCGCCAAGGGCCAGCCGGTCGGCGGGGTGGACTCGCTGAGCCCCATCGCGCCCTGGCGCGTGGTCAACATCGGCCGCGGCGAACCGGTGAAGCTCGACGACCTGATCACCGCCACCGAGGCCTCGCTCGGCAAGCCGGCCGTGCGCCGCCAGCTGCCGATGCAGGCCGGCGACGTGCCGCTCACGTTCGCGTCATCCGCCTTGCTGTTGGCCCTCACCGGCTACCGGCCCGCCACCCCTCTTAACGAAGGGGTGACCTTGTTCTGCGATTGGTTCCGAGATCACGCGATTGCGACCGGCGCGGCGTCCTGACGCCTTGCGCCGACTCGCAAAGCCCAGTTCCTTCAAGGCGTAGGGAAAAGGGCTAATCGACATCGAGGTGAACCGTGCCGCTCGCGCGCCGCGAACTTCTGCGTACCGGTCTGAGCCTCGCGGCCGCATCCGCCACCTTCACGCTTCCCGCCCTCGCCCACGCTGACGCCTACGGCGCGCGCAAGCTCGGCTTCAAGCACCTGCACACCGGCGAGACGCTCGACGTCGCCTACTGGGAGAACGGCGCGTACGTGCCGGGCGCCCTCACGCAAGTGAACCACGTGCTGCGCGACTGGCGCACCGACCAGGTCCACGTGATCGAGCCGAAGCTGCTCGACCTGCTCACCGCGCTGCAGGCCCGGCTCGGCCAGAGCGAGCGCTTCGACGTGATCTGCGGTTACCGCTCGCCGGCCACCAACGCCATGCTGCACGAGCACTCGGACGAAGTCGCCGTCCACAGCCTGCACCTGGTCGGCGAGGCGATCGACATCCACCTGCCGGGCGTCGAGCTTTCGCGCCTGCGTGACGCCGCGATGGGCCTCGGCCTCGGCGGCGTCGGCTACTACCCGGAAAGCGACTTCGTCCACGTCGACATCGGCCGCGTCCGCCACTGGGGCGGGAACTAGCCACCTCACCGGCGCAGTCTAGGGTTTCTTCGGCGCGTCGGCGAGGGAAGCGTCGCATGTCCTTCTTGGACGGGTCGTCCCAACATGCTCCCGTTTCGAAGAGCGGGAGCGATCCTGTGCGCAAGACACTTCTCCTCATGGGACTGACGGGCGTCCTCGCAGCGCCGCCCTCCCTCGGCGCCGCCCAGCCCTACCCCCTCGTGCACTCCTGCTGGGGCCATCGGGTGGCCGGCACGGTCCTGGGCGGCGTCGGCGGCGGCGCCATCGGTGCGGCGCTGGCGGCCGGGGTCTCGGTGACGCCGTGGGCCTGGGCGGCAGCCGGCGTCGGCGCGCTGATCGGCCACGCGATCGGCGTCCACGCGTGCCACAACCATTGGCGCCAAGCCTACTACTACGGCTACTACCCTGCCCCGCCGCCGGAACCTTACGCCTACTACCACGTGGAGCACCATTACTACCCGGCTGCTTACGAGTACGAATACTACCGGCCGGCGCACCACCACCATGCCGTGCACTATACGACCCGGTACGTGCGGTATCCGCGGGGGTAAGAGGCCGCCCCCAATCCGCTCATCCAGGCGAAGGCCGGGACGAGCGGATTGGATGGCCTAGCTCCGCAGCCCCTCCGGCGTCTCGCGCCATTCGGCCTCGGGCCGCAGCCAGTACACCCCGGCCTCGCGGCCCATCATGCCGTAGCCGATCAGCTCGCGGCGCAGGGTGGCGCAGTCCCAGTGGCGGCGTTGCAGGGTCTCGTTGACCTCAGCCTCTCGGTAGCGTCGGCCCAACTGGAACTGGCGCGCCAGCCACTTCAGCACGATCAGCCGCTTGCGGCGGCTGGCCGGGATCGCGTCGAGCTTGCCGTCCGGACCGACGTAGCTGGCCAGCACCTTGGCCTCCCACGCATTCTCGGCCGGCGTCACCTCCCGGGCGAGCGCCACGCCGCCCTGCTGGTCCAGGAGGCTGCGGTTCAGCTCGGTCAGCGTCCCGAGCCTGAGCGCATGCCAGCGCACCACGCCCTCGGCACGCGCGCTGACCAGGCCGCACGCCTTGAGCGCCGCCAGGTGATGCGAGATCGTGGGCTCCTTCAGCTCCAAGAGCGCGGCCAGCTCCTGCACGCTGCGCTCGCGCTCGGCCAGCAGGCCCACGATGCGCAGGCGGCTCTCGTTGGCCATCGCCTTGAAGAAGGCGAGCAGGGTGGCGAGATCGGCTTCAGGCATGGGAGGGACGTTTCGGCGGGGCTTGTAGTTCGACAATCGTCTAATTAGATGACCATCGATTGATAGGCAAGCTAGGCTTGAGACGCCGCAAAGCTGACACCCGCACCGCCTGTCACCATATTCGAGGAGCGGCGTTCTCATCTGAACGCCTGCAGTCGGGAGAGGGACCGCATGACGAACGATCCGCACGACTGGATGTGGTCCGAGGCGCTTTCGATGCTCGCCCGCGCCGAGCGAATGCACCAGCAGATGTTCACGCCGCTGGGCGCGCATCGGCAAATCTCTTGGGAGCCGCCGGTCGACGTGTTGGAGACCGACCGCGAGGTGGTGGTGCTCGCCGCCCTGCCCGGCGTCGACG
>DATNEH010000020.1:0-13533 GCA_035553015.1 Caulobacteraceae bacterium | reverse complement strand
GGGTTCAGCCGCTCGCAGCCAGCGCGTCTACGAAGACGCGACCCGCTACGACGCCACGCTGACCGAGGAGACCGCCACGATCGCCTTCCGCGACGCCGGCCTGAAGCCTTCCGACATCGACGTGGTCGAGCTGCACGACGCGTTCACGGTCGAGGAGGTCGAGTACCTCGAGGCGATGGGCTTCGCGCCGGATGGCGAGGCCGTTCCGATGCTGAAGGAGGGCCAGTTCGACATCGGCGGGCGCTGCGCAGTCAGCGCGTCGGGCGGGCTGATCGCCATGGGCCACCCGATCGGTCCGACCGGCGTCGGCCAACTCGCCGAGATCACCCGCCAGCTGCGCGGCGAGGCTGGGGCGCGGCAGCACGCGGGCGCCCGCCGCGGCCTCGCCCACATGGTCGGCGTCGGGGCGGTCTGCTACGTCCACCTGCTCGCCAAGGACTGAGTGAGCCAGCCGCCGCCTTTGAACGGGCGGCCGCTTTTCGGATATGGATCGCGCGCTTCTCGCGAAGGACAGTCCCGATGCGTCTCCTCGTTCCGACCGCCGCCGCCCTCCTGCTCGCCGCGAGCGCCGCGTCCGCGGCTCCCGCCGCCCCGCCTGCGGGGCCGCCGCCCGCGCCGCCGAGCCTGCCGCGACTGTTCGCGCAGGCCGGCTACGCCCTGCCGCAGATCCCGACCAGCGCCTGCAAGACGGTCAATGCGGCCGAAGCCGCCTGCACGCTCCCGGCCATGACCGCCGGCCGCTATTTCGCCCGCGCGACCGCGACCTCGACCGCCACGGCCGCCGGCGCCGCGCAGCAGATCACCATCGCCGCCGGCGACCAGCACTGCACCTCGACCTGGTCGCCCGATCCGAAGGCGCCCTGGGCGGTCGGGTCCAAGCGCACCTTCTATGCCGGTTGCGTCTTCACCATCGTCACCGACGAGCCGATGACGGTGGCCGTGGTCTATCTCGACGAGAAGGCGACCAAAGACCCGGCCGGGCCCACGCTTTCGATCTACCCGCAGGCCTGGACCGGCGCGCTGAGCGCGCTGCCTGTCGCGATCAAGCAGTGATCTCTCACGGCAGGATCGTGTAGGGGATCACCAGTTCGAGCAGGGCGGTGGGCCGGAGAGACTTCAGATGCGTGACATTCCCCATTTCATCGACGGCCAGCGGGTCCAGCAGCAGGGCGGCGCGTTCGGCGACGTCTACAACCCCTCGACCGGCGAGGTGCAGGCGAGGGTGGGGCTGGCGGGCGAGCCGCTGGTCCGCAAGGCGGTCGACGCCGCGTTGCGCGCCCAGCCGGCCTGGGCGGCGCTGAACCCGCAGCGGCGCGCCCGGGTGATGTTCGAGTTCAAGCGCCTGGTCGAGGCGCACATGGACGAGCTCGCCCAGCTGCTCTCCAGCGAGCACGGCAAGGTGGTGGCCGACAGCCGCGGCGACGTGCAGCGCGGCCTGGAGGTGGTGGAGTTCGCCTGCGGCATCCCGCACGCGATGAAGGGCGAGTACACCGAGGGCGCCGGGCCGGGGATCGACGTCTATTCGATGCGCCAGCCGCTCGGCGTGGTGGCCGGCATCACGCCGTTCAACTTCCCGGCCATGATCCCGATGTGGATGTTCGCGGTGGCGATCGCCTGCGGCAACTGCTTCATCCTGAAGCCGTCGGAGAAGGACCCCAGCGTGCCGGTGCGGCTCGCCGAGCTGTTCGTCGAGGCCGGCGGCCCGCCCGGCGTGCTGAGCGTGGTGCACGGCGCCAAGCCCGCGGTGGACGCCATCCTCGAGCACCCGGCCATCTCGGCGGTCAGCTTCGTCGGCTCGTCCGACATCGCGTCCTACGTCTATGCGGTCGGCGCGGCGAACGGCAAGCGCGTGCAGGCGATGGGCGGCGCCAAGAACCACGGCATCGTGCTGCCCGACGCCGACCTCGACAGCGCGGTCAAGGACATCATCGGCGCGGCCTACGGCTCGGCCGGCGAGCGCTGCATGGCGCTGCCGGTGGTCGCCCCGGTCGGCAAGGCGGTCGCCGACGAGCTGCGCGAGCGGCTGCTGGGCGCGATCGAAACGCTGAAGGTCGGCGTCGCCACCGACCCCGACGCACAGTACGGCCCGGTGGTCAGCGCGGCGCACCGCAAGCGCGTCGAGGACTACATCGAGCTGGGCGTACGCGAGGGCGCGGAGCTGGTGCTCGACGGGCGCGGCTTCTCGCTGCAGGGCCACGAGAAGGGCTTCTTCATCGGCCCGAGCCTGTTCGACCAGGTGACGCCCGACATGAAGTCCTATCAGGACGAGATCTTCGGGCCGGTGCTGCAGATCGTGCGCGCCGAGAGCTTCGAGGAGGCGCTGGCGCTGCCCTCGAACCATGCCTACGGCAACGGCGTCGCCGTCTTCACCCGCGACGGCCGCGCCGCGCGCGACTTCGCCAGCCGGGTCAACGTCGGCATGGTCGGCATCAACGTGCCGATACCGGTGCCGGTCGCCTACCACACCTTCGGCGGCTGGAAGCGCTCGGCGTTCGGCGACGCCAACCAGCACGGCATGGAAGGCGTGCGCTTCTACACCAAGGTGAAGACCGTCACCGCCCGCTGGCCCGAAAGCCGGCTGGAGGGCGAGTCGAGCTTCATCATCCCGACGATGCGCTGAGGGCCACGGCGTGGACTTCGCCCTCAGCGAGGACGAGCGCGCGCTCGAGGACGCCGCCCGCGACTTCGCGGCGGCCGAGCTCGCGCCCCACTCCGCTCGCTGGGACGAGGAGGCGCACTTCCCGGTCGACGTGCTGAAGAAGGCCGCCGGCCTGGGCTTTGCCGGCCTCTACGTGAAGGAGGATGTGGGCGGCTCGGGGCTGACCCGGCTCGACGCGGCGATCGTGTTCGAGGCGCTGTCGGGCGGCGATGTCTCCACCGCCGCGTTCCTTTCGATCCACAACATGGCCTCGTGGATGATCGACCGGTTCGGCGACGAGCCGCTGCGCCAGCGCTACCTGCCGCGGCTGACCCGCATGGACCTGATCGCGTCCTATTGCCTGACCGAGCCGGGCTCTGGTTCCGACGCCGCCTCGCTGAAGACCAGCGCGCGGCGCGACGGCGACGACTATGTGCTGAGCGGGACCAAGGCGTTCATCTCCGGCGCCGGGACCTCCGACCTCTACGTGGTGATGGCCCGCACCGGCGGCGACGGGGCCGGCGGCATCTCGGCGATCGTGGTCGAGAAGGACACGCCCGGGCTGACGTTTGGCGCTCAGGAGAAGAAGCTCGGCTGGAAGAGCCAGCCGACCGCAATGGTGCATTTCGACAACGTCCGTGTGCCGACGATCAACCGGATCGGTGACGAGGGCGCGGGCTTCCGCTTCGCGATGATGGGGCTGGACGGCGGGCGATTGAACATCGCCGCCTGCGCGCTCGGCGGCGCCGGACAGGCATTCGAGACCGCCCAGGCGTACCTGACCGAGCGCAAGCAGTTCGGCCGGCCGCTCAGCCAGTTCCAGGCGCTGCAGTTCAAGCTGGCCGACATGGCGACCGAGCTGGAGGCCGCGCGCCTGATGGTGCGCCGCGCCGCGGCCGCGCTCGACGCCGGCGATCCGGCCGCCACGCGGCTCTGCGCGATGGCCAAGCGCTTCGCCACCGATGCGGCCTTCGACGTCGCCAACCAGGCGCTGCAGCTGCACGGCGGCTACGGCTACCTGAAGGACTATCCGCTGGAGCGCATCGTCCGCGACCTGCGCGTCCACCAGATCCTGGAAGGCACCAACGAGATCATGCGCGTGATCATCGCCCGCGAGCTGCTGAAATGAGCGAGCCGGAGCTGATCGTCCGCCGCGAGGGCGGCGTCGGTCGCCTCACGCTGAACCGGCCGCAGGCGCTGGGGGCGCTGACGCTCGGCATGTGCGAGGCGATGACCGCGGCGCTGCTGGAGTGGCGGGATGAGCCGGGCGTCGAGGCGGTCGTGATCGACCACGCCGGCGAGCGCGGCTTCTGCGCGGGCGGCGACATCCGCTGGCTCGCCGAGAGCGGCGCGGGCGACGGGAGCGCGGCGCGGCAGTTCTTCCACACCGAGTACCGGCTCAACCACCTGCTCGCGGTCTACGAGAAGCCGATCGTCACCTTCATGGACGGCGTGACGATGGGCGGCGGCGTCGGCATCGCGCTGCCGTCGCGCTATCGCGTCGCCACCGAGCGCACCCGGCTCGCCATGCCCGAGACCGGCATCGGCCTCTTCCCGGACGTCGGCGCCGGCTGGTGGCTGCCGCAGCTGCACGGCCGCACCGGCCTTTGGATGGTGCTGACCGGCGCGCGGCTGGGCGCGGCCGACTGCGAGCTGCTGGGCCTCGCCACCGACGTGGTGGTCTCGGCGCAGGTCGAGGACGTGAAGGCCGCCATCGTGCGCGAGCCAGACGCCATCGAGCGCATCCTCACCGAGTTCGAGGCCGATCCCGGCCGCCCGCCCGTCGCGGAGCACCGCGATTCCATCGACCGCCTGTTCGCCGGCGAAACGCTGGAGGACGTGGTCGCCGCGCTGGAGGCGGACGGCGACGAGTGGGCGCTGACCCAGCTCGTCGCCATGCGGCCGAAGTCGCCGATGAGCGCCAAGGTGTCCTTCCGGCTGATCGGCGCGCTCAAGCCCGCCTCGATGGCCGATGATCTGGTCACGGAATATCGCCTCGCCTCGCGGATCGTCCGCAGCCACGACTTCCTCGAGGGTGTGCGCGCGGTGATCGTCGACAAGGACAACCGTCCCGCCTGGGACCCGGCGACCAACGCCGGCATGACCGACGCGATGGTCGACGCGCTTTTCGCGCCGCTGCCCGCCGGCGAGGAATGGACCCCGCTGCCCTGAACTTGGGCCTGGCCCCTTAAGGAGACCGACTTGGCCTACGAGACCCTGATCGTCGAAGACCACGAGGCCGTGCGGCTGATCCGGCTGAACCGCCCGGACGCGCTGAACGCCCTCAATGGCCAGCTGATGGACGAGATGACCGCCGCGCTCGACGCGGGCGAGGCCGACGAGGCGGTGCGCTGTTTCGTGATCACCGGCTCGGACCGCGCGTTCGCGGCCGGCGCCGACATCAAGGAGATGGCGCCGAAGTCCTACGCCGACGTGTTCAACGAGGACTTCATCACCCGCAACTGGGAGCGGGTGACGCGCTGCCGCAAGCCGGTGATCGCCGCGGTGGCCGGCTATGCGCTGGGCGGCGGCTGCGAGCTCGCCATGATGTGCGACTTCATCATCGCCGCCGAGAACGCCCGCTTCGGCCAGCCGGAGATCAACCTCGGGGTCACGCCGGGCGCCGGCGGCACCCAGCGGCTGACCCGCTTCATCGGCAAGTCCAAGGCGATGGACATGGTGCTGACCGCCCGCATGATGGACGCCGCCGAGGCCGAGCGCTGCGCGCTGGTCAGCCGCGTGGTCCCGCTCGCCGAGCTGATCCCGACCGCGCTGGAAGTCGCCCAGAAGATCGCGTCGCTGTCGCCGCTGGCGGTAAAGATGGCCAAGGAGATGGTCAACGCCGCCTACGAGACGCCGCTGACCGAGGGCGTGAAGCTGGAGCGGCGCCTGTTCCACTCCCTCTTCGCCTTCCAGGACCAGAAGGAAGGCATGGCCGCCTTCGCTGAGAAGCGCCCGGCGAACTTCACCGGCAGATAGGCTCACTGCTCCGCGCGGCGAGAGGTCGGCCCGGTGAGGGTCACTCGGCGGGCTGAGTGGCTGCGATGACGGCAGGCGCCGCCGGGCGCGGCTCACGGAAGCGGTCGCGCAGCTTCAGGAAGGGGCGTTCGACCAGCCAGTAGAGCGCCGCGCCGACCGCGAGAGCGCCGGCCAGTGCGATCGGCAGGGCGAGGATCTGGGCCGCCGGAAGCCAGGCCTTCGAGGCGCCGGCCACCAGGTGGAAGACGATCTTGTGGCTGAGGTAGAGGCTGTAGGCGCCGGCGGCGAGCGCCGCGGCTCCGGGGATGCGCCAGCGGCTGATCAACGAGCCCGGCGCGGCGCCCGCGACGACCAGCAGCGCCATCGACAGCGCCAGCAGCGGAAAGCCCAGCGTCGAGGCGAAGAAGCCGCCGATCTCGCCGCCGAACAGCGCCAAGGCCGCGCCGACGCCGGCCAGGCCCGCGGCCAGGCAGACGTTCGCGCGCGCCGTCAGCGCCGCCCACCAGCGCGGCCGGAACGTGCTGACCAGCGCGACGCAGACGCCGCCCAGCAGCCCGTCCAGCCGCGTCCAGGTCGGGTAGTAGATCAGGGTCATGTAGGCGCCGCCGTGCTTGGCGTGCGCGGCGATGTCGAACGGCGTCGCGGCGACGTAGCGGAGCCAGAGATAGCCGCGCAAGGCCATCCCGAACAGCACGACGGCGGCGATCGCGGCCGCCACCCGTCCAGGTCTGGCGCGCCAGCCGATCAGCGCCACCGCCAGCGGGAAGGCCAGGTAGAACTGCTCTTCGACGCTCAGCGACCAGCCGTGCGACAGCGCCGTCCCGGGCGTCAGGCCGATGTTCTGGGTGAAGGTGAGGAACTTCCACAGCCGCGCGATGTGCGGACGGTCCTGCAGCGCCGGAAAGGCGAAGTAGACCCCCACCACCACGAGGTAGGCCGGCAGCGTGCGCAAGAGCCGGCGCGCGAAGAAACGCGGGAAGTCGGGCCGCTCGCCGCGCGGGAACGGCAGCAACTGGCCGGCGATCAGGAAGCCGCTCAGCGCGAAGAACAGGTCGACGCCCATCCAGGCATAGCCGCCGGCGATGTCGGCGTCGCGCAGCAGGTCGAAGCTGTCAGCGTGGCACAGCATCACCGCGACAATCGCGGCGGCGCGCAGCAGGTCGAGGCCGGGCAGGTGGGCGGCCGGCGCGCGCTGGGATCGCGGCATGCAAGCTGGAGGAAAGCAGGAAACCCCCAACCTTTAGATGACTCGCCGCGTCCGCGGCAGCGCTCTAAGCTGGCATTCACAAAGAGATCAGAACGGGAGGACGAGCCATGTCGAGGGCGCTGGTGCTGGGTGGCGGCGGACCGGTCGGGATCGCCTGGGAGGCGGGCCTGATCGCCGGTCTGCTGGAGGGCGGCGTCGACCTCTCCGAGGCCGACTTCATCATGGGCACCTCGGCCGGCTCGTTCGTCGGCTCGCAGCTGGCGATGGGGCGCAGCGCCGCCGACATGGCGGCCGCGATCGTCGCCGAGGCCGAGCGGCGCAAGTCGGCCGCCGACATCGCCCGGCCGCCCGGCGGCTCCGCGGCTGGCGCCCCTGCCAGCGAACGCCCGGCCGCGCCGAACTTGGCGCCGCTGATGCGGATGATGCAGGAAGCGTCCGCCGGAACGCGCGACCCGCAGGAGGTCCGCAAGGAGATCGGCGCCTTCGCGATGGGCGCCAAGACGGTCGACGAGGCGACCTTCATCAAGAGCTTCGGCCGCCAGCTGTCCGGCGAGCAGGCCAAGGGCTGGCCGGCGAAGGCCTACGCCTGCACCGCGGTCGACGCGGAGACCGGCGAGTTCGTGGTCTGGAACAACGACAGCAAGGTAGGCCTGGCGCAGGCCGTCGCCTCCAGCTGCAGCGTACCCGGCGTCTATCCGCCGATCACCATCAACGGGCGCCGCTACATCGACGGCGGCATGCGCTCCGGGACCAACGCGGACGTCGCCAAGGGCCATGAGCGCGTGGTTCTGGTGGCGCTGCGCATCGGCGGCCCGGACCCGGCGCAGGCGGAGCGGCAGAAGGCCATCCTCGACCGCGAGATCAAGGCGCTGACCGACGAAGGCGCCAAGGTCGAGCTGGTCACGCCCGATGCGGCGAGCCAGGCGGCGTTCGGGGCGAACCTGATGGACGCGCGCGTGCGTCCGGCCGCCGCCAAGGCCGGGCTGGAGCAGGGCCGGGCGCTGGCCGCGGCCATGAAGGGGTTCTGGAGCTAGGAATTCAGCGGGTGAACGTCGGGCCAAAGCCGTCGTGCGGCGTTGATCCGTTAGTTCATTCGTTGTCGGAGCGCCGCATGTCTCGGATGACCTCCTATCTCGGCTGGAAGATCGACTTCGGCTCACCGCGCGGCGAGCCGGCGTTCTTCGCGCCGGATTCGATGGCCTGGCGGATCTACAAGAACCCGGTGGCGCTGGGCGTCGGCGGCGTCGCCGCGGTGCTGCTGGAGTTCGCCGACGCGCGCATCCGCTCCGGCGTCTGGGACCATTCGGTCTACAAGCAGGACCCGATCGGCCGTTCACGCCGCACGGGCGTCGCGGCGATGGTCGGCGTCTACGGCCCGCAGAGCGCGGCGCGCCGCGTGATCCAGGGCGTCAACAACATGCACGCGCGCGTGGCCGGCCAGACCCCCGGGGGCGAGGCCTACAGCGCGCGCGACCCCGAGCTGCTCGACTGGGTCAGCGCGACGGCCGCCTATGGGTTCGTCACCGCCTACGACCGCTTCGTCGCCCCGCTCAGCGCCGCCGACCAGGCGCGCTACTGGCGCGAGGGATCGGGGCTGGCGCGGCTCTACGGCGTCACCCGCGCCCCGCGCTCGACCGAGGACTTCCTCGTAATGATGGAAGCGCTGCTGCCCCGGTTCGAGCCGCACCCGATCGTTGGCGAGTTCCTCGGCATCATCGAGTCGGGCGGCGCTGCGCCCGGCGTGCCGCGCTACCTGCAGCGGGCGCTCGCGCGCGGCGCGGTTTCGATCCTGCCGGCGCCGGTGCGCGAGAAGCTGGCGCTCGGCCCCGAGTACGACCTCAAGCCCGCCGACCGTCTGGCGCTGAAGGCCATGGGCGCACTCGCCGAGCGCATCGGCGATCCGCGTGCGCCGTGGTGCGAAGCCGCCGTCCGCCTCGATCTCCCCCGCGACTTCGTCTACCGCTCGCCGGCTGCGCAGCGCCGGCTGCTGGCGCAGCGGAAGGCGGCCACCCCCGTTGAGAGCGCAGCCGAGCCCGCAGCCTAGCGTCCCTCCCCTTTACGGGGAGGGTGGCCGGGCGCAGCGAGGCCGGGTGGGGCTGTCTGACGCGGCAACGCTAGTCCGATGGGTGGCGGACGTCCTCAAACTTCCCCACCGGGTCGCTTCGCGACCACCCTCCCCATAGAGGGGAGGGACGTGCGTTGGGGCTCGCTCAGAACCCCACGTTGGTGCGGATCTGGCCTTCTTCGCGGTAGTCGACGGCTTCCCAGCCGATGTTGGAGAACGCCTTCCGCTTCGGGCCCAGGTAGCCGAACAGGAACGCGCCCACCTTGCGCATCTGGATCTCTTCCGAGCCCTCGGTGATGCGGTAGCGGCGATGGTGGCGATAAATGTGCTCGAACGGCTTGTGGCGCGAGTAGCCGATGCCGCCGTGCACCTGCATCGCCCGGTCGGCCGCGTCGCAGCAGAGCCGGTTGCCCCAGTAGTTGCACATCGAGACCTTGTCGGAAATCTGCCGCTCGACCTCGCGGTGCGGCATGCGGTCGATCTCCCAGGCGGTCTTGCGGATGAGCAGCCGCAGCATCTCGCACTGGGTGTGCAGCTCGATCAGCGGCCACTGGATCGCCTGGTTGTCGGAAAGCGGCTTGCCGAACGGCTGGCGCACGCGCGCGTACTTCACGCTCTCCTGGATGCAGTAGACCGCCGCGCCCAGCGAGGAGGCCGCCTGGCGGATGCGGTTCTGGTGCACGAAGCTCTGGCCGAGCCGCAGGCCCTGGCCCTCGGTTCCCCACATCGCCTCGTCCGGCACCCAGACGTCCTTGATCGAGACGCGCGGGTGGTCGGTCGGCATGTTGAAGGTCCAGAGGTACTCCTCGATCTTCACGCCCGGGTCGCTGGCCGGCACCAGGAAGACGGTGAGGCCGTCGCCGGCGCCGTCTGGCCCCTCGGTGCGGCAGAAGCACATGATGTAGTTGGCCACGTGCATCCCCGTGGTCCACATCTTCTCGCCGTTGATCAGCCAGCCTGACTTGCCGCCCCGCTCCTGGCGCACGGCCTTGGTCTCCATGTGGGTGGCGTCCGAGCCGTGGTAGGGCTCGGTCAGGCCGAAGCCGGTGCGGATCTGCCCCGCCTGCAGCATCGGCGCGTAGCGCTCGTACTGCTCGGGCGTGGCGAACTCCTTGAACATGATGATGAAGGGGTTGTTGCCGACGATCGAGTGCTCGGTCTGCAGGTCGTTGTGCAGGCCGAGCCCCTTGGCGGCGAGGTGCTCGCGGATGATCGCCATGGCGAGGTTGGTGCCGCCCTTGCCGCCCCAGTCGGTCGGCCAGGCGTAGCGCAGGTGGCCGGCCTTGTCGGCGCGGCTGCGGGCCTCGCCCAGCAGCTCTTCCCACTCCTTGCGCGGCAGGCCGCCCTTGTCGAAGTCGGTGCGCGCCCACTCGCGGCGATGGTCGAAGAAGCGGACGTTGTCGTCCTTCTCCTCGAGCGGGCGGATCTCGCGCTCAATGAAGGCGTCGAGCTCGTCCAGGTATTCCTGGATGTCCTGCGGGATTTCGAAGTCCATGGGGTCGGGTCCTCTATCTTCCGCTCTGCCCTGCGAGGGGGGCGCGCGTTCTCAAGATGCTTGCTCGGCGAGCGCGGCGCGGTAGCCGGAGTAGTTGGGCTGGTCGACGGCGAGCTTGGCCATCGTGGTCGGCCAGAGATGCTCGACGAGGCCGGGCGTGGAAGCGTCGATCTCGCCGGCGCGTATACGGCGCGAGAGCTCGCGGTTCAGCGTCGCAAGGTCGCCGTCCATGCCGAGCAACGCCTTCAGCCGCGCCAACTCCTCGGCCTCGGCCGGCGGGCCCAGCGTCAGGTTGCGCTGGCAGATCTCCACAGCGTTGGCGCAGACGCGCAGCTGGAAGGTGATGTGCGGCCCGCTCTCGCGCGTCGCCGCGCCCTTCAGGAAGGCGGCGACGGCGGTCAGGATCTCTTCGGGGCGCGGCTCGTCCTGCATCTCACTCGCCCTTTCCAGGAAGCGGGGCCAGCATGCGCAGCAGGTCGATCTCGGTTTCCGACGAGCGCCGCGCGATCACTGCGCGCTCGACCGAGGGATCGCCGGTGCGGAACGAGGCGGTCATGCCGGCGCACATCACGCCCCACTTCAGCGCGCCCAGCACCTCCCAGAACCGCACGTGCGCGCGATCGAGCGTGAGGCCGCTCTCGGCCTCGTAGCCGGCGTACATGTCCTCGCGCTCGCCGAAGCCGCCGACCGGCTTGTCGGAGATGCCGAACCGCCACGGGTTCGCGCAGATCCAGCCGAGGTCCTCCAGTGGGTCGCCGACGTGCGCCAGTTCCCAGTCGAGTACGGCCACCACGCCCTCCTGCGGGCGGAAGATCAGATTGCCGTTCCGGAAATCGCCGTGCACCAGCCGCGGGTTGGCGGGCGGCGGCGGGATGCGAGCGGCGAGCCAGGCGAAGGTCAGGTCGAACACTGGCCGCGGCCAGTTGGAGTTCTCGTACGAGGTCCGCCACTGCGCCAGCAGTTCCTCGGGTGTCGAAACCTTCAGTTGCGGCGCCGCCTCGCGAGGGATCTGGTGCAGGCGCGCGAGGATCTCGCCGCACTGGTAGGCCAGCTTCGGCCGGGTGGTCGCGAAGCGCTCGTCGCGCACGATGCGCCCGCCCAGCGTCTCGCCGTCGACGAAGTCCATGATGAAGCCGTGGCCGAGGCCGTCCTCGGGGGTCAGCACGTGGCGCACAGCGGGAACGGGGACGCCCGCCTCGGCGGCCGCCTTCAGCAGGCTGGCCTCGGCCTCCATGCCGGCGCCAGTCGCCGAGACCCGGTTGCCGCCCGGCGCGCGGCGCAGGATCATCGGCGTCTCGCCGGCGCCCTGCACCAGCTCGAAGCGCCAGATTTCCTGCGTGGCGCAGGCGGTCACACGCTGCAGCCGCGCAATGCCGCTGGCGGCCGGGAAATGCTGGCGCGCGACCACGTTCAGCTGCTCGGCGATCGCTTCCGGCGCAGTCCTCGCTACTTGGGACGGATCGTCCGCCATCGGTCCTGGTACGCTGCTCCCGCTCGTTGGCGGCGACCCTAGCGGAGGCGAATGGCCGGGGAAACGGTCACGTCGGGGCAGGATTCGCGAGGTTGCGCGGACTGGCGGCGAACGTCGTTATCCGTAACTATCGCGCCTGCGCGGCGACTTCGCCCGCGCACCGCAAGGGGGGACGACCATGTTCAAGCCAATCTTTATCGCGGCGGCGCTTCTGGCCGCCGGCGCGGGTGTTGCAAGCGTGGCGCAGGCGGCGCCCAGCAGCGACGAGGCGGCGGTTCGAGCGCTGGAGGCCCAGTTCGCCGCCGCCGCCAGCGCCAAGGACGTCGACGGGATCATGAAGGTCTATGCGCCCGACATCTTCGTGTTCGACGTCGTGCCGCCGCGCCAGTACGTCGGCGCCGCCGCCTACCGGAAGGACTGGGAGGAGGTGATGAGCGGCTTCAAGGGGCCGGTGAAGTTCGAGCTCACCGACCTCGCGGTCCAGGTCGAGGGACCGGTCGCCTGGAGCCACAGCATCCAGCACGTCAGCGGTACGGATCCGGCCGGCAAGCCAAGCGACATGACGGTGCGGGTTACCGACGTCTATCGCAAGACCGCAGACGGCTGGCGGATCGTGCAGGAGCACGTCTCGGTCCCGGTGGACCTCGCCACCGGCAAGCCGGACTTGCAGTCCAAGCCGTAACGGCCGAGCCTCGCCCGCCATGGGCTTCACCAAGCGGCTGCATGCCGCGATCATGGCGGGCGAGATCACCGAGACGCTGCGCATCTGGCAGCGGCCGCACGTGAAGGTCGGCCGCCGCTACGGCTTCCCGGCCGGCGGCGAGATCGAGGTGACGCGGCTGCGCGAGATCGAGATCGCCGACATCACCGCCGAGATGGCGCGCCGCCAGGGCTTCGACGGCCTCGTCGACCTCCTGAAGATCGCCAAGCACGGCCCGGGCGAGCGCGTCTTTCTGGTCGAGTTCGAGTACCACGCTGCTTAGCGCGTATCCCCATTTGGGGCATCGAGGCGGCCTACCGAATCAGTATTCACTCGATCTCCCTGAAATCGGATCCGGCCAGTTGCCGCACCTGTCTGCGGACACGCCGGTCGACACAAGTCATGACAGCCCTCCATCAATACGTGCGCGTAGACTTCACGCGCTTCAAGGCGTTCAAGAGCTTTTCGCTCAATTTGCGCCACTTCAACATCCTCGTCGGCCCCAATAACGCTGGCAAATCGACAATTCTGGCGTCTTTTCGCATTCTGGCTGCGGCGCTCCGACGCGCGAACACCAAGAGCCCCGAGCTAGTGGCGGGTCCGAACGGGCTCGTGCGGGGATACCCTGTAGACCTAAGGTCGATATCAGTGGCGGAGGAGAATATTTTCTTCGACTATGAAGAATCGGAGCCGGCGTCAGTACGATTTCGACTGTCGAACAAGAGCGAGCTCACGCTCTACTTTCCGAGCCAAGGACAATGCTTCCTTATTCCCGAGTCTGACGGTCGACCGATCCTCACCCCTTCGGCATTCAGGGCGAGGTTCAATTGCCCGATTGGTTTTGTGCCAATTCTAGGTCCTGTCGACCAACATGAGAATCTGTTCGAAAAAGAGGCCGCCCGACTGGCGCTATTCAACTATCGAGCTGCTCGCAATTTCAGGAACATCTGGCACCATTACCCAGAGCGATTCGAGGAA
>DATNEH010000019.1:0-6105 GCA_035553015.1 Caulobacteraceae bacterium | reverse complement strand
GGGCGCGCTGATCGGGCTGGCGATCGCGTTCTTCGCGTTCAACGGGCACAGCATAACCACCGGCGGGGTGATCTTCGCCGCCACGGTGACCTGGCCGATCGCCATCATCGGCGCGGCGACGGCGATCTCGATCGGGCTGGTCGGCGGCCTCTTGCCGGCGGTCCGGGCCGGGCGCATGCCGGTGGCGGAGGCGCTGCGGGCGACCTGAGCCCCGGCAGCGCGCGCCGCGGGACGCGAGCAAGGGAGAGAGGCGATGCTGAGCGGCGTTCATCGGCAGACCTTGCTGGACCGCGTCGTCTACGGCCGGCCGGCGGGCCAGGTGCTCGGCGAGCTGCTGGACGCGTACGGCAGGCGCCGCGCGCTGGTGGTGTCCACGCGCTCGCTCAGCGGACCGGACGGACTGGCGCGCGAGATCGCGGCGGCCTTAGGCGAGCGCTGCGCCGGCTTCTACGGCGAGATCTCGGCGCACTCGCCGCGCGACACGGTGATCGCCGCGGCCGCCGAGGCGCGGCGGGCGAACGCCGACATCCTGGTCGCCGTGGGCGGCAGTTCGGTGACCGACGCCTGCAAGGTGGTGCAGCTGGCGGTGTGGAACCGGCTGACCAGCGTCGACGAGCTGGATCCCTATCGCGCCGGCGTCCGCGAGGGCGCCAAGGCGCCTGCGCCGGGCGACGATCCGCTGAGGATGATCGCCATCCCGACCACGCTCTCGGCGGCCGAGTTCACGCCGTTCGGCGGCGTCACCGACACGCGCCGCCACGCCAAGGAGGGCTACGGCCATCCGCTCTACGTGCCGCGCGCGGTGATCCTCGATCCGGAGATGACCCGACAGACCCCACCCGAGCTCTGGTTCTCGACCGGCATGAAGGCGGTCGATCACTGCGTCGAGACGCTGTGCAGCCTTACGCGCGCGCCGTATGCGGACGCGCTCGCCAAGGAGGGGTTGACGCTGCTGGCGGACGGCCTGCGCGCCACCAAGGCGGCGCCGGACGACCTCGATGCGCGGCTTCAGTGCCAGCTCGGGATGTGGCTGGCGATCAGCGGCGCCTCGGCCGGGCAGGGGCTGGGGGCCAGCCATGCGATCGGCCACACGCTGGGCGGCATGCTGGGCGTGCCGCACGGGATCACCTCGTGCATCGCGCTGCCGGCCGTGCTCGCCTGGAATGCCGGCGCCAACGACGCCGCTGACAAGCTGGTGGCCCAGCTGATCGGGTCGCCGAACGCGACGGCGGCCGAGGCGGTGAAGGGGCTCTGCCGCGAGCTCGGCCTGCCGACGACGCTCTCCGCGGTCGGCGTGAACCCTGCGCAGTTCGAGGCGATCGCCGAGCACACGATGACCGACCGCGGCGTGCGCTCCAACCCCCGCCCGATCCGCGCCGCCGCCGACATCGTCGAGATCCTGAAGCTGGCGGCCTGAGTCCGAGCCACCCTCGAGACCCGGCGCCATCCCGGAAGCTCGCGCCAGTGCGCTTTCTTCGACCTACTTTCAACGGCGGCGCCAGGTAGACGCCGGACAAGCGCTTCGCGCCTTCCGGAATGACACCGGAGGGGGAATGGGTAGGCGTCGAGCTCGATGCGGGGCGCCTCTGGCCGCAAGCCATTGCTCATGTGCTCCGCGTCTGTCTCAGTGCGCGCTTCGCGTCGTTCAACGGGGGTAGCCGGCGTGGCTGGAGAGGTGTTGGCCCAAGGGACGACGTTTGCCGCGCCGCGCAACGAGGCGGCGCTCGCCCGCCGCGCGGTCGCGGGGGCGACGATCGGCAACGCGCTCGAGTTCTACGACTTCGTCACCTACACCTTCTTCGCCATCCAGATCGGCCACGCGTTCTTTCCGTCGCACTCGGCGTACGCGAGCCTGATGCTGTCGCTGGCGACGTTCGGGGCCGGGTTCGTGACGCGGCCGATCGGCGGTTTCATCATCGGCGCCTATGCCGACCGGGCGGGGCGGCGGCCGGCGATGATGCTGAGCTTCGTGTTGATGGGCTTGGCGATCGTCGGCCTGGCGCTGATCCCGCCCTATGCGCAGATCGGCATCGCCGCGCCGATCCTGGCGGTCACCGCGCGCCTGGTGCAGGGCTTCTCGCTGGGCGGCGAGGTCGGGCCGACCACGGCCTACCTGCTGGAGGCCGCGCCGGCCCATCGGCGTGGACTCGCGGTGTCGTGGCAGGGCGCGAGCCAGGGCCTCTCGGCGGCGGTCGGCGGTCTGGTCGGCTTCGGGCTCTCGAACCTGATGGCGCCGGCGGCGCTCGACGCCTACGGCTGGCGCATCGCCTTCCTGCTGGGCGCGGTGACGCTGCCGTTCGGCCTGTGGCTGCGGCAGACGCTGCCCGAGACGCTGCACGCGCCGGAAGCCCAGCCGACCCACGCGCCGTCGGCCGAACCGACCGGACCGGCGGCCGCTGCCGAGCCTAGCCGGGCTGCGCTGGTTCGCAGCAGCACACGCATCCTCGCCCTGGCGGTCGTGGTGCTCGCCGCGGGCACCATCAGCACGTACGTCTTCAACTACATGACCACCTTTGCGCAGCACACCCTGCACATGAAGCCGGGCCCGGCCTTCGCCGCCGGGGCGCTCGGCAACCTGATGGGGGTGGTGGGCGGCCTGTTCGGCGGCTGGCTCTCCGACAAGATCGGCCGCCGCCCGGTGATGTTCTGGCCGGCGCTGGCGAACCTGGTGATGTTGATCCCGGTGTTCGCCTGGATCACCGGCAGCCGCACGGTGCTGGCGCTGACGCTGGGGACCGCGGCGATCTCGGTGGTCGGCGCGATGGGCGCCGGCGCCTTCTATGCGGCGCTGGCCGAAAGCCTGCCCAAGCGCATCCGCGGCGGCGCGTTCGCCACCGTCTACGCCGTCGCCATCGCCACCTTCGGCGGCACCACCCAGTTGGTGATCACCTGGCTGATCCACGTAACCGGCAGCAATATGGCGCCCGCCTGGTACCTGTTCGGCGCCTCGGTGCTGGGCCTTATCGCCCGCTGGCTGATCGTCGAGAGCGCACCGGCGAAGACTGGCGCGGCGGGCTGATCACATCGCGTGCCTGGCGCCGGCGGCTTCGTCGGCCGAGCCGTCGGACCACCTGGCCACCGGGATGTAGATCATCGTGTAGGGATCGACGCCAGCGTCGGTCCCGAGCACTTGCGTGCCAGGCAGGTTGGCGCCCCAACTCGCGGTGGACTCAGGCGGCATGTAGAACATGATGTGCGGATGCCAGGGGCCGCCGGCCGCGTCGCCGAGGTAGCCCTGCTTGGACAGCATGTAGTTGAGCGACCCCACCTCGGGCGGCCCGATCCGCCCGGCGGCGACCGCCGCGTGGGTGCGCTCGAGGATGTCGTGCTGCGACGCGCCGGCCAGCACCCACTGGGTGCGCGTCAGGAAGGTCGGCAGCACCGAGCGCGCAGCCCGACGATTGTAACAGTCCGGGCCGCGCAGCTTCGGGTTCCAGAAGCCGTCGTCGGCGAGACCGCTGAACCAGGCCCGCTCGACCAGGCAGACGAAGCCGTTCCTGCCGGGTCCGGTCGAGACGTAGCCGTGCGGGGTCAGCACCAGGACCTCGGCGTCGGCCGAGACGGATGGCGGCGCGGCGCTGCGCGCCATCGCGATCTCGGCGTCCCGGTCGGCGATCAAGTACTGGTCCAACGGCGCCATGGCGGGGTAGGGCGTCGCCGCGCGTGCGGCGCCGGCCGTCGCCAGCGCCAGGCACGCAACCAGTGCTCGGAACTTCATCATCTTCGTCGCCCTCCCGTGTCGCCCATGGCGCTCGGACTCCAGCGCCCGGCGTCCCGAGGACGAATGAAGGTCGGCGCTTCCGACAGCCCGACGACGCGCCGGCGTCAGTTCGCAGCGGCCTCGCGGGCGGCCTTGCGCGAGCGGGCGAGCTCGCCGCTCCAGCGGAAGAACTGCGGGATGTCGTAGGCGTGCTCGTGGCCCTCGGTCGGGTCCCACATGCTGCGCTTCGCGGCCACCAGGTCGCCGCCGTAGACGTGCAGGCCGAAGGTCTGCCGATCCAGCGGGTTCGCGATGGCGTGGATAACGTCTTCGCCGAGGATGATGGCTTCGCCGGCGTGGATGGTTCGGTGGTTGGATGGCTCCAGGCCATCGCCGGCGCGGCGGTAGAAGGTGTTGGCCTCCTCGCCGTCGTAGATGCCGATCACCGCCCACATGCCGTGGTCGTGCGGGATGCTGACGAAACCCGGGCGCAGGCTGGCGTTGAGGATGGTCAGCTCGGGCGAGCGGAACAGCGGCGCGTCGAGCGCGTTGGCGCCGGCGCCGAGCGGCGTCACCGCCCTGGCGACGGCCGGCCCGTCGGTCACCGCCTCACGCATCAGCTCCAGCGCCAGGCGCGGCGCGTGCGGCTCGCGCACGAGGCGCTGGCAGGCTTCGATGAACTGGCTGAGATCGAACATCGCGGGCCTCGTTGAGCGGGCGGCTTCCATCGGACGCGAACGCGCCACGATAGTAGTCACGACGCGGTCCGACGGCCTAGAGAGATCGTGCCGAAGCTTGGGGCGACGAGGAGCGAGACGCATGGCGGGCGCGAACCGGTACTGGACCTTGGCCGACGGACCCGTGCCGAACTGGCCGGAGACGGACACCTTCGTGCTGAACGAGGGCGAGATCCCAAGGCCCGGCCCCGGCCAGGCGCTGTCGCGGACCATCTACGTGTCGCTCGATCCCTACCAGTGGGGCTACAAGAAGCGGCGCACCGAGCCGGCCGGCTCGCCCTGCCATGCGCGCACGGTCTCGCAGATCATCGAGAGCAACATGCCGGGCTTCGCAGCCGGCGACCTCGTGTTCAACACCAACGGCTGGACCCAGTACGCGCTGATGGGCGAGGGGGTCTGGCGGCCGGCCTACATGGTCCCGCGCAAGCTCGACCCGACGCTGGGCCGCATCTCGCAAGCCGTGGGCGTGCTCGGCATGCTGGGGCTGACCGCGTACGCCGGCATGGACCTGATGGCCGACCCCAAGCCCGGCGAGACAGTGGTGGTCTCAGCCGCATCCGGCGGCGTCGGGCAGATCGCCGGGCAGCTGGCCAGGCAGCGCGGCGCGCGGGTGGTCGGGATCGCCGGACGTGAGGCGAAGTGCCGGTTCGTGGTGGACGAGCTCGGTTACGACGCCTGCGTCTCGCACCTGTCGCCGACCTTCCCGGCCGACCTCGCCGCGGCCTGTCCGAAAGGGATCGACGTCTACTTCGAGAACGTCGGCGGGGCGGTGTTCGAGGCGGTGCTGCCGCTGTTCAACCCGGGCGCGCGGATGACGATCTGCGGCCTCATCGCCCACTATGGCGACGACGAGGGCGCCGACAGCCGCGCGGCGCTGATGGAGCGGGCGGCGCCGGTGATCAAAGAGCGCGGCGTCGTCATCAAGAACCTCTTCGTCGGCGACTTCGCGGCGGCGCATCACGACGAGATGCTGGCCTACGTCGCGCCGCTGGTGAGGGCCGGAAAGATCAAGTACCGCGAAGACATACGCCAGGGACTTGAGACCATCCCGACCGCCTTCGCCGAGATGCTGCGCGGCGATAACTTCGGCAAGATGCTGGTGCAGGTCGGCGAGGACCCGACGGCCTAGGGGGTGTGAGTCGAGGCGCCGCCCCAACAGGTCCGGGGGCGGCGCCTCGCCAGGCTCAGCGCCAGCCGGCGCCGCGCCAATCGTCCCGCCGATAGTGGCGATGGCCCCAGTAGCGGGCGCGCCAGTCGTGGCGGTAGCCGAAGTCGCGCCGCCACCCGCCATGACGGTCGTCGCGCCCGTAGTCGCCTTGGTAGCTGCGGGCGTAGTCGCCGCGGTCGGCGTAGTCGCCGCGGTCGCCGTAGTAGGCGCGGTCGCCGTAGTGGACGCGGCCGCCGTCATAGGACTGGGCCGAGGCCAGCGCCGGGACGGCAAGCGTCAGCAGCGTACCAGCGGCCAGCACGGGCTTCAGAAAGCGGTTCATGAGGAACTCCTTGTCGTGGCGAGCCGGCATTCCGGTCTCGATAGCGCAAGGGTGGGCGCTCGGCGCTGAGCCAGGGCTGAACTCGGCGGTCGGCCGCCGTTCATCCTGGCGGACCCTCTGGTTCGCAGATCAGAGCCGCTCGGCCGCCAGCAGCTCGGCGGCGCGGGCGAGGCGCTCG
>DATNEH010000018.1:0-30625 GCA_035553015.1 Caulobacteraceae bacterium | reverse complement strand
AGCCTCGCCGCGGGCGTAGTGGCGCATGGCCTCGAGGTAGGCGTGGCCGGCCACCGTGTCCGGCGCCGCCAGCACCGTTGCCGGGGCGGCGAAGCGGCCGAGCGCGGCGTAGAGGGACGACGGCGGCCCAAGAGCGGAAGGCGGCGGAGCGAGCGAGCCGGCGGGCGCGGCGGCGGCGAGGCCCGCTGCGACGACCGCCGCGGCGAGACCGCCCCGCATCGGCTACCTCGCGTCCTTGATCGGCTGGCCGTCCCTGGAGATCAGCACCGCCAGCCAGCGCGCGCCGTCGAACTCGGCGGCGATCGCCATCACGGTCACGGTGAGCGGCGTCGAGAGCAGCGCGCCGGTGGGGCCGAGCAGGAGGCCCCAGACGCCGATCGAGACCAGCACCAGCAGCGGATCGATGTTGAGCTCGTCGCCCTGCAGCTGCGGCATCAGGATGTTGTCGATCACGAACACCGCGACGCCGAGGCCGCCCAGGATGATCGCCGGCTTGGTGACGTCGCCGAACTGCGCCAGCGCCACCAGCGCCGGGATCACCGCGCCGGCGAACGCGCCGACGATCGGCACGAAGGCCGACAGGAACACCAGGAAGGCGACGAACAGCGCCGACTCGACGCCCAGCGCCAGCATCACGCCGAACGCGATGATGGCGATGAAGAGCGCCTTGAAGGTGACGAGCCGCACGTAGTCCTCGACCGCATTGCGGATCGACTCGAAGACGCGCCTGGCCTGTTGGCGGTGGTGCTGGGACTGGTAGAGGCGGTCGAGCTTCGACGAGAAGGCGGCGCGCGAGGCGAGCAGGAAGCCCAGGAAGATCATCACCAGGCCGGCGAAGGTGATGGCGCCGCGCGCGGCGGCGAAGGCGTGGCCGAACTCGGACGCCGGGTCGGCGTGGCCGAAGATGTCGTGCAGCGTGAACGACGCCTGGCCGAGCATGTGCATGATCATGCCGATCACCAGGTTCAGGCGCGGCTCGACCCCGCGCATCTCGATGGCGAAGTTCGGACCCTGGAAGACCAGCAGCAGGATCACCGCCGCGAACCCGGCCACGATCAGTACGCCGGAGCCGATGGCGCGGGCCAGCCGCGGCAGCTTCGGGAAGCGGCTGTCGAGGTCGCGCGACAGGGCGTCGATGAGAAGCAGCAGGAAGGTCGCCACCACCAGCGGGGCGAGGATGTCCTTGAAGATGCGCACCAGCGCCCCGGCCGCGACCACGGCCAGGAAGATGATCGCCGCCCGGACCGCCGCCTGGCCGCCGAGGCTGCTGAGCGGCGGACCGGGCTCGACGGCTCGGCTCACGCGGCGATCAGGTGCTTGGGCCGGCGCAGGTCGGGCGCCAGGCCCTCGCCCAGGAGATCGATGAAGTTGTCGCAGTAGAAGCGCTCGACCTCGCGCGCGCTGCAGCCCGCGAGCGCGTCGTTGAACCGCTTCAGCGGGTTGCGCCCGCCCTCCACGTGCGGGAAGTCGGACGAGAACAGCATCATCTCCTCGCCCGAGTTCCTGATGATCCAGCCGGTGTCCTCGTGCGGGTAGGGGGTGACGCGCACCTGCCGCCGGGCGATCTCGCTGGGCTTGGCCGAGAGCTTGTGCAGCCGCTCCTCGTTCTTCACGAACGCGGCGGCGGCCGAATCCATGAACCGCATCCAGCTCGGCGCCCACGAGGCGCCCAGCTCGATCGCGCCGAACTTCAGGCGCGGGAAGCGGTCCATGACGCCGTCGATGATCAGCGCGGCCAGGGTCTGCATCACCGAGTGCGGGATCGGCATGAAGCTGACCGAGGTGAAGTTCTCCTCGCCGCCGTGGAAGTCCTTCACGCGCGGCAGGCCGTTCTCGAAATAGTCGGGGTTCAGCTTCTCCTCGCCGCCGACGTGGAACAGGATCGGCAGGCCGGCCTCCTGCGCCTGCGCCCACACCGCATCGAAGGCAATGTGGCTGGGCGAATGGCCCTTCGGGCAGCGCGATGGGATCAGAAGGGCCTTGGCGCCCAGTTCGATCGCCTCCTTCGCGGCGCCGGCGGCGCGCTCGAGGCTCATCAGCGGCACGTAGCCGGTGGCCAGCAGGCGGCGGTCGACCGCGCAGAAGTCGGTCATCATGCGGTTGTGCGCGGTGGCGGCGGCGTAGGCGAGATCCACGTCATCGCCGTACTCGAGCTGGAAGTTGCCGAGGCAGTGGGTGGTGAACACCAGCTGGCTGGCAAAGCCCAGGTAGTCGATCGCCTTCGGCCGGTCTTCGCGGCGGAAGGCGCCGAGCGCCGACTGGTTCTTGCGCAAGAGGATGTTGGCCTCGGCGCCGGCGCGGAACTCCGGGTCGTCGTGCTGGGCGCGGGCCTTGTCGGCCCAGCCATCCGGCTTCTGCTTATGGCGGAAGATCGGCAGGGCGTGGTAGCGGGCCAGCATCGCCCGGTCGAAATAGTCGTCCAGGCAGTCCGGCAGCTCCATCAGGTGGCTGTCGGCGTCGTGAATGATCCGCCCCTCGACGTACGGCATGGCGCGTCTCCCGCTGGCTTCGTTTGCGACGATGATATCAGAGCCCGCGCAGGGGGAAACTCCGGTGGACCGCGCGCCAGCGCGCGCCCCGGTCGACGCTCTTGCGGAGAAGCGCGCGGCGAAGGCTCAGCCCGGGTCGGCGTAGGCCGGCGCGCGCTTCTGCAGGTTGGACATCACCGCCTCGACCTGGTTGGGCGAGCCGATCAGGTGGCCCTGCTCGACCGACTCCTGGGTGAGGCCGGTCTGCGGGTCGACCAGCACCGCGGCGTTGAGGATGCGCTTGGCGGCGCGGATGGCGTCGGGGCTCTTGGACGCGATCTCGCGGGCGGTGGCCAGCGCCTCGGCGCGCGGGTCGGCGCAGACACGGGTGGCGAAACCGTACGCATACGCCTCTTCGCCGGAGAAGATGCGGCCGGTGTAGGTCAGCTCACGGACGATGTCCTCGCGCGCCAGGTGGCGCATCAACTGGGTGCCGGCCATGTCGGGGACCAGTCCCCACTTGATCTCCATCACCGCCATCTTCGCGTTCGGCGCGACGTAGCGCATGTCGGCGCCGAGCGCGACCTGGAAGCCGCCGCCGAACGCCACGCCGTGCACCGCCGCGATCACTGGGACCGGCAGCTCGCGCCAGACCCAGCAGGCGTACTGGGCGCGGTTGGCGACGCCGTGGCTGCGCGCGCCGAGGCCGGCGTCGTTGCCCGCCACCGTCGACTGGGCGCGCGGCCCTTCGGCCATGCGGCCGAAGTTGCCCATGTCGAGGCCGGCGCAGAACGCGCGGCCCTCGCCGGACAGCACCACGGCGCGCACGCCCTTCTCGGCCATCAGCCGCTCGCCGGCGCCGACCAGGCCCTCGAACATGGCGTTGTCGAGGGCGTTCATCTTGTCGGCCCGGTTCAGCCGCACGTCGGCGACGCCGTCCTGGATGTCGATGGTGACGCGGTCGTTCATGGCGAGGATCCCTTTGGTTCCGCGCGACATTGGCCGCGCGACGCTAGGGGAGGGCAAGACCATTATTCGAGTGACGCCGGCCCGCGGCTTCCGCCATGCTCGTCCGGTCAGCCCGGCCTGGAGGAGCGCCGCTTGAGTTCGACCGCCGAGACCTACAAGCGCGCCAAGCAGCGCGTCGGCAAAGTCAGCCTCGCCACCAAGATCTTCCAGGCGATCGGGGCGGTGCCGGAGTCGCTCAAGAACTTCGCCTTCGGAACCTTCGTGCTCCTGTTCTACAACCAGGTCCTCGGCGCGAACGCGTTTTACGTGTCGCTGTGCCTGGCCGCCGCGCTGACCATCGACGCGGCCTTCGACCCCCTGATCGGCTCGTTCTCCGACGGACTGAGGACGCCGCTGGGGCGCCGGCATCTCCTGATGTACCTGTCGGCCGCACCGATCGGCCTTGGCCTGTTCCTGGTCTTCTCGCCGCCGCACGCTGTGGCTGGCGCGGGCCTGTACGCCTGGCTCTTCGCGACGGTCATCCTGACCAACATCTCGATGAGCCTGTTCGTGGTGCCGTGGACCGCGCTGTTCGCCGAGTTCACCGACGACTATGTCGAGCGCACGACCATCGTCACCTGGCGCTACATCGTCGGGTGGGTGATCCCCACCGCGTTCACCTTCGCCACCTACGCCCTCATCTTCCCGAACACCCGCGCGCATCCGGTCGGGCAGCTCAATCCCGCCGGCTACCATCTCTTCGGACCGGTGGTCGCCCTTGCGACGGTCGCGGCCATCCTTGCGACCACCGAGCTGACGCGCCGCGAAATCCCCTACCTGCTGCAGCCGACGAACCCGACGCCGCGCTTCTCGCTCGCCCAGGTCTGGCGCGACATCGCCTCCACCCGCGCCAACCGCGACTTCCTGATCCTGTTTTGCGGCGCCTTGCTGTACGCGGCCGTGGACGGCACGACCGGCACGCTCGGCATCTACATGGGGACCTACTTCTGGGGCCTGACGTCGGCCCAGCTGCAGTGGTTCAGCCTCACGATCATCGGCGCGGTGGTCGCCTTCGCCTCGCTGAACGTCGTCGGCCGCCTGTTCGACAAGCGCAGCGTGCTGCTGACCAGCTTTGCGTTGATCGTGATCTTCGGGATGGGCGTGACCAGCCTGCGCCTGCTCCACCTGATGCCGCCGAACGGCTCCGGCCTGCTGCTCATGCTGCTGATCGGCAACGAGACCATCCGGGCCGGGCTCGGCGTCTTCCTCGGCATCATGTTCGTCTCCATGCTGGCCGACACCATCGACGTGCAGGAGCTGGCGACCGGCCGGCGGCAAGAGGGCCTGTTCGCCGCCGCGTTGTCCTTCTCCGGCAAAGCCACGGCGGGCCTCGGGACCGTGGTCGCCGGCTTCCTGCTGCAGGAGGTGGTGCATTGGCCGGCGCGCGTCGACCCGCGCTCGGTCGATCAGCCGCTGGTCATGCGCCTGGCCCTCGTCGCCGGGGTGCTCGTGCCGGTCCTCTACGCCATTCCTTTCTGCCTCGGCTTCTTCCTGCGGATCACCCGCGAAACCCACCAGCGGACGCTCGAGCAGCTGGAGCGTCGCCGCGCCGCTGCGCACGTGACAGCCGGCGAGGACCAGGGCGCCCAAGACCAAGGCGCCCTGGCCGAGGGCCTGGAGGTGGCGATGGAGGCGGCGACCGAAGCGACGGGCCGCTAAAAGGCGCGACGCTTCCGTCTCGGTTCAGCGGCGTTGGGAGAAGCACGATGGATGGCAAGGTCGTCGTTCTCACGGGCGGGACGTCCGGGATCGGCCAGGTGGCGGCGGTCGAGCTGGCGCGGCAGGGCGCGAGGATCATCCTGATCGCGCGGGACCCGGCGCGCGCCGCACGCGCCCTGGCGGACGTGAACGGCGCCGGGCCCGGCGTCGCCCATCGCGCGGTCTATGCCGATCTGGCCAGCATCGCAGAGACGCGCCGGGTCGCCGCGGAGATCGCCGCGGCCGAGCCGCGCATCGACGTGCTGATCAACAACGCCGGTGCGCTGTTCAACCAACGGCGCCTGTCGCCGGACGGCCTGGAGATGACCTTCGCCGTCAACCACATGGCCTATTTCGTGCTGACCGAAGGACTGAAGCGGACGCTGCTCGAGTCGGGGGCAGCGCGCATCGTCAACACCGCGTCCGGCGCGCACCGCGGCGCGGCGCTCGATTTCAACGACCTTCAGTCGGAGCGCGCCTATTCGGGCTTCCAGGTCTACGGGCGATCAAAGCTCTGCAACATCCTCTTCACGCGCGAGCTTGCCCGTCGTCTGCAAGGCAGCGGCGTCACGGCGAACTGCCTGCACCCCGGCTTCGTCGCCACGCGGTTCGGCGACCGGTCCGGCGGCCTGCTGCAGGCGCTGATGCCCGTGGCGAAACTCGGCGCGATCAGCCCCCAGAAAGGGGCCGAGACGATCATCTATCTGGCGTCCTCGCCCGAGGTCGCGTCGGTGAGCGGACTCTACTTCTACAAGTGCAAGCCCGACACGCCGAGCCGCGCCGCCCAGGACGATGCGGCCGCGTCCAGGCTCTGGGCCGAGAGCGAGCGCCTGGAAGCCGCCGCCCTGCCTGCCTGATGCGGGGGGCGATGCGACGGTTGCGGCCGCCCGCGCAACGCCGAAAGCGGTGGGCCCGTGCACCCTAGGCGATGACTTCCATGTCGAACTGGGACTTCGACATGCCGCAGTCGGGGCAGTTCCAGCTGTCGGGGATGTCGGCCCAGCGCGTGCCGGGCGGGAAGCCTTCCGCAGGCAGGCCCTCGGCCTCGTCGTAGATGAAGCCGCAGGTCCCGCACTGCCAGGTCTTGTAAGGCTCGTCGGCCAACTTACTCAGCTCCCATGCCGCTCGGCCGGCCGCCCTTGATCTGGTCGAGGTATTCGGAGAGGCCGTAGCCGACCTGGCCCGCGCAGCGATACTCGGTGAAGCCCTCGGTGATGCGGGTCTGCAGGTCCTCGCCGTCGGGCGTCTTGCGCCGGTTCCGCAGCGGGATCAGCGAAATCACCTTGCCGTCGACGTCGTAGGCCTTGCCGCCCTTGGTCTTCACCTTGGCGCGCAGGCCGGTCTGGTAGCCGTTCTCGTCCCAGTCGGTGTCCAGCACGCACTCGGTGATCGGGTCGTGGATGCCGTCGCGAAAGACGACGCCGCCCTGGCGCGGCTTGCCGTCCTCGCCGGCGATCACCGACAGCATCATGCCGAAGTCGCGGCCGAAGTTCAGCGGACACCAGCGGTACCAGTTGATCGCCGACCAGTGGCGCGGACCCCACGACTTGTCGCGCAGGCCGAAGCCGTCGATCGGGAACGACTCCTCGCCGACCGTGAACGTCCCCTTGGCCGCCACGTGCTGCTCGTAGTGGGCGCGGGCGAAGGATTTCTCGGGATCGAGCTCGCGCGGTTTGCCGTCGGCGCGCACGGTCTCGCCGCCCATCATCGGGCTGACGCCCTCGTAGTCGAGCTCGACCTTGCAGGGCACGTGCGGATTGTTGCGGAAGGCGGTCGACGGGTCGGCCATCTCGAACGGCCGCTCCAAGAGGCAAAGCTTGCCGTCGAAGGTGAGCTTCAGGCGCTTGAACGGCTCGACCACCTCGATCTTCAGGCCGCCGGCGTTCATCTCGGAATTGTCCTTGATGTCGGCGCGGCGGAACATGAACGCCACCCGGCCACCCGGCAGGTAGAGGCAGACGGTCATCTCGGCGTAGTGCTCGTTCGGCCGGTTGCCCAGCCGGAACCACCCGCCGACCTTGGTCTTCGGATCGAAGACGTTGAAGTACATGCTTTCGTTGTAGTTCGCCGCCGCCTCGGGGGTGTGGGTGTACTCGTCCTCGGGCAGCAGCCGGGTGATGAACTTCGGCGCGTCGTCGGCCATGGCGGAACTCCTCTTCAGGCGTTGGCGGGCGCGCGCGAGCGAGACCGCTCGACGGCGCGCCAGATGGTGTCGGCAAAGGTCTGGTAGAGGCCGGGCGGCAGGTCGTGGCCCATGCCGGGGATCACCACCAGCTCGGCGCCCTTGATGTTGTCGGCGGTGTCGCGGCCGGCCGCCAGCGGCACCAGCGGATCGTCGGCGCCGTGCAGCACGATGGCGGGCGCGGTGATCTTCGCGAGCTTCGGGCGGCGATCGCCGCCGGCGCGCACCGCCGCCATCTGGCGGCCGACGCCGGCCGGGTTGAAGGCGCGACGGGCCTCGCTGATGACCCGATTACGGATGAAATCCTCGTCCCACGGATAGGCCGGGCTGCCGATGATGCGGGCGCTCCTGACGCCCTTGGCGATGAACGCTTCCTCGTCGGCAGGGTCGGCCGCGGGCTCGATCAGCACCGCCCAGGCCTCGGGCGTCGCCGGCGGCAGATCGGGATTGCCGGACGACGACATGATCGACGTCAGCGAGAAGGTGCGCTCCGGGTAGTTGGCGGCGAACACCTGGGCGATCATGCCGCCCATCGAGACGCCGGCGATGTGGGCTTGCGGCTTGCCCACCGCGTCCAGCACGGCGGCGCAGTCTGCGGCCATGTCGTCGGTGTCGTAGCTCTGGCCGTCGAGCCAGGAGGAGAGGCCGACGTCGCGGTTGTCGAAGCGGATGGCGAAGAGGCCCTTGCCGACCAGCAGCTGGCAGAACGGCTCGGGCCAGCGCGTCAGCTGCGAGCCGAGGCCGTTGATCAGCAGCACGGCCTCGTGCGCCGGATCGCCGAACGTCTCGTAGTAGAGCTCGACGGCGCCGTTCTTCGCCTTTGGCATGGCGGTCTCCGCGGGTCTTATCTTCCTGGGTGCGTCAATCTTGGGCGCTGGCCGCCGCGGTATGCAAGGCTGTCGCGAGGTCAGGCCGACACTGTCGGGATGGCCTCGCGAGGCGCGCGGCGCGCCGGTCGCCTCGACACCCGCGGTGTTGCGAGCGAATACTTGAGGGTCGCGCGACGCGCCAGGTCTGTCCGCCAACTGTGCCGGTCGGGACTCGGAATTCACCTTATTGTGCGGCCGACGAGCGTCGCCGTATGCAGCGACGCCTGGGCCGGTCGAGTTCTAACGTGGCTGTCAACTTAAGCAGTTCTCAATTCGGGTGAGCGATGATACCCAAGAGTGGGGTTGTGACATAGGGGAGGGGGGGTCCCATGGCTGCGTACAAGATCGTCTTTCACAATGCCGACGGCGAGCCTGTCGCGGAGAGCTCGGTCGACCAGCCTGACGACGACACGGCCGTCACCCACGCGACCCGGCACAGCCATCCGTACATCCTGCAAGTCTGGCGCGGCGTCGACCTGGTGGCCGCGGTGCCGCCACGGCCGGAGCGAGCCTAGCCTCGGGCGCGGCCCGTCGCGCGCCTCAGTCGACCGGGACGGCGCTTGGAGCAGCGCCTTTCGGACAGGCGCCCAGGTAGCTCCACGAGACGTTGATCGCGCGGCGGCCATTGCGCGCCGGGTCCAAGGCGCCTGAGACCTGGACGCTGGCCGAGGTCTGGTACTTCGCGGCCAGGTTCCCCGTCGTGACGCTGTGCAGGAGCATGCGCGCGCCCCGCGGCGAGCGGCAGTCCATGTCCAGCACCCACGCATCCTTGATCCGCGCCACGCTGTAGGTGGCGCAGTTGGCCGCGCGCGGACGAAAGAGCGGCGCGCCAACGCAAACGCGCCGCGTTCGCGGCGCGGGGGAGCGGTTGGTGGTGACCGACACGTTCCAGTAGCCGGCCTTGCGCACCGGCGCCGGGTTGCGGGCGCGCGCCGCTGCGGCGCTGTCGGCGGCGAGGGCAAGCAAGGCGAGCGCGAGGGCGCTTAGCGCGAGGCCGCCGAGGCGCAGCAACCTCACGAAAAGTCGGCGGTGAAGCGGATGTTGCCGGCTTCCAGGCCCTTCAACACGATGTCGACGCCGCCCGACTTCATCATCCACTCGAGCCGGTGGTCGCGGTATTCGCGCTTGAAGAGGCCGGCGGACACCGCCTCGGCGACGCCGGAGTCGGCGGTGCTGAAGTTCACCGCCTCGCCGTTGGTCTCGGCGACCGACGGACGGGCGAGCGCGCGGCCCAGCCAGGCCGCCAGCTTGCCGCCCTCGGGCGGGCGGTTGCCCATGCCGGCGGAGGCGGCGACGTAGGGGACGACGCTGAGGTCGCCCCAGCCGAAGCTGTCGCCATTGAACCATTCGCGATCGCCGAGCTGGCGCTCGAGCCAGGCGAGGAAGCCCTGCGTCTGGCGCGCGGCGGTGGCTTTCAGCTGCTCGGCGAAGTCGCCCTCGGCCCGGCGGAACCAGTTGATCTCGCCCAGCGCCCAGTTGATCGCCTCGTAGTGGGTGTCCATCACCTCCTCGATCATCCGCACGCGGGCGCGCTCGGCGGCGCCGGCGGGCAGCATGGCCGGGGCCGGATGGGCGTCCTCGAGGTATTCGAGGATGATGGTGGAATCGAAAATCCGCACATCGCCGTCGATCAGCGTCGGCACCTCGGCGCGGGGGTTGGCCTCGGCGAACTCGCCGGCCGCGCCGCCAGCGCCCAGGCCGCCGGGCAGGGCGAGCCGGAACGGGATCTTCTTCTCGCGCAGCGAGATCCGCACCTTCTGGGCGTAGGGCGACAGCGGGTGGTCGTAGAGGGTGATCATCGGCGGTCTCCTTGGACGTGCGCGCGGCGCTGAATTGGGATCGGGCGCAGCGCGGGCGGCGGCGCCAGCACCCCCACTACCCAGCCGTGCGCGAGGTCAAGCAAGCGCCGCTCCCAGCTTTCGCCACGCGGCCTTCGAGGCGGCTGCGGCGTCCGCGTCGAGCCGCCGCCAGCGGCCGCGCCGCCGAGCCCGCCCAGCGTCTGCAGCATGGCGATCAGCGCCTCGATCAGCGCGCGGCGGCGGTGGCTGTCGCCGGCCGGGTCGGCGGCGAGCTCGCGCTGGGCGGCCGCCACCAGGATCGCTCGCTTGTCGGCGAAGTACTGGTAGAGGGTGCCGATGCTGACGCCGGCGCGCTCGGCCACCGCGTTGGTGTTGAGCGCGGCCAGCCCGCGCCGCTCCAGAATCTGAGACGCAGCCTCCAGGATGGCCTCCCAGGTCGCTTGCGAGCGCGCCTGCCGGGGCCGCCGGCGCTCTATCCGCTGATCTTTCGCCGCCATCCGCGCCCTGCCTCGAAAGCGAGTACCAGGCGCGAGCCTATCCCGGCAGGCTCGGGCGTCAACGAAGCGGAGAGCCAATCCGATGTCCGATCCCGACGCCGCCACTGCCGCCCGCCTCGCCGGCGCCGCTATCTTCACGCAACCCGACGTGGTCGCCAGCTACTACGCGCGCCAGCCCTACGCGCCGGCCGCCTATGCGGCGCTGCTGGCGGCGGTTCCGGGGCGAACGCGGGCGCTCGACATTGGCTGCGGGCCGGGGCCGGTGGCGCGCGAACTGGCGGCGCACTTCGCCGAGGTGACGGCGCTCGATCCTTCCGAGGGGATGATCGCCGCGGCGCGCGCCATGGGCGGGCCGGCCAACGTCCGCTGGGTCTGCGCCCGCGCCGAGGACTTCGAAGCGCCGACGCGGTTCGACCTGGTGGTCGCCGGCTCGTCGATCCACTGGGTCGATCCGGCCATCGTCTTTCCGAAGCTGGCGCGGCTGACGGGGATCTTCGCGGCGCTGGGCAACGACGCGACCTTCCCGCGCCCGCCGCCGCCGTGCGGGATCGACGCCTGGCTGGCGTTCCTGGAGCGCTGGATGCCCACGGTGGGCCGCGAGGTACCGGACGCGTGGCGCGATCCGCCGCCCCCGCCGCAGCCGTCCGCGCCGAACGAGGCCTGGATCGACGTCGCCGGCCGCGCCCGCTTCGCGTTCGCCTTGCGCCAGAGCGTCGCCGACTTCATCGCCAGCTGCCACGCGCGGGTCGGCTGGCCGCGCGAGACGATGGGGGCCGAGCTGGCGCGGGCCTTCGATGCAGACCTGGCGGCGCTGTTGACCCCGCACGCCGATTTGAGCGGCATGATGGCGCTGAACGTGGTGACCGACCTGGTCTGGGGCGCGCCGCGGACGAGCCCGCGCTGAGGCGCCACAGGGGCGGCGCAAAAGCGCAACCTCGATCAAGCGATCGCGGCTAAGCTCCCTGGCATGGCTCGCTCGGCGACACCCGCGTTGCAGGCCCGGCGCCTCGCCCGGGTGGCGGCCCATATCGCCGCGCACCTCGACGCGCCGCTGGACCTGGAGCGGCTGGCGGCGGTGGCGTGCCTTTCGCCCTACCACTTCCACCGCGTCTATCGCACGGCGTGGCGGGAGACGGCGGCCGGCACGCTGACGCGGTTGCGGCTCGGCCGGGCGGCGCTCGAGCTGGCGACCACAACGCGGCCGCTGGCGATGGTGGCGCGCCGCGCCGGCTACGGCTCGCTCGCCGCCTTCAGCCGCGCGTTCGCCGCCGCCTACGGCGCGCCGCCCAGCCGCGCGCGGACCAAGACCCGGGAGGTCGCCATGCGGATCGAAGTCGCCGAACGCGAGCCGATGCGCATCGCCTACCTCACGCACGTGGGCTCGCACCATTCGATCAACCGGACGTTCGAGCGGCTCTACGCCTGGGCTGCGCCGCGCGGCCTGATCGGCCCACCGGCGGTGGGCGTGGCGGTCTACCTCGACGATGCGAACGCGAAGCCGGCGGCCGAGTTGCGTAGCTGGGCGGCGATCACCGTGCCGCCGCAGGCCCAGGCCGACGACGTCGTGCAGGTGAGCGAGCTGCCCGGCGGCCGCTACGCCGTGCTGAAGCTCGACGGCCCACTGTCGCAGCTCAATCAGGCCTACGCCGCGCTCTTCGCCTGGCTGGAGGCCGGCGGCGGCCAGCGCGGCGAGGGGCCGATCGTCGAGGTCTACTTCAACGACCCGCACACCACTGCGCCGGCTGACCTGGAGACGGAGATCAGGGTCCCGCTCGCCTAGGCGGGGATCGGGTCGTCCGCGCCCCAGGCCGGCGATCGATCGCCGTCGAAGGGGGCCAGGTTGAGGCAGTACCTGGCGACGATGCGATCGCCTTCGTCGGTCACGACGTGCTTGACCGAGTGAACCGTGTAGCGGCGCGGGTCTGCCGGCGTGCCGCGAGGATCGTTGGCGTCGAGCCTCGGCCAGCCTTCGTCGTCGAAGCGGTCGCCGACCGCGACCGGCATGAACGGGCTGGCGGCCGTGAGAATGGCGACGGGCCGATGCTGGCCGGACGTGTCGCAGAGCTCGAGCCGGTATTCGATCGACGTCATGGCGCTTGCTCCGACGATTGGCGCCCGCGGCGCGGACGGCCGCTAGAACGACCAGGCGCAGGTGACGCCGGCGGCCACGCCCTCTTTGCCGAAGACGGTGGCGCTTCCCGCCGAGGCGGCCGGGCAGCGCTTCATCGCCGCCGGGGTCTGGGGCTGGATGGCCGACCTCGCCGCGCTGCTGCGCGAGCAGCTCGGGCCCGAGCAGGCGCGCCGCATCCCGACCCGCAAGGCGCCGGACCTGGTCATCCGCCTGGCGGGCCTGTTCGACCGCGATCTCGGCTCGATCGTGCCGGACCTCGGGCGCAGGCACGACTTTACCTCCGCCAAGGCGCAGTCCGTGCTCGGCTGGAAGCCGCGCCCGCTGGAGGAGACCGTGCTCGACTGCGCCCGCAGCCTTATCGCCGAGGGTGCGGTTTAGCGGATGTTCCTTCCCCGCAAGCCGGGGGAAGGTGTGGCTACTGGTGCTCCATCTGGCCGCGGATCTCGCCGCCGGGGTTCGCAGCCGTGTGGATGTTGAAGTACCACTTGCCGTCCTTGAGGTCGGCGATCTGGGCGTCGGTCAGCGTCGCCTTGCCGGTCATCGGGTTGGCGAGCGAGCCGGACGGCACCGGCACCACCGGCGGGGCGTTGGCGCCCGCCGCGGCCGGCCCGTGGAAGTGGGCCATGGTCGCCGGCCCGGTCAGGCCCTTGTAGGTCACGTGGTACGAGAACGCCTTGGTCGCCGTGTCGAGCGTGGCGGTGACCTTGCCGGTCCCCTTGGTGGTGTTGGCCGGAACCTCGTCCGAGCCCTTCAACGACGTGCCGAAATGCAGCGTCTCTGCGAACGCCGGCGCCGCCGCCAGCAGCACCGCCGCGGCGGCCCAGCCCATGAACCTTGCGCGCATCTGTTGTCCTCCCTTGCGCCTAACCAAAGATCCGCCGCCCCTGACGTGTGAGACTAACGCCGCTGCGGCCTGATTTCCAATCGCTACCCGCAGCCATGCCGAGCCACCCTCGCGAGCTGCGGTCAATAGCGCAATTTCGGTCAAGCCCGTTCCGACGATGCGCGCTAGAGGTGCGCGATGCACGCAAGACTCCTCGCCGCCACCTTTTGCGTGGCGCTCCTCGTCGCCGGTGCGGCCAGCGCCGCGGCCTTCACCGCCGGTGAGCGGCATCTGAAGACGGCCACCGCCAGCGCCGCCGCGCGCAACCATGGCGACGGGACGATCCGGATCACGCTCTGGTACCCGTCGACGGCGAAGGAGGGGACGTCGCTCGACGTCGGACCGCCGGGCCGACCGCTCTTCGTTACGGGCTCAGTAGCGGCGGACGCGCCGTTCGCGGACGACAAGCGCCGGGCGCTAGTGCTGGTCTCGCACGGGTTCGGCGGCTCGGCGCGCTCGATGGCCTGGTTCGGCACGGCGCTGGCGCGGGTCGGCTACGTGGTCGTGGCCGTCGACCATCCGGGCACCAACGGGGTCGAGGGCGTCACCGCGGAAGGCGCCTATGCGCCCTGGGAGCGACCGCGCGACCTGCAGGCGGCGCTGGACAAGGTGCTGGCCGACCCGGCGCTGGCGGCGCACATCGACAAGGACCGGATCGGCGTCGCCGGCTTCTCGCTGGGCGGCTTCACCTCGCTGCTGGAGCTGGGCGCGCGGCCGGACTTCGACCAGTTCCTGGCGTTCTGCAACGGCCCCAAGCGCGACGCGATCTGCGACCCGCAGATCGAGTACCCGGTCGATATGCGCAAGCAGGCGGGCGTGCTGGCCGAGCCCGGCATGGCGACGGTGGACGCCGACCGCAAGGCCGATCTGGCCGATCCGCGGGTGAAGGCCGCCTTCACGATCGCGCCGGCCGTGATCCAGGCGATCGACTTCGACAGCCTGCGGAAGATCAAGAAGCCGGTCGCGATCGCGCTCGGGGACAGCGACACCGTCGCGCCGCCGGCCACCAACGGCGAACTGGCCGCCAAGCTCGTGCCGGGCGCGACCATCGACGTGCTGCCAGGCGTCGGCCACTACACCTTCCTGCCCGACTGCGGCCCGGGCAGCGCGGTGCTGCCCGCGGCGTACTGCTCGGAAAGGCCGGGCGTTTCGCGCGACGCCGCCCACGACCGCGTGACCGGCGAAGCGATCGCCTTCTTCGACAAGACGCTGCGCCGATAGGTCCTTCGGCCGTCTTACCCCGGCGCTAGCTCGCGTAGGCGGGCGAGGAGCCAGGGCAGGTCGACGGGGGCGTCGAGGGCGACGACGTCGTGGATCTCCTCGACGGCGAGGCGCAGCTGGTAGCCGAGGACCTTGCGTCGCCAGAGCGCATCGCCCGCGTGGCGCTCGGCGAGTGCGGCGCGGACGGGGGCCAAGCGCGCTTCGTTCCAGAAGCAGAGGTTGGCGGCGTCGTAGGCAGGATCGCCGATCAGGGCGCGGTCCCAGTCGATGACGCCGGTGACTTGCACGCCGTCCACGATCAGGTTCGCGCCGCCGAGGTCGCCGTGCACGAGACCGCGCGGTGGGTCGGAGGTCGGCGCCAGGCGCTCGATCGCGGCGAGGGCGCGGGCGGTCGCCGCAGCGTCGGCCGACGGAAGTCGCGTGAGCCAGGCGTCGGCGCCGGCGTGGAAGCGGAGCAGGTGGTCGCGCCAGCTGGCGCAGGCGCCGCGGCCCGCGGCGTCGAAGGCGCCGAAGCCCGTGAGATTGGCGACGTTCGTGCGGCCGATCTCGTCCAGCACGGCTAGCAGCGCCGGTGCGAGGCGCTCGACGTCCGCCAGCGAAGTGTCGTGCAGGCGCACGCCGGCGGCGCGGCGCGAGATGCAGAGTGCGAGGTCGTCCAGCGGCTCGACCGCGATCACTTCCGGAACCGGCAGCGCCGGGCGGGCGAAGGTCCGCGCGACGAAGGCGTCCTTCTCGTAGCCGGCGCGGTCGGGGCCGATGCGGGCGACGAACGCCTCGCCGTCGCATCGGAACGCATAGACCTGCGAGACCAGGCCCTCGGGCAGCGGCTCCAGGTCGCTGACGGGGCC
The DNA here is from genome assembly GCA_035553015.1 of Caulobacteraceae bacterium. Classification (GTDB taxonomy): domain Bacteria; phylum Pseudomonadota; class Alphaproteobacteria; order Caulobacterales; family Caulobacteraceae; genus Acaudatibacter. The sequence goes on along the minus strand of DATNEH010000018.1, from coordinate 15,021 downwards.
GAGCCACGCCTCGACCGCCGCGCGAATCTGCGAAGCGGCGAGGGCGGACTTGGTCATTGGCGAAGCGCCGCCCGCCGATGCCAGCGGACGGCGCGCACCTTACCTACGGCGCCTCGTTCGACCAGATGATCGTCCCCGACGCGGCGAACATGCCGCCGACGCCATGGCTGATCGAGATCTTCGCGCCCGGAACCTGGGCCGGGGCGATGCCGCGCAGCTGTCGCACGCTCTCCTGCATGGCGTACATGCCGTACATGCCGGAGTGCATGTAGGAGAGGCCGCCGCCGTTGGTGTTCAGCGGCAGGCTGCCGGGCTTGCCGGCGTTCTCGATGGCGGTGTGGCGCTCGCGGATGAAGGCGGCCGCCTCGCCCGGCTTGCAGAAGCCGAGGTCTTCCAGGCCATAGAGCGGCAGGTGCGCGAAGGCGTCGTAGATCATCAGGTGATCGACGTCCTTGTGGCTGATGCCGGCCTCGTCGAACGCCTTCTTGCCGGAGACGCGGAACGCCTTCGACGAGGAGAAGTCCTCCATCTGGCTGACCATCGGCGTCTCGACGCTCTCGCCCGTGCCGAGCACGTAGACCGGCTTTTGCGGGAAGTCCTTGGCCCGGTCGGCGCTGGTGAGGATCAGCGCGCCGCCGCCGTCGGTGACGAGGCAGCACATCAGGATGGTGAACGGGTAGGCGATCATCCGCGAGTTCATCACGTCGTCGACCGTGATCGGGTCGTGGAAGGTGGCGCGTGGGTTCTTGGCGGCCCACTCGCGCTGGATCACCGACACCTCGGCGAGGTCCTCGATCCGGTAGTTGCGCTCCTTCAGGTAGCGCAGCACCGGGATGGTGAACATCGAGGGCGGGCCGACCGGGCCGTAGGGCGCCTCGAACTGGCCGGGCAGGCTGGAGTTGCCGCCGCCGCCGCGGAAGCCGCCGGCGCCGACCCGCGAGCGGCCGCTCTCGCCGTGGGTGATCAGCACCGTCTTGCAGAGGCCCTCGTTGATGGCCGCCGCCGCGTGGCGCACGTGCAGCATGAACGAGCAGCCGCCGACAGAGGTGCCGTCCGCGTAGGTGGGCGTGATGCCAAGGTAGTAGGCGAGCTCGGTGGGGCTCGCGCCGGCGCAGGCGACGCCGTCGATGTCGGACGGCTTGAGGCCCGCGTCGGCCAGGGCGTTGAGGGCGGCGTCCGCATGCAGCTGGATCACCGACATGTTGGGGATGCGCCCCATTTCGGTCGTCTCGGCGGCGCCGACGACCGCGACAGTCTTCTGTTTCATGGTGTGCTAGCGCCTTAGGCCGGCTTGAAGAGAGGGAGGGTCTGGGCGCCGAAATCGGTGAACTTCACCTGCACCGGCATGTCGAGCTGCAGCGCCTCGGGGGTCTGCGGGCAATCGACGATGTTGGTCATCATCTTCGGGCCTTCGTCGAGCATGACGACGGCGATCGAGTGCGGCTCGGTCCCCAGGTCGGGGCGCGGCCGGTGGTTGATGACGTAGCTCCAGAGCTTGCCCTTGCCGGAGGCCTTGAACGTCTCGACCTTGCGAGAGCCGCAAGCGGGGCAGAACGGGCGGGGCGGGAAATAGGGCTTCGAACAATCGGTGCAGCGCTGCAGGCGAAGCTCGCCTTGCTTGCAGCCGTCCCAGAATTCCTGGGTCTCCGGCGTGGGCTGCGGGAGAACACGGTCCATCGGTCTGAAAGTTCCTTTTGAATTTGGTCGGTGAATGCCCAACGTTCATGGGCAAGCCGCGCGGCCTTGTCGAGCCCGTCCGTGAGCAGCGCTGACGATCCCTCGCCTGTGCGGATCGCCGAAGCGGCCGGCGCTGCAGGCGACATGGGCGCCATCTCCGCGGTCCCGCTCGGGCGTCACGGAAACGTCACGAGGGCCGCGATGGGACCCTGGGGTCTCCCGGCCGTTCGCGCGCCTGAACGCTTACTCAAATCGAGTAGGCGGGCGGTGGCGAGGCTTTGCCAGAGGTGGCCATTGTAAGTTGTCATATGGAGCGAGCATGCCGCTCCCGATTCGGTTCCAAGCGGTTCGGCCCAAGCGGCGCGAGCGCAACGTGCCACAACTTTTCCGAGTATCGGGGGCGACGGTGGAGGCTTGTCGATGACCGCTTCGTTCGAGACCGCCGCCATGTGGCGAGACAACAAGCGTGCGTTCCAGATGGCGCTCGCCGACCTGCAAGGCGCCGCCGCCGCGGTCGGGCTCGACCTGCGCCAGGCCGATGACGGCCTGGAAGGATGGCCCCACGTCCTGCGCGCCGAGGTCCGCTCGCTCGGAAACTGGCGGGTGCTGGCGAGCCTCGACGTCGGCCTGGGCGAACAGGGGACGATGCTACTGCAGACGTCGCCCGGCGAGACCCGCACCTTCTCCCGCTTTCAGGCGCGCGACCGGGCGTTCTACCTCAGGCGCATCTGCGACCTGGTCGAGGCGGCGCTCCCGGACCGGACCGTCGCAGATGCGGGGAGCCGTCACCGGCCCTGAGGCCCCCGGGGTCGACGTCCACATCGCTCGTCTTGCGCCGCTGCGCCCGGGCCTCCGCGCGACGCCCGGGAAGCCTCGCAGTTAGCGGCGCGCCGCACGCGCCCACTGCAAAGCCGCGCGGCGCCCTGCTAGGGGAGGGGCATGTACGATCTTCTGAAAGGGCTGACCGTCGTCGAGGCGGCCGCCTTCATCGCCGGGCCGACCTCGGGGCTCTATCTCTCGCAGTTCGGCGCGGAAGTGATCCGCATCGACCAGATCGGCGGCGGCCCGGACTTCAAGCGCTGGCCGCTCGCCCCAAACGGGGCCAGCCTCTACTGGGAGGGGCTGAACAAGGGCAAGAAGTCGGTGGTGATCGACCTCGCCCGGCCGGAGGGCCGCGAGCTGGCGCAGCGGCTGGCGACCGCGCCGGGCGAGACGCGCGGGCTCTTCGTGACCAACTTCCCGGTCGAGGGCTTCCTCTCCTACGAGCGGCTGAAGGCGCTGCGCGAGGACGTGGTCTGCGTGCGGGTGATGGGCTGGGCCGACGGGCGCCCGGCGCTCGACTACACGATCAACGCCGCGGTCGGCGTGCCGTTCATGACCGGCCATCCGGACGATCCGCGGCCGGTGAACCACACGTTTCCGGCCTGGGACTTCATCACCGGCGCCTACGCGGCCCTCTCGCTGGTCTCGGCCGAGCGCGGGCGGCGGCTGACCGGGCGCGGCTGCGAGGTGCGCATCCCGCTCTCCGACATCGCCGCCACCGCGCTCGCCAACTTCGGCCATCTCGCCGAGGTGCTGATGACCGGCCACGACCGGCCGCGGCAGGGCAACGACGTCTACGCTGCGTTCGGCCGCGACTTCGTGATCAAGGACGGGCGGCGGCTGATGGTGGTGGCGATCACGCCGCGCCAATGGCGCGCGGTGCTGAAGACGCTGGACCTGGAGGCGGCGGTGGCCGCGCTGGAGGCCGAGCTTGGCGTCTCGTTCGCGGCGCACGAGGCGGTGCGCTACCAGCACCGGGAGCGGCTCTATCCGCTGTTCGAGGCGGCGTTCGCCACCAAGAGCGAGGGCGAGCTCGGGCCGGCGTTCGAGGCGGAGGGCGTCTGCTGGGCGGCGTACCGGACGCTCGCCGAGGCGGCGGGCGACCCGGCGCTCTTCGCCGGCAACCCGGTGTTCGGCCGCGTGGCCCAGCCGAGCGGGCTCGACTATCCCGTGCCGGGTCCGGCGGCGACGCTGGTCGGCGCAAAGCGCGGGGCGCCGGTCGGCGCGCCGACGCTGGGCGCCAACACCGACGAGGTGCTGGCCGAGCTGCTCGGCATGTCCAGCGGCGAGATCGGCAAGCTGCACGACGCGGGACTGGTGAAGGGGCCGGGCGAGGCATGAGCGACGAGCTGGAGAGCTGGATCGGGCATACGCGCACGCAGGCGGCGACGCTCGAGCCGGAGATCGCGGTGCGCTATGCGGCGGCGTTCGGCTCGCCGCTCGACGTCGGCGCGCATTTCCCGCCGCTCGGGCACTGGGCCTACTTCAACGACGCGGTGGAGCCGGACCAGTTGGGGGCGGACGGGCATCCGCGGCGCGGCATCTTCCTGCCGCCGATCGCGCTGCCCAGGCGGATGTTCGCCTCCTCGGCGATGACGTTCGCGGCGCCGTTGACGGTGGGCGCGCCGGCCGAGCTGACCTCCACGATCACCGACCTGCGCCGCCGCTCGGGCCGCCAGTCGGGCGAGATGGTGCTGATGGACCAGAAGCGCGAGCTGACCCAGGGCGGCGCGCTGAAGCTCACCGAGACCCAGACCATCGTCTATCGCGAGATGGGCGATCCGACCCCGGCCGTGGCCGACACCGGCGCGGGCGGGGCAGGGGAGGCCTGGCTGCCGAACACGGTCGACCTCTTCCGCTACTCGGCCGCCACCTACAACGGCCACCGCATCCACTACGACCAGGCCTACGCGCGGGGCGAGGAAGGCTACCCGGACCTCGTGGTGCACGGGCCGTTCACCGCCGCCAGGCTCTGCGATCTCGCGACCCGCACCGCCGGTGCGCCGCTGAAGAGCTTCAGCTTCCGCGCGCAGGCGCCGCTCTTCGTGAACCAGCCGGTGCGGCTGCGCGCGGGAGAGGAGGCCAACACTGTCGTCGCCGTCCGTTGCGACGGCCAGATCGCCATGAGCGCCACGTACGGGTAGCCGTCGCCCAAGTCGGCTCTGCCCCGCGGGGAAGAGCGGGGCTAGGGGGCTACCGGTCCGGGTTGTTCCGTGCCTTCCGTATCTTCCGTGGTTCGAGTCCACCTTGCCACGACCCCGGCTCGGCCGGCGGCTTGACGGGAGGCGAGGTCGGGCTCATCTCCCGCGGCCTTCCCCAAGCGTAGCGCCGGCATGGAGGCGGCGTCCGCCATGTCTGGCAAATGGTCCGTGCTGGCGGCCGACAACGCCGGCTTCGCCTATCACAAGGGCTTCGTCTTCCGGCACGTCTCGTTCCAGCTGGACGAGGCGCGCACCGCCCTTGTGGGCGAGAACGGGGTGGGGAAATCCACGCTGCTGAAGTGCCTGGCCGGCGAGTTGGAGCTCGACGAGGGCCACATCGTGCGCTCGCGCTCCACCAAGGTCGGCTACGTGCCGCAGGAGGTCCCGCCGGAGTTCGCCGGGCTCACCGTGCGCCAGGTGATGGAGCGGGCGCTGGCCCGCGGGGGCGCCGAGGGCGAGGACTGGCGCATCGACGTGATGCTGGGTGAAATTGGCATGGACCCTGCCATTGCCGAGGGCGGCTATGCGGCGCTCTCCGGCGGCTGGCAGCGGCTGGTGCTGGTGGCGTCGGCGGCGATTCTCGAGAACCCGGACATCCTGGTGCTCGACGAGCCGACCAACCACCTCGACCTCGGCAATATCGCGACGCTCGAGCGCTGGCTGACCGAGGTGATCAAGCTGCCGATGCTGATCGTCAGCCACGACCGCGAGTTCCTCAACCGGGTGACCGGCCGCACCCTCTTCCTGCGCTCGGACGGCGCCCACCCCTTCAAGGTCCCGTTCACGCAGGCGCGCCAGGCGCTGCTGGAGCGCGACGCGGCCGACGCGCGCCGCCGCCAGCTGGAGGAGAAGGAGATCCGCCGGCTCGAGGAGGTCTGCGCCCGCTACAAGGTCTGGGCCCAGAAGAACGACATCTTCGACAAGAAGCGGAAGAGCGTGGAACGGCGGATCGGCCGCATCGAGGCCGCCAAGACCCAGGTCTATACGGCGCGCGAGCGGCGGCTGGAGCTTTCCGAGAGCGAGCTGGAGGCGAAGACTGCGCTGCGCGTCGAGGACCTGACGGTGGCGGCGCCGGATGGGCGGGCGCTCTTCAGGATCGAGCGGCTGGCGGTCCGCGCCGGCGACAAGGTGGCGCTCCTGGGGCCGAACGGGGCCGGCAAGTCGACGCTGCTTGGCGTGCTGGCGCGCGCGTTCCAGGAGAGCGCCGGCGCGCACTACGACGGCCGCGCCAAGGTGCGCTTCAATCCGGGCGCGCGAGTGGCGGTATTCGACCAGTCGATGGCCGAGCTGCCGCTGGACGCCAGCCTGACCGAATATCTGGCCGGCGTCGACGGGGTCACCGAGACGGACGCGATCCAGTCGCTGATCAAGGCGGGGTTCGCGTTCCGGCGGCTGGGCCAGCCGATCGCCATCCTCAGCCACGGCGAGCGGGCGCGACTGATGTTCCTGAAGCTGAAGGCCGAGCGGCCGAACGTCTACCTGCTCGACGAGCCGACCAACCACCTCGACATCGAGGGCCAGGAGGAGCTGGAGAGCCAGCTCGGCGAAGCCGACGTCGCCTGCGTGTTCGTCTCCCACGACCGGTATTTCACGCGCGTCGCGGCGACGCGCTTCCTGGAGATCCGCCGCGGCAAGCTGGTCGAGGTCGACGACCCGGACGACTTCTTCGAGGCGCAGGGCTAGCGGCGCGTCAGGCGCCCGCTGACGGGCCTGGCGCGGGCGCTGGCGTAGGTCCGGGCGCTGGGGCGGAACCGGACAGCGGCGGCGGTTCGGGGGCGGGGGCGGCGCGCGGCTGGAAGAGTCGCTTCACGACGATGAAGAACACCGGCACGAAGAAGATCGCCAGGATCGTCGCCGAGAGCATGCCGCCGACCACGCCGCGGCCGATGGCGTTCTGGCCGCCGGAGCCGGCGCCGGTGGCGATGGCCAGCGGCAGCACGCCGAACACGAAGGCGAACGAGGTCATCAGGATGGGGCGCAGCCTGAGCTTGGCGGCCGCCAGCGCCGCCTCGGCGGCGTTCATGCCCAGTTTCAGCCGCGCCTCGGCGAACTCGACGATCAGGATGGCGTTCTTGGCCGAGACGCCGATCGTGGTGATCAGGCCGACCTGGAAGTAGATGTCGTTGTCGAGCCGGGTCAGGTGCGCGGCGGTCAGCGCGCCGACCACGCCCAGCGGCACCACCAGCAGCACCGCGATCGGCACCGACCAGCTCTCGTAGAGCGCGGCGAGCGACAGGAACACCGCCAGCAGCGAGAGCGCGTAAAGGGCGCCGGCCGCGCCGCCGGACGCCTTCTCCTCGTAGGAAAGCCCGGTCCACTCGTAGCCGATGCCCGGCGGCAGCTGCTTGGCCAGCGCCTCCATCCGCAGCATCGCATCGCCGGTGCTGACCCCTGGCGCGGGCGAGCCCTGGATCTCCATCGACGGGATGCCGTTGTAGCGCTCCAGCCGGGTCGGCCCGTAGCTCCAGTGCTGGCCGGCGATGGCCGAGACCGGCGCCATGGTCCCGCTGGAGCTGCGCACATAGTAGTTGGCGAGGTCCTCCGGGCGGGTGCGGAACGGCGCGTCGGCCTGGATGAACACCTTCTTGGTGCGGCCGCGATCGACGAACTGGTCGATGAAGGCGCTGCCCAGCGCGGCGCTGACGGTGGTGTTGATGTCGGCGACCGAGAGGCCGAGTGAGGTGGCGCGGCCGGGGTCGACGTCGACGTTGAGCTGCGGCACGTCGTTGAGGCCGTTCGGGCGCACCTGGGTCAGGCGCGGGTCGGCGTTGGCGAGGCCGAGCAGCTTGTTGCGCGCGGCCACCAGAGCGTCGTGGCCGAGGCCGCCGACGTCCTCCAGCTGGAAGTCGAAGCCGGTGGCGTTGCCGAGCTCGAACGCGGCCGGCGGCGCGAAGGCGATCACCTGGCCGGCGGTGACGCGCGGCGTCAGCTGCTTGAACACGCGCATCGCCACCGCCTGCACGCTGTTGGCGGCGCCGGGGCGCTCGGACCAGTCCTTCAGCGTGGTGAAGCCGATGCCGGTGTTCTGGCCGATGCCGACGAAGCCGAAGCCGGCGGCGGTGAAGATGCCGGCGACGTTGGCTTTCTCGTCCACCAGGAAGTGGTGGCGGACCTGCGCCATCACCTTCTCGGTCTGCTCGGCGGTGTCGCCGGTCGGCATGGTGACCTGGGTGAAGAGGAAGCCCTGGTCCTCGTCGGGCAGGAAGCCGCCCGGCAGGGTGACGAACAGCAGCACCATCAGGCCGGCGATCAACCCGAACACGACGAGCGTCCGCGCCCAACGCCGGCCGACCCCCTGCACGGCCTCGCCGTAGCGGGCGACGCCGCGGTCGAAGTTGCGGTTGAACCAGCCGGCGAAACCGCGGCGGCGCGCGTGCTCGTCGGCGTGCGGCTTCAGGATCGTCGCGCAGAGCGCCGGGGTGAGGATCAGCGCGACCAGCACCGAGATGGTCACCGCCGAGACGATGGTGATCGAGAACTGGCGGTAGATGACGCCGGCCGAGCCGCCGAAGAACGCCATGGGCAGGAACACCGCGGCCAGCACCACGCCGATGCCGACAAGGGCGCCGGTGATCTCGTCCATCGACTTGCGCGCCGCTTCCTTCGGCGAGAGGCCCTCGGTGTAGATCAACCGCTCGACGTTCTCGACCACCACGATGGCGTCGTCGACCAGCAGGCCGATCGCCAGCACCATCGCGAACATGGTCAGCGTGTTGATGGAAAAGCCGGCGGCGAACAGCACCGCGAACGTGGCTAGCAGCACCACCGGCACCGCGATGGTCGGGATCAGCGTGGCGCGGAAGTCCTGCAGGAACACCAGCATCACCAGGAAGACCAGGCCGACCGCCTCGACGAGGGTGATCACCACGTCGCGGATCGAGAGGGTGATGAAGGGCGCGGTGTCGATCGGGTAGACCACCTTGATGTCGGGCGGGAAGTTCGCCGACAGCTGCGCCATGCGCGCCTTCACCGCGGCGATGGTCTGCAGCGCGTTGGCGCCCGGGGCGAGCTTGATGGCGACGCCGGTCGCCGGATGGCCGTTGTAGCGCGAGATGTAGGCCTCGTTCTCGGCGCCGATATCGACCCGCGCGACGTCGCTGAGCTTGATGACCGAGCCGTCGGGGTTGGCCCGCACGATGATGTCGCGGAACTGCTGCGGCGTCTTCAGCCGCGACTGCACGTTGACGATGACGTTGAGGCGCTGGCCGCCGACGGTCGGCAGGCCGCCGATCTGGCCGGCGGCGACCTGAGCGTTCTGCGCGGTGACGGCGCTGACGATGTCGCCGACCGTCACCTGCAGGTTGGCCATCTTCATCGGATCCATCCAGATCCGCATGGCGTACTGCGAGCCGAAGAACTGGGTGTCGCCGACGCCGTTGATGCGGCCGATCGGCTCCTGGATTTTCGAGGCGATGTAGTCGCCGAGGTCGTTCTGGTCGTGCGAGCCGTCGACCGACTCCAGGCCGATGATGAGCGCAAAGTTGCGCGCCGACTTGGCGACCACCAGGCCTTCCTGCTGCACCTGCGTCGGCAGCAGCGCGATGCCCGCCTGCAGCTTGTTCTGCACCTGCACCTGGGCGGTGTCCGGGTTGGTCCCTTGCGCGAACGTCATGGTGACGGTCGCCGTGCCGGAGGAGTCGCTGGTCGAGGAGAAGTAGATGAGGTGGTCCAGCCCCTTCATCTGCTGTTCGATGATCTGGGTGGTGGTGTTCTCCAGCGTCTGCGCGTCGGCGCCCGGATAGACGGCGGTGACCGAGATCTGCGGCGGGGCGAGCGCGGGGAACTGGGCGACCGGCAGTTGGCGGATGGCCAGGATGCCGGCGATGACCATCGCCAGCGCGAGGACCCAGGCGAAGATCGGGCGGTCGATGAAGAACCGCGACATGCCGGGCTAGCTTCCGGCAACCGGATGCGGGGTGACCTTGGCCCCCGGGCGCAGGTTGAGCAGGCCGTCGACGATCAGCTTGTCGCCGGGCGCGAGGCCGCTCCTGATCAGCCAGCTGTCCCCGATCGCCGGACCGATCTGGACGACGCGCTGGGCCACCGTGTCGCCCGGGCCGACCACCATGGCGACCGCCTGGCTGCGCTCGTTGTGGGTGATCCCGGCCTGCGGCGCGAGCACGCCCTGCTGGACGACGCCCTCAGTCAGCCGCGCTTTCACGAAGAGGCCGGGCAGCAGGACGCCATTGGGGTTGGCGAAGGTGGCGCGCACGACCACGGCGCCCGTCGTCGGATCGACCGTGACGTCGGCGAAGCGCATCTGGCCGTCGATCGGATAGATCGCCCCGTTCGGCAGGATCAGCTGCACGCGCGCGCCCGGCTGGCCCGCCTGCATCGCGGCCCGCAGGTTCAGGAGGTCGGCGGCCGATTGGGTGAGGTCGACGTAGACCTGGTCGATGCGCTGGATGGTGGCGAGCGCGTTGGCCTGGCCGACCTGCACCAGCGCGCCGGGGGTGATCAGCGCGCGGCCGATCTGGCCGGTGATCGGCGCGCGGATGCGGGTGAAACCGAGGTTGACCTCGGCCGCGTTCAGCGCGCCGCGCTGGGCGACCACGTTGGCCTTGGCCTGGGCGGCGGCGGCCACGGCATTGTCGGCGTCCTGCTTGGCGATGCTGTTCTGGGCGACCAGCGACTGGTCGCGCTCGGCCTGCAGCTCGGTCGAGCGGATGTTGGCCTGCGCCTCCGCCAGCTGCCCTTGCGCGCTCAACACCGCGGCGCGGTAGGGCGCGTCCTCGATCTCGTAGAGCACCTGGCCCGCCTTGACGATCGAGCCCTCGACGAAGTCGCGGCGGCGGATGACGCCGTTGATCTGGGGCCGCACATCGGAGGACTCGAGGGCGGCGACCCGCCCAGGGAGCTCGCTGACGAGGGTGACCGGCTGGGCGCGGAGGACCACGTAGCCGACCGACGGCGGCGGCATCTGCGGCGGACGTTGCGCGCCGCACGCCGCGACGCCCAACGCCAGACCCGTCGAGACTACTGCGGCGAACACCCTCATCCCGACCCGTCCGGCTATGGCAGGCCCTTACGTATGGGGAGGCCGGCGGATTGCAACGCTGGAAAGGCGCCTGGGAAGGTGATTCTCAGGCGAGGCGCCCGGTGTGGCGGCGCGGCGGACGAGCCGTGCTCAGTGCGAGATCAGCACCGGCACCGGCATCTTGGCCAGCAGCTTGCGCGTCGCGTTGCCGAACACGATCTCGCGCAGGTGTGCGGGGCTGCGGGCGCCGCAGATCAAGAGGTCCGTGCCGCTCGCCGTGGCTTCAGACAGGATCACCTCGGCGATCGAGCGCCCGCGCGAGCGAGCCTCGACCAGCTCCACCTCGGCGCCGTGGCGGCCCAGGTGCTGGACGATGTCGCAGCCCACTTGCCCGCTCAGCCACTTGCAGCCGGCCGGATCGACCACCAACGCCTTCACCGAGGCGGCCTCGACCAGCAGGCAGGTCGCGTCGGCGACGGCGCGGCGCACTTCGGGGCTGGCGTTCCAGCCGATCATGATCCGCTCGCCGATGGTCTCGCCCCGCCAGTCGTTGGGGATGATCAGCAGCGGGACGCGAGTGGCCAGCAGGATCTGCTCGGCCGACATGTCGTCCGGCAGGCCGCTCGGCTCCGGGTGGCCGATGATCATCAGGTCGGAGTGCAGCGAAGAGATGATCGCCGCATCGACGGTCTTGTCGCGGGTGATCGGGCGGAACTCGGCGGAGAGACCCGCCGTGGCGCACTGCTGCAGGAACCAATCCCCGAGCTCGTCGCGGGCGCCCTCGCACGCCTCGTCCATGCGCCGCTCATGGGCCACCACCTGGGCCATCGCCTTCTCGCTGCGGGCGAAGGCGGCGGACGGGTGCAGGACGGCGCCCTTGTAGACGACGTGGACGCCGACCAGGTGGGCGTTCCAGCGCTTCGCGAATTCAATCGCGTGCGCGACCCGGCGCACTGAGGAGGGGCTCGGATCGAGGAAGACGGTGATCGTCTTCGGATGGATCGGCATCGCCGCCGTCTCTTCCCTAGCAGTCTCTTCTTTGGGCTCGCCGGTCGGGGACAGAGCCCGGGCCGACGATTTCTTGTTTAAGCGGATTGTGCGCCCAAAAGTTCGATTGTTGGAGTCCCGGACCGCGGCGTCGAGCCGGGCGGTAGCGGCGCCATTCGAACGAGCGCCGGCGGTTGGGCAGATGGCGAGCGGCCACATGACCCGCCGCGCAAGGAAGCTATGGATGCGGTGCGCGAAAGCGGCGGATCGATCTGATCCAAGCGCCGCCTAGCTGCCTCAGGTTTCGGCGGCGAGCTCCTCGCGGGCCTTGGCCAGTTCCGCCTTCTGCGCCTCGCTGACCCTCGGGTAGTGCAGCTGCAGCTTTTCCACCGCCTCGACGATCGCCCCGGCGACGACCAGCCGCGTAAACCATTTGTTGTCCGCCGGCACGACGAACCAGGGCGCGTGCGGCGCGGCGGTGGCGCCGATCGCCGCCTCGTACGCCTGCATGTAATCGTTCCAATACCTGCGCTCGCGCACGTCCGAGGGCGAGAACTTCCAGTGCTTGGCGGGCTTGTCGAGCCGGTCCATGAAGCGCCTCTTCTGCTCGGCGCGGGAGAGGTTGAGGAAGAACTTCAACACCACGACGCCCTGGCGGCTCAGGTATTCCTCGAAGCGCGCCATGTCGGCGAGGCGCTCGTCCCAGATGCGCTTGCTCACCAGCTTCTCGGGCAGCTGCTGCGACGCCAGCAGTTCCTTGTGCACGCGGACGACGAGCGCCTCCTCGTAATAGGACCGGTTGAAGATGCCGATCCGGCCGCGTTCCGGCAGGCGGCAGGCATAGCGCCACAGGAAATCGTGGTCCAGGTCCTCCGCGGACGGCTGCTTGAACGAATAGACCTGGCAGCCCTGCGGGTTCACGCCGGACATGACGTGCTTGATCGTCCCGTCCTTGCCCGCCGCGTCCATCGCCTGGAAGATCAGCAGCAGCGACCAGCGGTCCTGCGCGTAGAGCATGTCCTGCTCGGTCGTCAGCCACTCGGAGCCGCCCTGCAGCAGCTCCGCGGCTTCGCGCTTGTCGATCTGCAGGCCGCCGGTGTCGGCAGGGTCGAAGGCCCTCAGCCGAAAGCCCTTGCCGCCAGTGACGCGGTACGGGCGAACGTAACGCGTCAGCCGCTCGATGATCGCCTTCTCTGGCATCGGCTCGCTCCAGCGATGACCGGATTATCACCGCAATCCGGGCTTCGAGCGAGTTGGCGGCGCGCCGGAGGCTAGAGCCGGCCGCCGTTGGCGATGATCTCGTGGTGGCGGATGACTTCCTTCACCAGGAAATTCTGGAACTTCTCGGCGAACTCCGGGTCGAGGTCGGCGGTCACCGCCAGCGAGCGCAGGCGCGCGATCTGCTGAGCCTCGCGCACCGCGTCGGCGGGCGGCAGGCCCTTGGTCGCCTTCAGCTGCCCGACCTTGCGGGTCAGCTTAAATCGCTCCGCCAGCAGGTGAACGAGCGCCGCATCGATGTTGTCGATGGAGTGGCGCATTTCGAGCAGTTCGGGCGGGGTCTCGTCAGCCATGGCGCGCCCTGTTGCGGGCGAACGGCCGCGAGGTCAAGCGTTCCGCTGCGCAGGCCTTAGCTGCTGGCGCGCCAGTCCACGTAAGCGGCCGGCTGGGTCGAGGCGTAGACGGCGTGCGGGGCGGCCTGCGATGGCGCGCGGCTAGGCCAGAAGGCGAGCAGGATGCCGGCCAGCACCTGCAGCACCATCCAGCCGGCCTCGATCTGGCCGTAGGCCTGCGGCTGCAAGCGGACCATCGGCTGCAGCAGCTCGGTGTTGACCACCCAGAGCGCCGCGTAGGCCGGTACGACGTGGGCGGGCTCCATCCCCATGTCGCGCAGGCGCCGGGTGGTGAGCGCAAAGCCGGCCCAGAGGCCGAGCAGGATCACCGCCAGGGTCAGGCGATGCGTCCAGACCTCGAAGTCGCCGACGCCGCCGGGCCGGAACGTGGCCAGGGCGAACGCGCCGAGGCCCGTCAGGGCGGCCAGGCCGGCGCCAGCTATGCTGGAGCGGCCAAGGTAGCCCAGCCGGTTGATCCGGCCGTCGAACCCGAAGATCTCGCCCAAGCCGCCCATGTCGGGGCCTCGCGCCACTGCTGCAGAGCCGGCGCTAAGCTTTCCGCAACAAAGGTTAAGCCGGGCCTGAAAAACTTAGTGAATCCCGTTCACTAACGCTGTCCCCAAAGGCCAAGCGGGCAGGGCCGCTATTGGGTGGTGACGCGGCGGTGGATGGCGCTGAGGCTGCCCATCGGCAGGCCGAGCAGGCTGATGTCGGCGCGCTTCAGCGCCGTGTCGGGCGACAGCAGCGTGAAGCGGCTGCGGAAGTGGGGCGCGAGCGCGCCTTTGGCGCGCCCGACCGGTCGGCGGAAGCTGATCACGTAGTCGTCGCCCTGCCGCTCGCCGACCAGGCCGCTGCCGGCCTTGGCCTCGGCGGCGACGTAGCGGCCGTCGCGGCCGGGCTGCATCACCCAGCGCCAGATGTCGATCTCGCCGTCGTCGTAGGCGAAGGTCTCGTCGAAGCGCAGCGCCTGTTGGGTCTCGACGAACGCGCCCAGCGTGACGATGCGGCAGCGGCGCACGATGCGGCCGAAGGGGTCGCGCACCACGCCGGCGCCTTCGGTGCGGCCGGTGAAGAAGGCCTCGGGCGCGAAGGCCAGCGGGAAAAGCGGGGCCTCGCCGCCGTCGAGCGCGGCCGCTCCGGGCTCGAGCCCGGAACCGAACTCAGGCGCGCCCCAAGACTCGCCCAACCGCGCGATGTCGTCCGCGACAGCCATCACCGTCCCCGTGGGGCCCCCAGTGGTCCAAACCTGGCTCTAGCCGGGATGCAACGAGCCAGGCTCGTGCAAGAACGTTCAACCTGCGGGATTGCTCACCGGGCGGGCTGCGTCATTGCGACACAGGTAGCGGATCGGGTGGATGTCGACATCGTTGTCGACCCAGCCGGTGATTTTCGGACTGACCAGGTTGAGGTTCACGCCGGTGTCGATCGGGGCCACGTCGGCGTCGTCGAGCATCATCTGCTCGGCCTGGGCGAGATACCTCGCCCGCTTGCCGGCGTCCGGCTCGTTGTCAGCCTTGTTCAAGAGCGCGTCGTAGGCGGGGTTCTTGTAGTCGCCGTAGTTCTGCGCGCCGGTGTCCGACTTCATCAGCCCGAGGTAGGTCATCGGGTCGTCGTAGTCGGCGATCCAGCCGGCGTTGCCGATCTGGAAGTCGCGGATCTCGAATGACTGCAGGGCGACGATGCCGTCCTCCAGCCGGATCGTGGTGTCGATGCCGACGCTCTTCAGGTCCGACTGGATCGACTGGAT
>DATNEH010000017.1:0-10142 GCA_035553015.1 Caulobacteraceae bacterium | reverse complement strand
AGATGAGCCGCGGCGCGGGACTCGGCGTGGCGATCGACGCCAATGCGCCGGCCGTGCTGCCGGCCGCCGAGGCGCTGGCGAAAGCCGGCGTGCGCACCGGCGCCTCGACCCGCAACTGGGCAAGCTATGGCGAGGCCGTGCGGCTGCCGCCCGGCCTCCCCGACTGGCGTCGCGACCTGCTCACCGACCCGCAGACCAGCGGCGGACTCCTGATCGCCGTCGCCGCCGACCGCGCCCCGGCGCTGCTCGAGCTTGCGCACGCGCGCGGCTTTGGCGCGAGCCGCGTCGTCGGCCGCGTTATCGGCGGCCCGAGCGGCATCGTCGTCGAGGGCGCCGCGGCGTAGCGCCATGACCGCCGCCGAGCTGATCCGGGGCATCCTCTCGCAGGTCATCCTGACCCTGGTCTTCATCGCGCTGCTGTTCGGCCCGGCCGGCACGCTCGCCTGGGCGCCCGGCTGGGCGTTCCTGATCCTGTTCGCGGTGTGCAGCCAGGCGATGGGGCTTTGGCTGATGCGCACCGATCCGGCGCTGCTCAAGCGCCGCATGGCCTCGCCGCTAGGCGGCGGCCAGACCACCCGCGACCGCCGGATCGCGATCGCCATCTTCGTCTTGGTGGCGGCCTGGATCGCCTGCATGGGGCTGGACGGCGGGCGCCTGCATTTGTCGCCGACGCCGTTCTGGGCCAAATTGCTGGGCGCCGCGCTGATCATCGCCGCCTTCTGGGGCTGGGCGCGGGTGCTGGCCGCCAACCACTATGCCGCCATCACGGTCGGCGTGGTCCCCGGCCAGACGGTTGCGACCGGCGGCCCCTACGCGGTCGTCCGCCACCCGATGTACGCCTACGTCTTCCTGCTGCTGATCGGCGGGCCGCTGCTGACCGGCTCGCTGTGGGCGCTGCTCTTCATCATTCCCGCCGCAGGCCTGATGGCCGCCCGCGCGCTCGGCGAGGAGACGCTGCTGATGAAGGATCTGTCCGGCTACCCGGAGTACGCGGCCGCGGTGAGGTGGCGGCTGATTCCGTGGGTTTGGTGACGGCTGAAGGCCGAACGCCGCAACGCCGCCTTGCGCCCCCTCCACCCCCTGGCTGCGCCGGGCGGTCCCCCTCCCCGGGTCGCTTCGCTGCACGGGGGGGAGGAGCGAAGTCGCGCGCTCTGGCTCCTCCACCGTCGCGCAGACGACGAGGGAGGTGGATCGGCGCGCTATCAGCGCGACGAGGCGGAGGGGGCGCACGGCCGCGGCCACCGCGCCCCAGCCCTCCCAGTTACGGATCGACCCGCGCTTCGGCGTAGCCGGCGAGCACCACGACGCCGTCCTGGTTCTTGGTCTCGATATCGAGCTCGACCAGGCCGTCCTTGACTTGCTTCACCGTGGCGGTCGCGTCGAGCGTGTCGCCCGGCCAGACCTGGCTGGTGAAGCGCACGCCGTACTTGGTCAGGCGCGCATCGCCGACGTAGTCGGTGAGCATCTTGCCGGTCATGCCCATGGTCAGCATGCCGTGCGCGAACACCGACGGATAGCCGGCCACCTTGGTGGTGAAGACTTCGTCCGTATGCAGCGGATTGTAGTCGCCGGAAGAGCCCGCATACTGAACGATCTGGGTGCGCTTCAGATCGTCGACGATCCGCGCGGTGTGGGTGTCGCCCACCTTCAGCTTGGAAGCGGAAAGAGCCATGGCGCTTACGCCTCCTGCTTCTTGGTTTCGGACCCCGCCGGATCGACCGGACGCTCGGTGCGCACGCCGACCGAGCGGGCGGTGATCACCAGCTCGCCCTTCTGGTCGCGGTACTCGGTGACGCTCTCGGAGAACACCAGCTTGCCGGAGCGGCGGCCTTCCTTCTCCCAGGTCTTGCCCGGCAGGTTATTGGCGGTCAGCACGTCGCCGGGCTTCAGGTGCCGGTGATATTCGAAGTGCTGCTCGGCATGCAGGCCGCCGCCTCCGCCGCCGCCGCCCCCACCACCGCCGCCGCGCGGGGCCGCGCCGGTCGGGTTCTTGCCCGAGCCGAACCAGGGCTGGCCGACCTTGGGCCGCAGGAAGTAGTCCGGGTCGAACTGGGCGCTGGCCTGCGCGAAGGTGGGCGGCGCGATGATGCTCCCGGCCTCGGTCCCTTTCGCGTATTCAGCGTCGGCGTAGACCTTGTTGTCGTCGCCCACCGAGCGGGCGAACATCAGGATGTGACTGGCTTCGATTGGAAATTCTTTGGCGGCCATGGCGTCCTCGTGAAACTGCCCCGCCTCTTGGTGGGCGTCGCGCCCTACCCAAAGGGGCTTACCATGCGGACGTCAACCGGCTTGCGAGACGAAAGGCCCAGCTGATGTACATCGCGATGAACCGCTTCCGCGTGCTGCCGGGCCAGGAGGCCGCGTTCGAGGAGGTGTGGCTCAGCCGGGACACCTACCTGAACGGCGTGCCTGGCTTCGTCGCCTTCCACCTGCTGCGCGGGCCGAAGGGCGACGACCACACGCTCTATTCGTCCCACACGCTCTGGCGCAGCTACGAGGCGTTCGAGGCGTGGACGAAGTCGGAAGCCTTCCGCGCCGCCCACAAGGGCGCCGGCGGCAATCGCCCGCTCTACGCCGGCCACCCCAACTTCGAGGGCTTCGAGGTGATCCAGGAAGTGCTGCCGGCGTGAGGCGCGGCGGCCAGGGCGTGCGCCGCTACGCGCCGCCGCGCAAGCGACCGATGAGCCGCAACCACGGCGGGGCGTGGAAGAGGCTCATCAGCAGGTACATCAGCGCCATCTCGTTGATCGGCGCCCAGCCGGCCGGCGCGCAGAGCCGGTCCATCGGGCCGCCGGCGAGGCCGGTCAGCAGCGCCATGCCGGCGAAGGTCGGCGCGGCGGCGAGGCTCAGCCAGCCGGCATAGCCCGCCGAGCCGCCGCCCCGCTTGTCCGCAGCGCCGAGGCCGGTCATCGCCTTGCGGTCGCGCTTTCGCGCTTGAAGGTTTCCACGCCGGCGTCCGAGACCTGGTCCCACTTCGGACTGAGCGTCTCGGCGCCGTAGTTGTCGTGCCAGTTCCACCACTTGTAGGGCGGTTCCTGCGGATAGCCTGCGGGCGAGTCCTCCCAGGCCTCCTGCCGGCCGAGGGGCGTGGCGTCGAGATAGCTCCAGACCGTGCCCATCGTCTCGTCGCCGCGCCAGTTGATGAAATAGGTGCGGTAGACCTGCTCGCCGTCGCGGATGAACACGTTGTGGCCGTGGTATTCGGCGACGCCGAAGTCGGCGTCGAAGCTGTCGGTGATCGTGTACCAGGGCATCCGCCAGCCCATCCGCGCCTTCAGCTGCGCGATGTCCGGCTGTGGCGCGCGAGACGCGTAGACCAGCGTCGTGTCGCGCGCGTTCAGGTGGGTCAGGTCGGAGACCTGATCCGCGCCCAGCGAGCAGCCGCGGCAGGCGTGCTCGGGCCAGCCGAACACCCCCGGCTCGAAGAACGCGCGGTAGACGATCAGCTGGCGGCGGCCCTCGAACAGGTCGGCGAGGCTGGCCCCGCCGTTCGGACCCTCGAACCTGTAGGCCCTCTCGACGGCCATCCACGGCATCCGCCGGCGCTCGGCGGCCAGCGCATCGTGGGCGCGCAGCTGAGCCTTCTCCTTCACCAGCAACGTGCGCCACGCCTCGTCCCAGGCTTGCGGCGACACCACCGCCGGATGGTTGGCGGGCAGCGCGCCCTTCCCGCCGGTCTGAAGTGTTTGGGTCGCAGTCATGATGATCTCCTTTCGGGCGTTGCGGCGCCCCGCCCGCGATCCAACAACTGCCGGCGAACCCGTTCTCGGCGACTTGGGTCACGCATCGGGGGCGATTAAATCGTGCACGATGTATTTGCCCGCGTCAAGCGGTCGCGATCAAATCGCGTACGATGTAAGCTGTGGTCACGATAGTGAGGACCGTGAGTCGCCAAGGAGCGTGATGAAAGACCCGACCGACGATGGGGCCGCGAGCGCCCCGCTGCAGCTCGATGACTTCCTGTGCTTCGCCGTCTACTCGGCGACGCACGCGTTCAACCGCGTCTACCAGCCGCTGCTGAAGGACCTCGGCCTCACCTATCCGCAGTTCATCGCGATGATCCTGCTTTGGGAGAAGGACGGCCAGACGGTCAGCGAGCTCGGCGAGCGTCTCTACCTGCAATCCAACACGCTGACGCCGATGCTGAAGCGACTGGAGGCGCTGGGCTACATCAGCCGCACCCGCGACGCCGCCGACGAGCGCCAGGTGCGGATCCGACTGACGGAGAGTGGACGGAATTTGCGCCCATCAGCCTTTGACGTGATCGGCGGCGTCGCACGCACCACGGGGCTGACGAGCGAGCACGCGGCGCGCCTCGTCAAAGAGCTCGAGGCGCTGCGCCAGGCCCTGGACGCCAACACGCAGCGCTGAGCGCTAGCCTCGCGCCACGCTGGCGATGTCGCGCGCGGCGTCGCGGCTGACGTCCGGGCAGCAGACGGCGAAGATCTCGGCGCCGTGGATCGTGCCCATCGCCTGTCGGCAGCGGGCCGGCACGCCGGCGCGCAGCAGCAGGCGGTAGAAGGCGATGCCCTCGTCGCGTAAGGGGTCGCACTCGTTGACGCTGATCACCGTGTAGGGAAAGCCCTTCACGTCGTCCTCGGTGGCGAAGAGCGGCCAGGCCAGCGGGTTCTTGGCCTCCAGCTGCTCGATCCCGTAGGCCATCGCGCCGCGGTTGTTGTGCAGGTCGAGGAGGATGCCGTTGTTCTCGGTGGTCGACGGCAAGGCGTCCTGCGGCCACTTGCCGGCGATGTAGGGGCAGAGCGCGTAGAGGCCCTTGATCAGGCCGAGATCGCCGTCGCGCTTCAGCTTCAGGCCGGTGGCGAGGGTCAGGTTGCCGCCGCCGCTCTCGCCGGCGATGACGATCCGGGCCGGATCGATGCGCAGCGCCGCGTGGTTCGCAGCCACCCACTTCAGGCCGGAGACGCAGTCGTTCAGGCCCGCCGGGAATGGCTCGACCTCGGGCGCCGAGGAAGCCTGCAGGCAGTTGCGGAAGTCGACCTGGGCGACCGCCACGCCCTGCGCGGCGATGATCTTGCCCCACGCGCGGTACATGCCGTCGAACGCCGACATCGACTGCATGCCGCCGCCGTGGATGTAGTAGACGCAGGGCAGGACGGCCTCGCCCTCCGGCCGGATGAACTGGATCTTGACCTGGTTGCCGTCGGGCTGCGACGCGAAGGTCTCGGTGCGGATCGTCAGCCCGGCCGAGGGCGCGATCTCTTCATTGTCCATCGTGGCCAGCATCGCCCTTTGTGCTTCGGCCCGCTGCTTGGCCTCGGGCGTCGCGACCTCGGCCAGCAGCTGCGCGCGGTCCTTGGCGTCGCCGGCGGGCGGCAGGTCGGGAAAGCCGCCCATCACCGCCTTGATGCGCGGATCGATCCTGGGGTCGGCCATCAGTTTCGTCGCCATCGCGCGCTCCTCCCTTTGCCAACCTGCGTTAGGCGGTGGCCCACGCGGCGGTCAAGCGCCCCACATCGGGGCGAGGCTTCGCTATATGGGGGAGTGAAGCAGCCAAGCCTGGAGCGGCCATGCAGACCGAGCCGATCGCGTTCACCAACGCCCGCGGCCAGAAGATCGCGGCGAGACTCGACCGGCCCGACGGTGCGCCGCACGCCTTCGCGCTCTTCGCCCACTGCTTCACCTGCGACAAGACCTCGAAGGCGGCGCTGCGGATCAGCCACGCGCTGGCGGGCCTCGGCCTGGCGGTGCTGCGCTTCGACTTCACCGGGCTCGGCGAGAGCGAGGGCGAGCTGACCGGCTTCTCGGGCGACGTGCAGGACCTGCTGGACGCGGCCGCCTACATGGCCGGCCAGGGCATGCCGCCCTCGCTGCTCATCGGCCATAGCCTCGGCGGCACGGCGGCGCTGGCGGCGGCCGGTGACATCGCCTCGGTGAAGGCGGTCACGGTGATCGGCTCGCCGTCCGAGCCCGTGCACGTGCTGAAGCTGTTCGGCGCGGACCTCGCGGCGATCGAGCGCGACGGCGAGGGCCAGGTGAACATCGGCGGGCGAGCGTTCATCGTGCGCCGCGACTTCGTCGACGACGCGCGCCTGCAGAGCGTGAAGGCGCGCATCCACGGCCTGCGGCGCGCGCTCTTGATCCTGCACTCGCCGATCGACCAGATCGTCGGCGTCGAGAACGCCACCGAGATCTTCCTGGCCGCGCGTCACCCGAAGAGCTTCGTCTCGCTGGACAACGCCGACCACCTGCTGACCCGCAACGCCGACGCCGATTACGCCGCGCAGGTGATCGCCGCCTGGGCGAGCCGCTATGTCGGCGCGGCGGCGGAGGGCCAGCCGGCCGCGCCGCCTGGCGGCGGCGTGCTGGTCGAGGAGACCGGGGCCGGCAAGTTCCAGGTGCAGGTCAGCGTGCGCGGCATCCGCTTCACCGCCGACGAGCCGGCCGACGTCGGCGGCCTCGGCGCCGGCCCGACGCCGTACGAGCTGGTCGCCGCGGGGCTGGGCGCCTGCACCTCGATGACCGTGCGGCTCTACGCCGAGCGCAAGGGTTGGCCGCTCAGGCGGACGCGGGTCGCGGTCAGCCACGAGAAGGTGGCGGGCCAGACGCCGGCGGACGTCTTCACGCGCCGCATCGCCTTCGAGGGCCCGCTCGACGCCGAGCAGGTAGCCAAGCTGTTCGAGATCGCCGAGAAATGCCCGGTGCACCGAACCCTCGAAGGCGGCGGCTCGCGCATCGAGACCGCCCCGCTCGCCGCGGACCCGCCGCCCTCCCCGGCCGCCGTGGGGGCCGGGGCCGACGAACATTTCCGCGACATGGAAAAGGCCTGCGAGGAAGCGGGCTAGCCGCAGCGCGCCGCCAGCGTACGGCCGAAGAAGGCGAGCAGGTTGCCGAGGTGCGCGTTCCACGCCGCCGGGCCCGGCATGTGCGGCTGGCCCGGGTAGCTGTGGAGCTCGACGTCGCGGCCGGCGGCGCGGAGGCGCGCGGCGAGGCGCGGGGCCATCTCGGCGGGCCAGAGCTCATCGGCCTCGCCGACGCTCAAGAAGACCGGGCTGGCGTAGGCCTCGATCGGGATCGGGGCGCCGTCGGCGAGCGGCACGCCGCGCCAGGTCCAGGCCGCGGCCGCCGGATCGATGCGATGCTCGAGGAAGCCCCAGGCGGCGGGCGGGCAGATCGGATCCCCCGCTTCCGCGTGGCGATAGAAGAGATTGCGCCAGGCGCCGCAGACGTGGTCGGGCGGTGCGTGGGCGGCGACGGCGTTCGGCGCGTGCGGCGAGCCGTCCTCGGCCATCAGCGCGGTCGCCAGCAGCGCGTGCTCGCCGCCACGTGACCAGCCGTAGACGCCGAGCCGGCCGTCGCAGCGCGGATGGGCGCGCAAGGCCGCCATCGCCTGCTCGGTCGCATCGACCGCCACGTTCCAGATGTCGCCGCCGATCCAGGGATTGCCGCCGACGCAGTAGCCGAACGGCAGCGCCAGGTAGCCATGCGCGGCGAAGATCGCCGCCTCGCGATGGCCGAGCCACCCAGACCGTCCCTCGCTGCCGTGCAGCAGCAGCAACGCCGGATGCCGCCCCTCCCCGGCCGGCGCATAGAGGTGGCCGAGGCCGGGCGCTTCGCTCTGGACGATGACCGGGCGCGTCGCGCTCATTCGCCCACGCAACTACATATGTAGTTCGATCGTCAAGGCGCCGGCGCGACGCGCGCAGCGACGCGCGCCGGGGCGATTGACGGCGCTGCGGCGCAGGATCAGCGCGCGGTGATCCACGTGCAGTCGGCCGGGCGCTATCCGGTTACCGGCGCCAACATCCTGGTGGCGATCTTCTCCGAGCGCGAGAGCCAGGCCTTCGGCTTCCTGCAGGCGCAGAAGATGGACCGCTACGACGCCGTCAACTTCATCGCCAACGGCGTCCGCAAGGGCGACGCCGCAGCCTGAGGTCCGCGCTCGGGCGCCCGCCGCGGGAACGGAATGGCGTCTCGCGCGATAGGCGGAGAAGCGGCCTCGCGCTCGCGCCGGGCCGCCGTCATCGATGAGGAGTGACGCCATGAGTTCGGAAGAGCTGCAGGGCAAGGTCAGCAACGGGATCGACCGGCTGGAAGACGCGGCGAGTGGCGCGATCGACGAGGGCGCGGTGCGCGCCAAAGGCGAGGTGCGCCAGTTCTCCGGCCGGATCGACGAGGCGCGGCGCAGGGCCAAGGCGACGGTGCACTCGACCGCCAAACACGCCCGGGCGACCGCCTCGCGCGCCGTCGACCAGGCGGCCGACACCTACGAGACGCTGCGCGACAACGCCCAGCGGCTGGCGAACACCGTCGACCCGATGGTCAAGGAGCAGCCCTACATGGCGATGGCCGCCGGCGTGGTGATCGGCCTCGTGGTCGGCGCGCTGCTGTTCGGCGGCGGCGCCAAGGTGATCTACATCAAGCCGAACCGGACCTGAGGGCTCAGGCCTTCTCGAACAGCAGCGCCTTCGTCAGGAAGGCGGCGTCTTCGCCGGCGAGGCGCAGGCCCGCGGCGCCGAACAGCGCCGCGAGGTCCGATTTCGCGTAGCTCTCGTAGAACGGCTCGTGGAAATAGGCCGGGAACGCCTCGAGCAGGCGCGCCAGCCGCGGCTCGTCCGACGGCTGGATCGAATCGGCGAGCGCGAAGTGGCCGCCCGGCTTCAGCACCCGCGCGATCTCGGCGGCGACGGCGGTGCGCACCTTCGGCGGCAGCTCATGGAACAGGTAGACGGCGCTGACCGCGTCGAGGCTGGCGTCGGCGAACGGCAGCTGCTCGGCCTTGGCCTGCACTAACCCCGCGCGCGGCGCAGCCGCGTGCGCCGCCGCGAGGTAGGCGGGCGACAGATCGACGCCGATCAGCCGGGCGCGCGGAAACGCCACCGCCAGGTCGCTGAGGAACGCGCCGCTCCCACAGGCGAGGTCGAGCATGGCGAGGCCCCGGTGGTCGCGCGCCCGCCACGCCTTGGCGATCAGCGACAGGGCCCGCCGGCGCATCGCGCCCGCGGTGCCGGCGAACAGCGCTTCGACCTGCGCCTCGTAGCGCCCGGCGCTTTCGGCGGTGAACCAGCCGCCGGTCTGGAAGTGGAAGTTCTGCCGATAGTAGGCCGGATAGCTGGCCGGCGCGTGCTCGCGCACCTCGACGCCGTCGCCGCGCCGGCGCCTGGCCTCCACCTCCAGCGCGTCGGAGATGAAGTCGGCGGTGCGGCGGATGGCGGCGACCGGGTCGGCCGGGCGGTCGCCCATCGGCGGGTAAAGGCCGGCGGCGACGTCGGCCGCCTCCTTCTCGAACGCCGAAAGCCAGGCGCGGCGCACAAAGCCGGCCGGCGGCGGATCGGCGGCGGGGACGAAGTCGATGGGCTTGACGTCGGTCGGCCGGGCCAGCGCGCGCGCCGCGACGCCGGCCGCGCCCCACCAGAGCGCCTTGGCCGCGGCGGCGGCCGCGTAGGTCCGCGCATCGCGCGCGAAGGCGGCCCTGCGCACAGGCTTGGGGCGCACGCGTTTGGGGCGCACGGCTTTCGGCTCACCCCCACTCACGCCCGGTTCCTCTCGAACACGCCCACCAACTCCACATGGGGTGACCAGAGGAACTGGTCCACCGGCAATACGCGCGCCAGGGTAAAGCCTGCGTCGGTCAGAATTCGGGCGTCGCGGGCGAACGTCGCCGGGTTGCAGGAGACGCCGGCGACGCGCGCCAGTTTCGACTTGGCGATCTCCCGATGCTGCTCGGCGGCGCCGGCGCGCGGCGGGTCGATGACGGCGGCCTCGACGCGGTCGAGCTGGGGGGCGAGGACCGGGCGGCGCACGAGATCGCGCGCCTCGGCGACGACCGCCTTCTGTCCCGGCGCGGCGCCGTGCGCCGCCTTCAGCGCGGCGACGGCGGGCGCCGCGATGTCGAAGGCGGCGACCGCCGCATCCTCGGCGAGCCGCAGCGGATCGTGGAACGGCATCAACATGACCTTCGTCCCGATCCTGATCCTCGACGTCTGGGCAGCGATCGCCGCCGCGGCCGGCATCAGCGCCGGGCAATAACCGTCGTCGGCGAAGTGGTGCTCGGTCAGCCACACCTGGTCGAAGCCGAGTCGCTCGGCCTCGCGGACGAAATCGAGGGTCGAGGAGTACAGCTCGGTCCATTCGGCTCGCCATGGCGCGGGGTTCTGGAACCCGACGATTGTCCCGACCCGCAT
>DATNEH010000016.1:0-5608 GCA_035553015.1 Caulobacteraceae bacterium | reverse complement strand
TGCAAGGGGGAGGCGCATGAAGGCGCTGGTGGTTGAAGAGCTGGCGGCCGACTACGCCGGCTGCGTGCTGAAGGAGATCCCGACGCCGGACCCGGGCCCCGGCGAGGTGCTGGTGGAGACGCGCGCCGCGGCGGTGAACTTCCCCGACCTCCTGCAGACCCGCGGCGAATACCAGCACAAGCCGCCGCTGCCGTTCATCCCGGGCCTGGAGATGGCCGGCGTCGTGGCCAAGGTCGGCGAGGGCGTCACCCGCTTCAAGGTCGGCGACGCGGTAGCCGGGGGCGCGCGGATCGGCGGCTTCTCGGAGATGGCGTTGAGCTTCGCGCAGGGGCTGCGGCCCAAGCCCGAGCACCTGAGCTTCGCCCAGGCCGCCGGCTTTGGCGCCGCGTACCTGACCGCCTACGTCTCGCTGGTGCGACGCGCCGAAGTGGAGCCCGGCGAGTGGGTGCTGGCGCACGGCGCGGCGGGCGGTGTGGGCCTGGCCTGCGTCGACCTCGCCAAGGTGCTGGGCTGCCGGGTGATCGCCGCGTCGGCGTCGGACGCCAAGCTGGCGGTGATCGAGGCCGAATATGCGCCCGACGCCACGGTGAACGTCACCGGCGGCTTCCGCGAGCGGGTGAAGGAGATCACCGGCGGGCGCGGCGCGGACGTGATCTACGACCCGGTCGGCGGCGACGTGTTCGACGAGAGCGTGCGCTGCATCGCCTTCAACGGCCGCCTCCTGGTGGTGGGGTTCACCTCGGGGCGCATCCCGACCATCTCGGTCAACATGCCGCTGATCAAGGGCTTCTCGGTGATGGGCGTGCGCGCCGGCGAATACGGCCGCCAGTTCCCCGAGCGCGGCCGCGAGAACCAGGCGGCAATCTGGAAGCTGGCCGAGGAGGGCAGGCTGAAGCCGCGCGTCTACAAGGAATATGCGCTGGACGACTGGCGCGCCGCCTTCGACTCGCTGGCCGACCGCCAGGTGATCGGCAAGTCGGTGATCGTCCCCTGAACGGCGAGGTGACAGAGCGCAGCGCGCCGCCGACGCTGGTCGGCATCCAGGCGCTGCGCGGCCTGGCGGCGGCCTCGGTCGTCGTCTACCACGCGTTCCAGTGGCTGGACGACCCGTTCTGGATCGGCGCGGCCGGCGTCGACGTGTTCTTCGTCATCAGCGGCTACATCATCTGGACCGTCGGGACGGGGGCGGAGGCCAGCCCGGGCCGCTTCTTCTGGCGGCGGCTGACCCGCGTCGCGCCGGCCTACTGGCTGATGACCGGCCTCGTCATCGCCATCGCCGCGTTCTGGCCCTGGCTGATGCCGCAGATCTCGCTCTCGCCACGCCACATCGCGCTGTCGCTCGCCTTCATCCAGCATCACGACCCGCGCGGCCTGCCGTTCCCGGTGCTGCCGCCGGGCTGGAGCCTGGCGTTCGAGGCGGTGTTCTACGGTCTCTTCACGCTGGTGCTGTTCGCGCCCGAGACCGCGCGGTTCCGGCTGATCGTGGGCGCGCTGATCGGGGTGATGATGTTCGGCTTCCTCGACCCGCCGGCCTACGAGCTGGGCGCCAACCCGATGATGCTGCAGTTCGCCGCCGGCGTCGCGCTGGCGCGCCGCGCCCAGCTCGGCCGCCGGACCAGCGTGCGCACCGGCGCGCTGCTGGCGGCCGGCGGCGTGGCGCTGCTCGTCGCGATGTGGCTGACGGACGTGCGCAGCGACCTTTTCCGGCCGATCCTCTGGGGCGTGCCGGCCACCCTGATCGTCGCTGGCGTCCTGGCGCTCGAGCCGCGCTTCGCCCGCCATGCCCCGCGAGCGATGACCGCGCTCGGCAACGCATCCTACGCGATCTACCTCTGCCACTTCGTGACGGTGGACCTGACCGCGCGGGCGATCGGCGTGCAGCAGCCCTGGCTGTTCGTCCCGGTCGCCGTTGCGGTCTCGATCGCCGCGGGGCTCGCCTTCCACAAGCTGGTCGAGCGGCCGCTGATCGTGGGCGCACGGCGGTTGCCGGCGCTGTTCGCGGTTGCCGGGCCAGCGCCGAGCGGCGACGCCGTGAGCCAGCGCGCGCCATGAGCGCCTCGGGGAGCGAACCGCCCGCCACCGGCGGCCTCGCCGACTATGCGCGGCTGATCTTCGAGGGCCGCGACGTGCAGCCGACGTTCGAGGCGCTGCTGGCGCGGGCCACCGCGACCCCGGCCGACGTCGGCGCGATGCTCGACCTCTCGACGCTGCTGCAGCTGGCCGGCCAGCGCGAGCAGGGCCTGGCGCTGCAGGCCGACGCGCTCGCCCGCCAGCGCCACTATCGGAAGAAGCTCGGGACCGGCGACGGGCCCCGCCTGCTGGCGCTGGTCGCCGCCGGCGACCTGATGGCCTCGACGCCGGTGGAGTTCCTGCTGGCCGGCTGGAACGGCGAGCTCGACCTCGTCTTCCTGACGCCTGGCGACCGGCTGGACGGCGTCACCGAGCACGACATCGCCCTCCTGGCGATCGGCGAGTCCGACGCCAATGCGCCGATCCTGGCGCAGCTGGCGGAGACGGTCCGGCGCTGGCCGCGGCCGCTGCTGAACGGCGATCCGGACGCCATCCGGGCGCTGGGCCGCGACCGTGCGCCCGCCCGGCTGGCCGGCGCCCCCAGCCTCGTCGCGCCGCCGACGCAGCGGATCGCCCGCGCCGAGCTGGCGACGCTGAACGCTGACTTCCCGGTCATCGTGCGCCCGGTCGACTCGCACGCCGGGGCAGGGCTCGAGAAGCTGGATTCCCCCGCGGACCTCGCCGGCTACCTGGCGCGGCAGGCCGGCGAACAGTTCTACCTGCAGCCGTTCGTCGACTACGCCGGCCCGGACGGGCGCTTCCGCAAGCTGCGCATCGCGCTGGTGGCCGGCCGCCCATTCATCGTCCACATGGCCGTCTCCGAGCACTGGATGGTCCACTACCTGAACGCCGGCATGGCCGAGGACGCGGGCAAGCGCGCCGAGGAGGCCGCGATGATGGCGGCGTTCGACACCGGCTTTGCGGCCCGCCACGCCGCCGCCTTCCGCGCGCTGCATGCGGCGTTCGGGCTCGACTATTTCGCCATCGACTGCGCCGAGGACCGCGAGGGCCGGCTGCTGCTCTTCGAGGCCGACACCGCGATGATCGTTCACGACATGGATCCGCCGGACCTCCACCCCTACAAGCGCCCGGCGATGGCTCGGTTGCTCGCCGCGTTCCAGGCGCTGATCACCGCAAGGCTGGGCGGTTCATCGAGCAACTCTATCGCCCCCATGAGATCAATCGATTAGACCTCTGTCGCGGCGCGCCCTAGGAGAGGCGCGCCGGGGCCGGTGGGCCCGCCATCACATCGAGAGGATTGACCGAATGAGCCTTGCGAGCAGCAAGACCGTCCAGAACCTGCGCGACGCCTTCGCCGGCGAGAGCCAGGCCAACCGCCGCTACCTGTACTTCGCGCAGAAGGCCGACGTGGAAGGCTACAACGACGTCGCCGCGGTGTTCCGCTCGACGGCGGAAGGCGAGACCGGCCACGCCCACGGCCACCTGGAATTCCTGGAAGAAGTCGGCGATCCGGCCACCGGCCTGCCGATCGGCGGCACCGCCGACAACCTGCGGGCATCGGTCGCCGGCGAGACCCATGAGTACACCGACATGTACCCGGGCATGGCGCGCACCGCCCGCGACGAAGGCTTCGAGGAGATCGCCGACTGGTTCGAGACCCTCGCCAAGGCCGAGAAGTCGCACGCCGGCCGTTTCCAGCGCGCGCTGGAAACGCTGGAGTAGGAAAAGCCCAAGCCCGCCCTCCCCTCCTGGGGAGGGTCGGCCGCGCGAAGCGCGGTCGGGGTGGGGATGTCAGGCGACATTCTCGATGCGCTCCGGCCGGCTTCAGACTTCCCCACCCGATCGCTGCGCGATCTTCCCTCCCCAGGAGGGGAGGGATGAAAGCCATGACTGACACCCCGCCCAAACCCCCGCGTCCGGAAGCGCGTGAAGGCTCGCTCGAGGCGCCGTTCCGCCATCCGCTGGCGTGGCGCGATCCGGACTTCTACGATCTCGCCAAGGTCGAGGCGGAGATGGAGCGGGTGTTCGACATCTGCCACGGCTGCCGCCGCTGCTTCAATCTGTGCGACTCGTTCCCGCGCCTGTTCGACCTGGTCGACGAGGGCCCGACCGGCGAAGTCGACGGGGTGGCGAAGGAAAAGTACGGCGAGGTCACCGAGGCCTGCACGCTCTGCGACATGTGCTTCATGACCAAGTGCCCCTACGTGCCGCCGCACGAGTGGGCGGTCGACTTCCCGCACCTGCTGCTGCGGCACCGCGCGGCCAAGCGGAAGGCGGAAGGCGGCGAGACCGTCCGCGAGCAGCTGGGCGAGACCGACCGTAACGGCAAGCTCGCCGCGCCGCTGGCGCCGCTGGTCAACTGGGCGGGCGCGAAGGGCAACGCCCTGACGCGGGCGATCATGGAAGCCGTGCTCGGGGTCGACCGCGACGCCCTGCTTCCGCAGTACCATTCCAGAAAGGCGACCGACCTTCCCGTCCCGGCGCCGGACCCGGCCGGGCCGGCGTTCGGCAAGCGCAAGGCAGTGATCTACGCGACCTGCTTCGCCGACTACAACCAGCCCTCCACCGCCGCCGCGGCGCTGGCGGTGCTGGCCAGGCAGGGCGTCGAGACCAAGGTGGTCTACCCGGTCTGTTGCGGGATGCCGCAGCTGGAGGCCGGCGACCTCGCCGAGGTGGCGGATCGCGCCGCCCGCGTCGCGACCGAGCTCGGCCCGTATATCGCCGAGGGTTGGGACGTGATCACGCTGACCGCCAGCTGCGGCCTGATGATGAAGTTCGAGTGGCCGCTGATCCTGCCCGAGAGCGAGCCGGTGCGGACCCTGTCCGGCGCGACGCGCGACATCAGCGAGTACGTCGTCGCCCTGTCGAAGGCTCACGGCCTCGCCGAAGGCCTGACGCCGATAGAAGGCGGCGTCACGCTGCACAACGCCTGCCATGCGCGCGCCCAGAACATGGGCGCGAAGTCGGCCGAGATGCTGCGCCTGATCCCCGGGACCAAGGTCGATTTGGTCGAGCGCTGCTCCGGTCACGGCGGCACCTTCGGGGTGATGAAGAAGACCCGCCCGTCGGCCGTGAAGGTCGGCAAGCCGGCCGCCCGGCAGATCGCCCAGAAGGCCAACGAGACCCTCTGCTCGGACTGCCCGCTTGCGTGCGGACACCTGGGCGAGCTGGTCGTCGACGCCGGCGGGGCGCGGCCGGCCGAAGCCCACCCGATCGAAGTGCTGGCGCGCGCCTACGGCCTCGCCTGAAGGAGTTTCCCATGCCCGCCGCCGAGCGCCGCATCACCGCGGCCGACATCCTGCCGCTCCCCGCCTTCGCCGCCGAGCGCAAGCAGCGGCGCGCCGCGCTGCTGCCCGCCAAGCGTTTGCGCCGCATCTCGCTCGGCCCCTGGTGCACGGTCTACTTCGAGAGCTTCGAGACCATGCTCTTCCAGGTGCAGGAGATGCTGCTGATCGAGAAGGGCGGCGACGAACAGCTGGCCGACGAGCTGGCCGCCTACAATCCGATGATCCCGCAGGGCGCCGAGCTCATCGCCACGGTGATGTTCGAGATCGACGATCCGGACCTGCGCGCCCGG
>DATNEH010000015.1:0-5330 GCA_035553015.1 Caulobacteraceae bacterium | reverse complement strand
CCGCCATCGCGGCGATCAGCAACGCGGCGGCGAGCGTCAGCGAGATCCGGGCGCCGGTAGCGACGCCTGACGCCAGCAGCGAGCCCATCAGCGAGACACCGAGCACGCTGCCGGTCTGCCGCGCGGCGTTGAGCACGCCAGACGCGATGCCGGAGCGAGACTTGTCGACGCTGCCGAGCAATGCGGAGGTCAGCGGCGGCACGACCAGGCCGAGGCCGGCGCCAAGGATGAGGAACGGGGCCAGCAGCCAGGCGTAGGCAGTGGTCGGCCTGATCATGGTCAGCGCCAGGCAGGCCGCCGCCATGGCGCCGCCGCCGATCAGGATCGCGTTGCGGGCGCCGAGCCGGCGGGCAATGCGGGCGGCTGCGAGGTTGGCGGCGAAGCAGGCGCCGGTCATCGGCACGAAAGCGAGGCCGGTCCAGATCGCCGACAGGTGCTGGGCGCGCTGGAAGTAGAGGCTGAACACGAAGATCAGGCCATAGAAGGCGATGTTGAGCAGCAGGCCCGCCGCGGCGGCGACGCTGAAGTCGCGGTTGCGGAACAGACTGAGCGGCAGCATCGGCTGCTTCGAGCGGCGCTCCAGCCAGATGAATGCGATCGCGAGCACGACCGCCGCGCCGAGCGCGCCCAGCACCCGTGCGTCCGTCCAGCCCAGCGCGCCGCCGCCGATCAACGCGGCAGCCAGGCAGGCCAGCGTCGCGGCCGCGGTCAGCTGGCCCCAGGGATCGACCTCGCGGCCCTCCTTGCGCGGCGTGTCGGCGGCGCAGCGCCAGGCCAGCCAAAGGCCGGCCGCGCCGATCGGCAGGTTGACCAGGAAGATGCTGCGCCAGCCGAAGAGGGCGATCAGCGAGCCGCCGACCAGCGGGCCGGCGGTGAGCGCCAGGCTGGCGCCGGCCGCCCAGGTCCCGACCGCTCGCCCGCGCGCCTGCTCGTCGGCGTAGGCGTGGTTGAGCAGAGCCAGCGAGTTGGGGACGAGAATCGCCGCGCCCAGGCCCTGCACGACGCGCGCGGCGATCAGCCAGGGCAGCGCCGGCGAGAGCGCGCAGGCCAGCGAGGCCAGCGTGAACACGGCAAAGCCCGCCACGAACACTCGCCTGGCGCCGATGCGGTCGCCGAGCGCGCCGGCGGAGAGGATGAAGGCGGCGAACGCGACGGTGTAGCTCGACACCACCCACTGCAGCCCGGCGACCTGGCCGCCGAACGAGGCGCCGATGCTGTTCACCGCAACGTTGACGATGGTGACGTCGAGCTGGACGACGCCGTAGCCGAGGCTCATCGCGGCCAGCGTCAGCGGCCCCTGCAGGTTCGAGCGCGCCTGCGCCCAACGTGCCTGCGTGCGTCCCCGCACGGCCGTTTGAGTGGTCGGCATGATGCAAGCTCCGATCGAACCCCGATCGGATAGCTCTTAGGACCCGCGACGGGTGCGACGTTTCGAGGTGCGCCGAAGCGTGCCCCGAGCCAGCTCAGGCCGCTCAGGCCGCGATGCGCACCGGCAGCTTGGTGATGCCGAGGATGAAGTTGGAGACGCCGCGCTCCGGCTCGCCGACCACCTCGATTCCCTTGGGGAAGCGCTTGACGATCTCTTCCCAGAGGATGCGCAGCTGCAGCTCGGCGGCGCGGTTGCCCATGCAACGATGGATGCCGAAGCCGAACGCCACGTGGTGGCGCGGCCGCGTCCGGTCGATGATGAAGTCGTCCGGCCGCTCGATGACGCTCTCGTCGCGGTTGCCGGAGACGTACCACATCACCACGCGCTCGCCCTTCCTGATGTGGCGGCCCCCGAACTCGAAGTCCTCGAGCGCGGTGCGGCGCATGTGGGCGACCGGCGACTGGTAGCGGATGATCTCCGGCACCGCGCTGGCGGCCAGCGCCGGATTGGCCTTCAGCTTGGCGAACTCGGCCGGGTTGTCGTGCATGAAGATGACGCCGCCGCTCATCGAGTTGCGGGTGGTGTCGTTGCCGCCGACGATCAGCAGCATCAGGTTGCCGAGGAACTCCAGCGGGTTGTCGACCATGTCCCGGGTCTCGGGATTGTGGGCCATGAGCGAGAGGAAATCGAACTTCGGCGGGGCGGCGGCGCGCTCGGTCCAGAGCTTGGTGAAGTAGCCGAGGCACTCCATGAGGATCCGCTCGCGCTCCTCGGCGGGGAAGGTGGTGTTGCCGACCTGCTCGGTCGAGGTGGTGACATCCGACCAGTAGGGCAGCAGGCGCCGGTCTTCCCACGGAAAGTCGAACAGCGTCGCCAGGAACTGGGTGGTGAGCTCGATCGAGACCTTGTCCACCCAGTCGAACGTCTCGCCGCGCGGCAGGCTGTCCAGCACGCCCGCGGTGCGCTCGCGGATCAGCGCCTCCAGTTCGACGAGCCGGTGCGGCGCCACGGCCGGCGTCACCGACTTGCGCTGCGCATCGTGCACGGGCGGGTCGGCGGCGATGAAGTTGCGCGGCGCGAAGTCTTCAGGCGCGTCGCCCACCGTGATGTCGCGGTCCGACGAGAACACCTGGTGATTGGAGTCGATCGCGACGATGTCGTCGAAGCGGGTCACCGACCAGTAGCCGCCGGTCGGCCCGGTCGGCGACCAGTGCACAGGGTCCTCGCGGCGCAGGCGGCGCATGTATTCATGCAGCAGGCCGCGCTGGTAGAGCGTGCCCTCGCTGGGATCGAGGGTCTCGAGCGGCTGCGTCCAGGGGTCGAGGTTGGTCGCCGGCGTCTGCGTCGCAGTCATCGTCACGTGATGTCTCCCCACGTTGCTGACGCCGGCATCCTGTCCCTGGTTGGGGCGCTCAGCAACCGCCGGGGAGTTGAACGCCGTCGGCCGAGCCCGGCGTGAAAACTCAGTCCGCCTGGTCCAGCGCCGCCAAGAAGCGCTCGATCGCCGGGTTCACGGCCTCGGGATGGGTGAGGTTGGCGGCGTGGCCGGCGCCGGGGATGACGACCAGCTCGGCGTCGGCGAGGCCGGCAGCGAGCTTTTCCGCCAGGCCGAGCTGGATGGCCGCGTCCTTGTCGCCGTGGATCACCAGGGCGGGAACCTTGATCTCGCCGAGCCTGGCGGTGATGTCGTCGCGGCTGGCGAGGGTGCGCATGCAGCCCTTGACGTTGACGCCGTCGAAGCGCGCCCACTTCTCGCGCCAGGCCGCCGCGCCCGGCCAGGCCTCGCCCAGGATGATCGATTCCACGATGTCGGCCGTCGACTGCTTCAGGCCGCTCGCGGCCCATTCGTCGGTCAAGACGAGGTAACCCTGCATCGCCTCCGGGTCCTCCTGGCCGGCCTGGGTGTCGATCAGCACGAGGGCGCGGACCACCTCCGGGTGGGTGAGCGCGCAGCGCAGCGACAGGAAGCCGCCCTGGCTCATGCCGGCCAGCACCGCCTGGCCGATCCCGAGGTGCTTCAGGAGCGCGGCCAGGTCGGCGGCGCTGTCGTAATAGCTGAACGGCGCGAGGCGGTCGGACGCCGAAAGCCCGTGCCCGCGCTCGTCCCAGGTGATGCAGCGATAGCGGCGGCGCAGCGCCGCGACCTGCGGCGCGAACATCTCGTGGTCCATGAAGAGGCCGTGCGAGAAGATCACCGCCGGGCCCGTACCGCCGGTGTCCTCGTAGTAGAGCTTCTGCCCGTTGACCTGCGCGATCGGCATCCGCCCCTCCCCTCCAGGTCAGGCGATCAGGCCACGGCCTCGACCGCCTTCACCACGTCGCCGGGCTTCTCGACGATGACCATGTGGCCGGCTTCCGGCACGCTGACCAGCTTCGAGCCGGCGATGGCCGACTGGAAGGCGGGTCCGTAGACCGGCGGGATCAGCTTGTCGCTCTCGCCCCAGATGATCACCGTCTTGGCCTTCACCCGGTAGAGCCGCTCGGCGAGCCCGCGTTCGGGCACCGGGAACAGCAGCTTGCCGGCCATGCCCATCTGGCGCGCGTTGCGGACCAGGTAGTCCTGCAGGAACTTCGGATCGCTGAGATCGAGGCCGGCGGTCATCAACGCCGCGCCCTTTTCCGGGTCGTGGAACAGGTAGCCCGGCATCTCGAACGGCAGCAGGGTGAAGATATCGACGATCGGATGGTCGTCGAGCCACAGGCCCGCCGGGCAGATCAAAGCGAGGCGCGAGACGTCGTTGGGCGCCAGCGCCGCCATCTCCGCGGCGATCATGCCGCCCATCGAGTGGCCGACCAGGATCGGGTTCTTCAGCCCCAGCGCCTCGACCACGTCCCAGCCGTGCAGGGCGAAGTCGAGCATTTCGCGCAGCGTCCCGCACTCCTCGGTCTCGCCGTAGCCGGGCAGATAGGGGGCGTAGACGTGAAAGCGGCTCGCCAGCTCGTTCAGCAGCGGATCGTCCGGCGTCATGCCGCCGGCGCCGTGGAAGAACACCAGCGGCTCGCCCGAACCGCCCTCGAGGTAGCGGACAGGCGCGTGCTTCGTCTCGATCGTCTTCGATTCCATGACGCTCCCCCTTACTCGGCCGGCTCGGGTTGACGTACCGCCGCCCGCGAGACGTCCGTCGGCGCGGAGGTGGGCTGCGCGGGCAGCGAGCCGGGGACCGCGCGGTTGGAGATCGGGTGGCACCAGAACCGGGTGTCGCTTTCCCACTCGGGGAACATGCCGCGCAGCTTCGGCATCACCTTGTCGGCGAACAGCTTGGTCGAATACATCGCCTTCTCGGTCGGCATGTCGCCCACGTGCATGAGGCAGAAGATGTTGCCCACGTGGAGCCCCTTGATCAGTTCCTCCATGCGCTGGCGCACCGTTTCCGGGCTGCCGGCGATCACGTGGCCGCCTTCGATCAGGTCCTTCCAGGTCAGCTCGGCGAAGCCGCCGCGCTGCGGGGCGTACTGGTTGAGCGCGCCGGCCTGGATGGTCTTGATCGTCCGATAGCCGGGGGCGTCGGCGAAGCCCGGATAGACGTGCAGGCAGCGATTGTAGAAGTAGTTGATGTGCGGCCAGTAGAGGCGCTCGGCCTCCTCGTCGGTCTCGGCGACGCAGATGGTCTGGGCGAAACCGGCCCGGTAGGGGCTCTTGTCGGGCGCGCCGCGCTCCTCGACCCGCCGCCAGTAGCCGTCCATCAGAGCGCGGGCGCGCAGGTAGCCGGTGAAGCTGAGGTAGGAGTACGAGTAGGTGTTGTCGATGCAGAAGTCGTAGGTCTCGATCGAGCCGCCGCCCGGGATGTGCACCGGCGGATGCGGCTGCTGGATCGGCCGCGGCCAGATGTTGACGTGGCGCAGCTTGTTGTAGCGGCCGTTGAACGCGAACGGATCGCGCGTCGTCCAGGCCTTGATGATCAGCTCGTGCGCCTCGGCGTACTTCTCGCGGGTCAGCGCCGGGATCTGGCCGTAGCAGTAG
>DATNEH010000014.1:0-2198 GCA_035553015.1 Caulobacteraceae bacterium | reverse complement strand
GCTCGGCATCATCACGCGCGGCGACCTGCTGCGGGCGCTGCGCGATGCCCCGCCCGGCGCGTCGCCGAAGCGCCCGACCGACCTGAGTGACCGGCTGCGGGCCATGCCCGGCCTGGAGCGCCTGTGGCCCGCCGCCGCGGCCGCCGCGGACGACGCCGGCGTCTACCTGGTGGGCGGCGCCGTGCGCGACCTGCTCCTGGAGGAGCCCAGCTTCGACATCGATCTCGCCTACGAGGGTGACGGCATCGCCTTCGCCGAGCGCCTGGCAGCGGCGCTGGACGGACGCATGCACGCCCACGAGAAGTTCCACACCGCGGTGGTGCTGGCCGGCGACCTGCGCGTCGACGTTGCCAGCGCCCGCACCGAGCACTACGAGTACCCGGCCGCGCTGCCCACGGTCGAGCACTCGTCGATCCGCCAGGACCTGCACCGCCGCGACTTCACCATCAACGCGATGGCCGTGTCGCTGCTGCCCGCCGAGTTCGGCCTGCTGTTCGACCCCTACGGCGGCGAGGGCGACCTCGGCCGCGGCATCGTGCGGGTGCTGCACAACCTGTCCTTCATCGAGGACCCGACGCGCATCTTCCGCGCCATCCGCTACCAGAACCGCTACGGGTTCGACATGGACGGCCTCACCCTCCAGCTGGCCCGAAGCTGTGTCGAGATGGGGCTGGTGGGCGACCTTTCCGGGGCGCGCGTGCGGGATGAGCTGGTGGCGCTGCTGGGCGAGGAGGAGGTGGCGGGCGCGCTCGCCAGCCTCGATCGGCTGGGATTGGCCGGCGCCGTGCACCCGGCGCTCGACTGCGGCCCGGCGTCGGTGCACCTGGTGGAGCGACTCGACCGCGCCCGCCGGCGCCACGCACCGGAGCTGCCGCCCTGGCGTGGCCGGCTGGCCGCGATTGCGCGCGGCATCCCGGGCGGCGAGCTGGACGCGTGGCTGGAGCGGCTGCGGGTGCGGCGGCGCGACGCCCGCGTGGTGGCGTCGGCGGCCGTGGTGCCGCCGCGGCTGGCCGGGGCGCTGGCGGAGACCGCCGAGCCGGCGCGAATCGCGGAGCTGCTGGCGCCACATCCGGCCGAGGTGGCGCTGATGGTGGTGGCGCTGGAAGGGCCCGCGGCGGAGTCCGCCGAGCTGTACCTGGGGCAGCTGCGTGACCTGCGGCTCGACATCGACGGGGACACGCTGCGCGAGCAGCTGGGTATGGCGGAGTCGCCGCAGGTGGGCGCGCTCCTGGCCGAGCTGCTGCGGCGCCGCCGAA
Source organism: Caulobacteraceae bacterium (assembly GCA_035553015.1). GTDB lineage: Bacteria > Pseudomonadota > Alphaproteobacteria > Caulobacterales > Caulobacteraceae > Acaudatibacter. The sequence goes on along the minus strand of DATNEH010000014.1, from coordinate 942 downwards.
ACGGCGAGCTGGGTGGCCGCGAGGAGCAGCTCGAAGCCGCCCGGGAGCTGCTCGCCGAGGTCGCGGGATGAGGCTCAGCGCCGCGAACGCCAGCCGCTGGCGCGGCCAGCCGGGCCATTACGAGGCCTGGCACCTGCGCCTCGGCGACCCGCACAGCGCCGCGTCGGCCTGGATCCGCCACAGCTTCCACGTGCCCCCCGAGGCCGCTCCCGGCGAGTCCACCGCCGAGCTGTGGTTCGTCGGCCGCGACCCCGACGGCGTCGCCTATGCCCGCCGCCAGAGCTTTTCGATCGACCAGTTCCGGACCGGCGCCGGCGGCTTTCCGCTCACGCTCGGCCCCAGCTCGCTGGATGTGGCCAGCGCCAGCGGCCGCGTCGACGAGGCGCGCTGGGACCTGCGCTGGTCGCCCACCGGCGAGCCCTTCGGGTACGGCGGCGGCGGCAGCCGTCGGAGGCGGGCGGAGATCGTCGTCAGCCAGCCGACGATCCGCGCCAGCGGCACCTTCGTCATCGGATCGCAGGAGCTGGAGGTGCGCTCCTGGCCGGCCCATCAGCTGCACGCCTGGGGCAACCGCCACGCCGAGGCGTCGGCACGGGTGCACTGCAACGCCTTCGCATCGCCGGACGACTTCGTGGAGGTGTTCAGCCGCCGCTACGACAACCTCGGCAAGCACACGCCGGTGATCTCGACGGGCGCGGTGGTCGCGCAGGGCGAGCGCCATGAGCTGCACGGCGCGCTGCGGGGGCTGGCGGCGCGGGCAACCATCGAGCCGAACCGCTACCGGTTCACGATCCGGGGGCCGTTCCTGAGCATCGAGGGTGAGGTGCACTGCGCGCTGGCGGACATGGTCGGCGTCTCCTACCGCGACCCCGACGGCGGCCGCGTGTACGCCTACGCCGCCGACCACGCCGTGATCGAGGTCGAGGTGCGCCGCCGGACGGT
>DATNEH010000013.1:0-13388 GCA_035553015.1 Caulobacteraceae bacterium | reverse complement strand
CAGCGTCGCGTCGGGCCGCGCGTAGCCGATGTTCTCGGCGATCGAGCGGTGGAACAGCGCCGGGTCCTGCGGGACCACCGCGATCGAGCGGCGCAGGTCGCCCTGGCGCACCAGCGCGATGTCCTGGCCGTCGATCAGGATCCGCCCACCCTGCACGTCGTAGAGCCGCTGCAGCAGCTTCACGAACGTCGACTTGCCCGACCCGGTCGGCCCCACCAGCGCGATGCGCTGGCCGGCGGGGATGCTCAGCGAGAAGTCGCGGTAGAGCGGCGTCGCCACCGACTTGTAGCCGAAGGTGACGTCCTCGAAGCGCGCTTCGCCGACGCCCGGGACGAATGCCGCCGCACCCGGCGCGTCGAGCACTTCCGGGGTCAGCGTCGCGTAGCGGGCCACGTCCTCCACGTCGGCGAGGCCCCGCTGCAGCATGCGGATGTTCTCGCCCATGTTGCGCAGGTAGCCGTTCATGATGGTGAAGGTCGACAGCGCGAAGGCGACGTCGCCGGAGCCGGCCTTGTGGTTCATCCACTGGATCAGGATGAGCGCCGTGAGGCCCGCGCCGAGCGCCGCCATGATAAGGTTCTGGATGAGCCAGGCGACGGTGCCGCGGTTCCAGCTGACCAGGGTGCGCCGCTTCCAGTCACGCGTGACGACGCCGATGCGCGCCTCTTCGCGTTCCTCGCCGCCGAAGCCCTTGACCGTCGGGTTCGAGGAGATGGCGTCGGCCAGCGCGCCGCCGATCCGCGAGTCGAGCGCCACGGCCTTGCGCTGCGCGCGCAGAACGTAGGTGTTCCACAGGGTGACGGTGACCGCGATGTAGACCACCACCATCGCCAGCGAGAACGCGCCGATCACCGGCCAGCGCACCAGCAGTTGCACCGACAGCACCGCCAGCACGATCAGCGCCGGGCCGATCCAGGCGATCACCGCGTCGGAGACCACGTCGTAGCCCCACATGGCGCGCGAGATGCGCCGCACCGTCGCGCCGCCGAAGGTGTCGGCGTGCCAGTCGGCCGAGAAGCTCTGCACGCGCTGGAACGACTCGTTGGTGATCTCGGCCATGTTGGCGGCCGCCAGCGGGTTCCAGAACCACATGAAGCCGAAGTTGCGCACGAGGCCGGAGGCGGCGATCGCCAGGACGTACCAGCCCCAGACGGTCCAGGGGCCGGCGCCGGCCGACGGCGCCTTGGTGGCGAGGTCGACGAGGCCTTTCGCCGCCGTGGGCGTGTAGGTCTCGAAGGCGATGGCGACCAGCGCGACGGCGATCGTCGCCAGCACCCGCCAACGGCGGCGCTTCCAGTAGCCGGCGATGAAGCCCAGCACCTGCGCGTTGGAGAGCATGCGCTGCCGGTCGGCCTCGTCGTCGTCGTACTGCTCCATGTTGACGGCGGCGGTGGCGGACCCGCCCTGGGACCCGCTTTGGGACCCGTCGCCCTCGGCGACATCCGGCGTGGTGCGGTGACGGTGCGTCTCGTCGTCTTCGTCGAGAACGAGGGTCATGGGAAATGCCCCAGGCTTTGCGAGAATGAAGATTGCGGCCGTCGGCGACACGAAGCCGTCGGCAGCGAACGGAAAGCTCCGCGACGCCGCCAGCCCATGCAGGACCAGGGAGGCGTATCGGCGCGCCGCGAGCGCGGCGGGACGGAGCGGACGGAGGGGGGAGACAAGGAGTGGTCCTGCGGTCGGAGGGCGAAGGCCCGACCGGGACGGACTCCTTAAGTCAGAACCGGTCGGCGGGGCGGCGGGCGGCGGGGGAGGCCCCGCGCGGCCGCGGGAGGGCGATCAGACGTGCATTCATGTCGGCGGCCCTCCTTTCTTCAGCGAACGCTGTGACCGGAAGCGGCCTTCGTAGGCGCGTCGGCGCGGCAGTGCAAGTGTGTGAGCAAGCGCATTGGGCAAGGCCGCGGGTTGCGGACCGCCGGGCCGAGTGGTCTAGGCTCGCGGCATGACCACCGTGCTTCCCGACGCCGCGCCGGCCAACTGGGTCGACCGGCATGCGCCGGCGGCCCTGCGACCCTGGCTGAAGCTCGGCCGCTTCGACCGGCCGATCGGCATCTGGCTCTTGATGCTGCCCGGCTGGCAGGGGATCGCGCTGGCGGGCGCGATGGACGGGCGCACCCCGGACCTCTGGCTGCTGGCCGCGTTCCTCATCGGCGCGGCGCTGATGCGGACGGCGGGCTGCGCCTACAACGACGTGGTCGACCGCGACATCGACGCCAAGGTGGCGCGCACCGCGATGCGCCCGCTGGCGTCCGGGCAGATCGGGCTGAAGGGCGCCTGGGCGTTGATCGTGGGCTGCTCGCTGGCGAGCCTGGTGATCCTGCTGAGCTTCAACCTGCTGGCCGTCGTGCTCGGCGTCGCCTCGCTGGGCCTCGTCGCCTTCTACCCGTTCATGAAGCGGATCACCTGGTGGCCGCAGGCCTGGCTGGGGCTGACCTTCAACTGGGGCGCGCTCCTGGGCTTCGCGGCGGCGAGCGGCGGCGTCCCGCTGATCGGTCTGGTCCACGTCGCCGTCACCCGCGGCTGGACCCTCGCCGCGCCCGGCGTGCTGTTCGGGCGCCTGAGCGTCGCGGCGCTGCTGCTCTACGCCTCGGGCGTCTTCTGGACGCTGGGCTACGACACGATCTACGCGGTGCAGGACCTCGAGGACGACGCGCTGGTCGGCGTGAAGTCGTCGGCCCGCCGGCTCGGCGAGCGCGCGCCCGGCGCGGTGTTCGCCTTCTACCTGGTCGCGCTGACGCTGGCGGCGCTGGTCGGCCTGACCGGCGATCTCGGCTGGCTGTTCTGGCCGTTCCTCGGCCTCTACGCGCTGGCCCTGCTAGTCCAGCCGCACCGCCTGAAGCTCGACGACCCGGCCCGCGCGCTGGCGCTCTTCAGGATGAACAGCCGCGCGGGCGTGCTGCTCTTCCTGGCGATCACTGTGGGTTTCTGGCACGGCCATCCGTCCCCGTAGGCGGAGGTGTCCGCGCGGCATTTCCGCCGCTTTGACGCCACGTGACGCTTTTGGGCGGGCGCTCGGGGGTCTAACACGCCGCCACCAAACCCACGCCTGATCGAAGGGCCTACGCACTCCTATGAAACTCGACAACACCATCACCGCCGTGGTCACCGGCGGCGCCTCCGGTCTCGGCGAAGCGACCGTGCGGGCGCTGGCCGCCAAGGGCGTCAAGATCGCGATCTTCGACCTCGATCGCCAGCAGGCGAAGGCCGAGGCGCTGCTCAAGGAGATCGGCGTGCCAGGCGTGTTCTGCGCCTGCGACGTGACCAACGAGGAGCAGGTCGACGCGGCGTTCGCCAAGGCGCGCGCGGCGGTCGGCCAGGAGCGCATCCTGGTCAACTGCGCCGGCACCGGCAATGCGGCGCGCACCGCCAGCCGCGACCGCCAGACCGGCGAGATCAAGACCTTCGCCACCGCCGCCTTCAACATGATCATCCAGATCAACCTGATCGGCACCTTCCGCTGCATCGCCAAGAGCGCGGCCGGCATGATGACGCTGGACCCGCTGCCGGACGGCGACCGCGGCGCGATCGTCAACACCGCCTCGGTGGCGGCCGAGGACGGCCAGATCGGCCAGGCGGCCTACTCGGCCTCGAAGGCCGGCGTGGTGGGCCTGACGCTGGTGGTCGCGCGCGACCTCAGCCAGGAGAACATCCGCTGCAACACCATCCTGCCGGGCATCTTCGACACCCCGCTGCTGGCCGGCGCGCCGCAGCAGGTGCGCGACGCGCTGGGCGCCCAGGTGCCGTATCCGAAGCGCCTCGGCGTGCCGCAGGAGTACGCCTCGCTGGCCATGGAAATGATCCAGAACGGCTACTTCAACGGCGAGGACGTCCGCCTCGACGGCGCCATCCGCATGGCCCCGCGGTAAGAGTAAGATTGACCACCGAATAGACGGGGGACACGGACGCGGCCGGGCCGGTTCGCCCGTCCGCGCTCTCCGTGTCTTCCGTGGTTCCTGAAAGAGCCTGGGTCCCCGCTTGCGTGGGGAAGATCGGGTGGTGGACAGCGATGCGCGGCCCGGCGTAACTCGCTGCCATGGCGGCTCCGCTGAACGTGCTCTTCATCACGGCCGACCAGTGGCGCGGGGACTGCCTTTCCGCGCTCGGGCATCCGGTCGTGAAGACGCCCAACCTCGACGCGCTGGCGGCCGAGGGGGTGCTGTTCACCCGCCACTACGCCAACACCGCGCCCTGCGGACCGAGTAGGGCGACGCTCCACACGGGATTGTATCTCCAGAACCACCGCTCGGGCGCCAACGGCACGCCGCTCGATGCGCGCCACACCAACTGGGCGCTGGAGAGCGCCAGGCTGGGATACGACCCGGTGCTGTTCGGCTACACCGACACCAGCCGCGACCCGCGCGGCGAGCCGGACGATTCGCCCTGGCTGCGCACCTACGAGGGTCCGCTGCCGGGCGTGCGGCCGATCGTGCACCTCGACGGCGACCCGGTTCCCTGGACCGACTGGCTGGCGGCCAAGGGCTATGCGACGCCGCGCAAGGCGCAGGACGCTTATGGGTGGCGCGATCCCGGCCCCGACTGGGAGGACGGCGCGGCCGAGCCGCGGCCGTTGAAGTTCCCCGCCGAGGTCGACGACGTCGCCTTCCTGACCGGGCAGCTGATCGACTATCTCGAGGCCGCGCGCGGGCCGTTCTTCGCGCATCTGTCGCTGCTGCGCCCGCACCCGCCGTTCGTGGCGCCCCGGCCCTGGAACGCGATGTACGACCCGGCCGCGGTCCCCGGCTTCACGCGCGCGGCGACGCGCGAGGAGGAGGGCCGCCAGCACCCCTGGCTCGCCTGGCGGCTCGGCCGGCATGGCGCCCGCGCGCCGGAGAGCGAGCCTCGGCTGCGGCGGCTGAAGGCGGTCTATTACGGGCTGATGAGCCGGGTGGACGCCGAGATGGGCCGGCTCGTCGCCTTCCTGAAGCAGAGCGGGCTCTGGGAGACGACGCTGATCGTCTTCACCAGCGACCACGGCGAGGAGATGGGCGACCACTGGCTGCTGGGCAAAGGCGGTTATTTCGACGGCTCGTACCGCATCCCGCTGATCGTGCGCGATCCGAGGGCCGGCGCGGCGCGCGGCGCGCAGGTCGAGCGCTTCACCGAGCACGTCGACATCCTGCCGACGATGATGGAGGCGATCGGCGCGCCCATCCCCCTGCAGTGCGACGGCGAGAGCCTCGGGCCGTTCATCGCCGGACGCGCGCCCGCCGGCTGGCGCGAGGAGGCGCACTGGGAATACGACTTCCGCGACGTCGGCGATCCGACCGCCGAGGAAGCGCTCGGCCTGACGCTGCACCAGTGCCTGCTCAACGTGGTGCGCGGGGAGCGCTACAAGTACGTGCACTTCACCAAACTGCCGCCGCTGTTCTTCGACCTCGAGGCCGATCCCGGCGAGATGCGCAACCTGGCCGGCGATCCGGCCTATGCGCCGCTGATGCTGGAATACGCCCAGAAGCTGCTCTCCTGGCGCATGAACCACGACGAGCAGACGCTGACCCACCTGACGCTCGGCAAGGACGGCGTCACCGCCCGGCCATCGCCCCGTTACGCATAAAAGGAGATCGCCGCTTGAGCCCGCCGCTTGGCATCATCGAGGGCTATTACGGCCGCCCCTGGACCTGGGACATGCGCGAGGACCAGGCGCGCTTCTTCTCGGCGCGGGGCTACAACTCGTACATCTACGCGCCGAAGGCCGACAAGCGGCTGCGCAAGCGCTGGCGCGAGGACCATCCGCAGGCCGAGGCCGACCGGCTGGCGAAGATGGCCGCGCTCTGCAAGGCGCTCGGCATGGGCTTCGGCGTGGGCCTCAGCCCCTACGAGGCGTGGGACTTCAACGAAGAGGACCGCGACGCGCTCGCCCGCAAGATCGCCTTCTTCGACGCCGCCGGCTGCACCGAGCTCGCCATCCTGTTCGACGACATGAAGGGCGACCAGGCCGACCTCGCCGACGTGCAGGTGCGCATGGCGCACTTCGTCGCCGAGCGCACCAAGGCGGGGCGCCTGATCGTCTGCCCGACCGTCTACACCGACGATGCGATGCTGCAGCGGGTCTACGGAAACTATCCGCCCACCTACCTCGACGACCTCGGCAGGGGGCTCGACCCGAAGATCGAGATCTACTGGACCGGCGAAGAGGTGTGCTCGCGCGAGTACAGCCCCGGCCATCTGGCGCGGGTCACCGAACGGCTCAGGCGCAAGCCGACGCTCTGGGACAACTACCCGGTCAACGACGGGGTCGGCATGTCGCCGTTCCTCTACCTGCGCGCCTTCACCGGCCGCCCGGCGGCGATCGGCCCGCATCTCGCCTCGCACATGCTGAACCCCTGCCTGCAGCCCGTGCTGTTCCGCATCCCGGCGCTGACGCTCATCGAGAGCTACGAGAAGGGCGAGGCCTACGAGTACGCCAAGGCCTGGGACCGCGCCGCCGAGGACGTGCTGGGGCCGGACATGGCCGACGTGATGCGCCGCCACTTCCGTCTGTTCCACGACCAGGGCCTGGGCCGCATCGACGAACAGACGCCGCGCATCCGCGAGCGCTGGTCCGCCTTCGACCATCCGGCCGCCAAGGAGGTGCTCGCCTACCTCGACGGCTACTGGACCGTCACCCGCGAGATGATGGCGGAGGACACCTAAGTCCGACGCGCCGGGCGCAGGCCTGCGCCCGGCGCGAAGCTTCGGGCTAAGCGCCTAGTGCGCCGCCGGCGGGACGGGGCGCACGATCTTGGGGCCGAGGTTGGCCATCACCTGGCGGGCGTCGAACGCGCCGGCGTTCGGCTTCGGGCCACGGCCCATGGCGATGTCGGCGATCGCCTCGTACTCGTCGATGCGCTGCACGTCGTAGGTGTTCCAGAACGGATCGCCCCAACCCCATGCGCCCCAGCCAGCGGCGCCGCGGAAGCGCCAGTAGGGCGACCAGCCGGGCCCCCAGGCGCCGCCGACGCCGGTGATCCAGGCGCCGCCGCGGTTCTCGGTGTCGCGGTGGACGGTGGCGAACCAGTCGTAGCCTTGGGCCACGGTCAACTCGGCGGCGCGGTAGAGCATGAAAGTCTCGACCTGCTCGCGCGAGGTCACGCTGTTGCCCCTGAAGCTGACGCGGAAGTGGGTGTCGTCGAGCCGCTGGTCGGTGAAGCCGCCGGACACCGTAGCGCCCGGCGCGCCGAGCGGCTGGTAGGGGGTGGGCGTCGTCTGGCAGGCGGCCAGAGCCAGCGCCAAGGTTGCGGCGGCGGCGATCGCGATACGCTTCATGACCTCGAGGTTCCTCGGACCTGAACCAGTTCCCTCGGCCGTGACATAGCGCGAAGCGGCGCCGTGCGCCCGTCATTTCAGTGCAGCAAACCGATGTCCCGGCTGACGTCGAGCCGCGCTGGCGCCACCAGCCCGGCCGCCGAGCAGGTGACCGAATGGATCACCGCATCGATCTCGCGGCGCCAGAAGTCGAGGAACTTGCAGACGCGGGGAAACTCCGGCGGCAGGTCGAGCGTCTGCCACATGAAGCGCTGCAGCAGCGCCGGATGGTCCGGCATGTAGTAGATCACCTCGGCGGTGGTCAGCCGCTGGCCGCGCAGCTGGCGGGATAGCTCGCCCTCAGCCATGGAAAAGCTCCGATTGCGGACCATCACGTTAGGGCTCGAATCAATGCCGCCGCAATCGGAAAAGTTCCGCGGAATCCGGAGTTTAGCAGCCAGCGCGGCCGACTGCTGACAGCCGGCGCCCGACGGCTCAGGCGCCGTGCTGGACCATCAGCCAGACAATCCGGCCAAGCGCGCCGAACAGCAGCACGCCGGCGGCCAGCGCCTGGATGCCGAAGCCGGGGCCGCGCGCCTCCGCCGCCCGCGAGTAGCCGGTCAGGTAGAGCACGCGGCCGATCAGCCAGACCACACCGATGCCGGCGGCCACGAGGTCGCTCCCCCACGAGATCGCGAACAGCCACAGCGAGACCAGGAAGATCGGCAGCCATTCCAGCGTGTTCATCTGGATGCGGTAGTCGCGCTCGAAGTCGGGATGGCCGGTGACCGCCGGCGCGGCGACGCCGTACTTCGAGCGCCCCTGCCCGACCCGCAGGCTCATGTAGAAGTAGAGCAGCAAGGCCAGCAGGCTGACGATCGCCACCAGCGGATGGATCTGCATCGATGTTTCCTCGCCCCGAAGGCGCATCTAGCGCGCGCCCGACGCAGGGAGCCTGCCACGGCCAAGCCGCCGGTCAAGTGCGGCTCGCCCAGGCCCCGCCCCCTCCACCCCCGCGCTGCGCGCGGCGGTCCCCCTCTCCCGCTTCGCGGGGCAGGAAAGAAGCCGCGCGATCTCTCTTTTTCCTGCCCCGTGTAGCGCAGCGGAACGGGGGAGGGGGACCGCCCGGCGCAGCCGGGGGTGGCGGGGGCGTATGGCGCCCGCCGCGGCGCAGCCGGAACTCACGCGCCCTAGTCCGCCGCCTCGATCGCGTCGATGTCGCTGTCGGAGAGGCCGAAGTGGTGGCCGATCTCGTGGGTGAGGACGTGGGCGACCAGCTCGGCCAGGGTGACGTCGCCGCGCTCGGCCCATTCGTCGAGAATCGGGCGACGGTACAGGAAGATGCGCGCCGGCTCGGGCGACGGGCCGAACACCGAACGCCGGGCGAGGTCGACGCCCTGGTAGAGTCCGGTCAGGTCGAACGGGTCCTCGATCTCGAGCTCGTCCAGCACCTCCTCGGACGGGAACTCGTCGACCCGGAACACCACTTCGCCGGCCAGCTTGCGGAATTTGTCGGGGAGCGCGGCGAACGCGGCCTCGGCCAGCGCGGCGATGTCGTCGAGCGACGGCGCGGCGGCGTCGGCCAGCGCGGCCGGACGGGCGGCCGTGCGGGCGGCCGGAGCTTGGGGCTCACTCATCCGGGATCAGGATGTGCGGGGCTTCGGGCGCGGGAACCTCGAAGAGGCCGACGTCGAGCGGCTGCTGCGGCTTGACCGGCCGCAGCGGCTGGCGGGCCAGCGCGCGCAGCTCGGCGGCGTTCAGGAGGGCCGCCTCCGACTTGCGCCGCACCGCCCTCGCCTGGTCGGCCGCGGTCGGCGCATCGGGCTCGACCTCGGCGGTGGCGGCCTCGCCGACCCGCCAGTAGGAGACGATCAGCCGGAAGACGGTGCGCGGCGCGCGCGCCGGCGGCTTCGGCCAGCGCCGGCCGCGCGTGAAGGCCGGCTCGACCGGGGCCGGGGCCAGCCCCTCGATCCGCTCGGCGATCACGCAGTAGCGATCCTCGGGCGCCAGCGTGACGCCATGGCCGGGTCGCGGGTCGTCGAGCTTGCCGGCGAACGCGTCGAGCACCGCCTCGCGGCTGGCGAACGCCGGCCCGGTCGCCTCGGTGACGAAGCGCACCGGCGCGCCGGCCAGCGCCACGGCCTCGCGCTCGCGCGCGGCGCGGCCCTGCGGCTGCGCCAGCGCCGTCTCGGCGTTCGCGGAGACTGGATAGAGGATGCTCATCGCCTCGATATAGGCCCGACACGGCCCCAAGCATGGGGCGGACATCATGCGCCATGCGGGCCGCGGGCGGAACGCCTATGCTCGGCCCTCTGATTCGGGGCGAGGCTGGATGGACCTATCGACGCTGCTCCTCGCCGCCGCGGCCGGGACGGCGTCGCTGGCCGCGGGCGCGACCGCGTGGGCGCTGCGGGCGCGGCGCGGCGGCGAGCCGACCGGCGATGCGGCTCCCGTAGACGCCGGCCCCTCGCCGCGCTCGCTGGAGGCGGCCGCCGAGGCGTTCGAGATCGCACTGGTGGCGCTCGTCGACGGCGCGCCGGCGCGGCTGGTCGCCGGCGCGGAAAGCCTGGCGCTGTGTGCGGAGCGCCTGGGCGTCGAGCATTTGGGCGTCGAGCATTTGGGCGCGGCCGGCGCCGACGCCGAGGCGGTGGTGGGCAAGCTCGCCGCGCTCGATCCGGGCCATGCGGCGCAGCTGAAGGCGCTGGTGGCGACCGGCGCGACCTGCGCGTTCGAGGCCGCGGGACCGGGCGGCGGCGTCGCGGTGGCGGGTCGCGCGGCCGGCGCGCTGACCTTCCTGCGGCTGACCCCGCTGGCCGCCGACGCGGCCCTGCCGAGCGCCGGACGTCTGGCGGCCTTCCTCGATGCGCGCGTGACTCCGGCGTGGATCGCGGGGGCCGACGGCGCGCCGGTGTTCGCCAACCAGGCCTGGCTCGACGCGGCCGGCGCCGAGACCCTGGCGGCGGCGCGCGACAAGGGGCTGACCTTCGACCGCGCCGGCGACGACCTTGCCCGCGAGGCCGCGCGGGCCGGCGAGCGGCGCGAGGCGGTGCGCTGGGCCGCGGCAGGCGGGCGCCGGCGCGCGTTCCGCCTCACCGCGCAGCCGCTGGAGGGCGGCCAGGTCGGCGTCTGGTCGGAGGATGTCACCGAGGCCGAAGAGGCCGCCGAGCAGCTGAAGCGGGCCGCGCAGGCGCAGGATCAGACGCTGAACCAGATCCGCGAGGGCGTCGCCATCTTCGCCCGCGACCGGCGCCTGGCGTTCCACAACGCCGCCTTCGTCGAGCTCTGGGGCCTGGAGCCGGCGTGGCTGGCCGAGCGGCCGACCCACGTCGAGCTGTTGGACCGCCTGCGCCAGCGCCGCCGGCTGCCGGAGACCGCCGACTACGCCAAGTGGAAGGCCGGGGAGCTGGCCTTCTACGAGGCGCTGGCCCCGGCCGAGGACCTCTGGCGGCTGCCCGATGCGCGCACGCTGCGCATCGTGCGCCAGCCGCACCCGGGCGGCGGCCTCCTCTTGATGTTCTCCGACATCACCGACGAGCTGAAGCTGAAGGCCGAGTTCAAGGGCATGCTCGAGGTCCAGCAGGCGACGCTCGACAAGCTGACGGACGCAGTGGCGGTGTTCTCTTCCGACGGGCGGCTGAAACTGCACAACGAGGCGTTCGAGCGGTTCTGGGGCGTCACCGCTGCGCAGCTGGCGGCCGCGGCGGACTTCGAGGGCGTCGAGGAGCTCTGCCTGCGTCGCCTGCACGACCGCCAGTTCTGGCGCGACCTGAAGGCGCGCGTCACCGATCCGGAGCCGAAGGCGCGCGCGCCGATCTCGGAGGAGCTGACCACCGCTGACGCGCGCATCGTCGCCTTCCAGTCGCGGCCGCTGCCGGACGGGGCGACGCTGATCGGCTTCGTCGACGTCACCGACACCCGCCACCTGGAGGCGGCGCTGCAGGACCGCGAGGGGGCGCTGGCCGAGGCCGAGCGGCTGAAGCGCGATTTCGTCGGCAACGTCTCGTACGAGCTGCGCACCCCGCTGACCACGATCATCGGCTACTCCGAGCTGCTGGAGCGCGGCGGCGAGGGCCTTTCCGAGCGCGGCCGCGGTCACGTGGCGGCGGTGCGGCAGGCGGCGATGCAGCTCGGCCGTTCGATCGATGACGTCCTGGACATCGCCCAGATCGACGCCGACGAGATGGCGCTGGAGATGGAGGACGTGAACGTCGGACGGCTCTTGGAAGCGGCGTCCGGGCGCTGGGCTCAGGTAGCGGAGGCCGGCCAGGTGCTGCTGAGCGTGGCGGCCGGGGCCGACATCGGGCTGATCCGCGGCGACTCGCGCCGGCTCGGCCAGATGCTCGACCACCTGATCGAGAACGGCTTGCGCCAGACTCCGCCCGGCGGGCTCGTCACGCTGACCGCCGAACGCGGCGGCGGCGAGGTGCGGGTGATGGTGTCGGACACCGGCCGCGGCATCCCGTTCCACGTGCAGGCGCACATCTTCGACCGCTTCATCGGGCGCGACCAGGGCGGCCCCGGCCTGGGGCTGGCGCTGGTGAAGGCGCTGGTGGAGCTGCACGGCGGCTGGGTCGCGCTGGAAAGCGAGCCGGGCGCCGGGTCGACCTTCACCTGCCACCTGCCGGAGGCGGCCCACCTGCACGCGGCGGCGCCGGAGCTGTTTTAGCTGCTCCCAGCCCGTGAAGCGTGGCCTTGCGCCCCCTCCACCACTGCGCTGCGCCCGGCGGTCCCCCTCCCCCGCACTCTTCGGTGCGGTGGAGGAGCGGGGCGGCGCGATTTCGCTGCTCCACCGTCGCGAAGACGACGGGGGAGGTGTCAGACCGCGAAGCGGGCTGACGGAGGGGGGCGCAAGGCTGCGCTCCGGCTGTTGGAAGGAGAGCCTAGTGCTGGCTCTGCGGCATCCGCACGACGAGGCCGTCGAGGTCGTCGGTGACCTTGATCTGGCAGGAGAGGCGCGAGTTGTCCTCGACGTTTTCGGCGAAGTCGAGCATCGACTCCTCCATCGCCGACTGGCTGCCGGTCTTGTCGATCCAGGCCTGGTCCACATAGACGTGACAGGTGGCGCAGGCGCAGGCGCCGCCGCAGTCGGCGTCGATGCCGGGAATGTTGTTCTTTACGGCGCCTTCCATCACCGAGAGCCCGTTCTTCACGTCGACGACGTGCTCTGTGCCGTTGAACTCGATGTAGGTGATCTTGGCCATATCTTCCCCGACGCCGTTCAGGCGGCGACCTCTTTCATGGAAACCGCCGTGTCTGCAAGCTTGGCGCGGTCGATCGGCTTCTGCGAGCCGATCAATTGCCGCGCCGCCATGAACTCGGCCGGCGCATTGACGGCTTCCACCGCCCGGATGACCGGGCCTTTCAGGTGGAAGACAGCGAACTTGGCTGCGGCAGGATCGCCGCGCAGCAGGGTGTCGTCGGTGTCGAACGGCATGCCGGCGACCTGCAGCTTGATGTCGTACTGGTCGGACCAGTTCCAGGTGACCTCGTGCGGCGGCGCCGGACGGCCGGCAATCGCCGCGGCGGCCTGCTTGGCCTGCTCCAGCGCGTTGGCGACGCTCTCCAGCCGGTGCATGCGGTCGTACATCGGCATCGGCCGATGGGTGACGTCGCCGATCGCGTAGACGTGCGGGTCGGCGGTGCGGGCTGTCTCGTCGACCACTACGCCGTCGACGCTTTCGAGGCCGGCGTCGCGGGCCAGCTCGTCGTTCGGCGCGACGCCGATGCCGATCACCACGTCGTCGCAGGCGATCACGCGGCCGTCCGCCAGCTTGATACCGCTGACGTGGCCGTCTTTGCCCTCGAACGCTTCGATGCGGGCGTTCAGCTCGAAGACGACGCCGTGCTGCTCGTGATAGCGGGTGAAGAATGCCGACAGCTCCGGGCAGGACGAGCGGGTGAGGATGCGCGGCAGCGCCTCGATCACCACCGCGTCGGCGCCCAGCGCGCGGGCCGAGGCGGCCGCCTCCAGGCCGATGTAGCCGCCGCCGATCACCGCCAGCCGCTTGCCGGGGCCGAGCGCCATTTTCAGCTGCTCGGCGTCGGCGGCGCTGCGCAGCACCTGCACGCCCTCGAGGTCGGCGCCCGGCAGCCGCAGCCGCTTCGGCGTGGCGCCGGTGGCCAGGATCAGGGTGTCGTAGGGGACCGTCTCGCCGCCTTGCAGC
>DATNEH010000012.1:0-5343 GCA_035553015.1 Caulobacteraceae bacterium | reverse complement strand
AATGGGCGCCCATCTTGAGGATGATGGCGGCCTGGCCGTGCTCGCGGTTGAACTGGCCGATGTCCTGCAGGATGGCGAGCGCCGCCGCCACCGCATCGACCGGCCGCGCGAAGGCGGCCATCACTGCGTCGCCGATGGTCTTCACGATGGCGCCGTCGTGGCGCTGGGCGACCGCCTCGAGCAGCGCGAAATGCTCGCGCACCAGGGCATAGGCATTGAGATCGCCGAGCCGCTCGTAGAGCGCGGTCGAGCCCTTGAGGTCGGTGAAGAGGAAGGTCACCTGCCGGATGCCGAGGCCTTCCGCCTCGTCCACCCGCTCGGAGCGGAAGAGCCGGCGGAAGGTCTGTCGCGCCAGCATCATGCCGCCCGAGACATAGGGATCGAACTCGAGCGCGGGCTTGTCCGGCATCGCCACGATCTCCGGCGGCCAGTTGGTCAGCAGCAGCGCGCCGCGCCTGGCGCCGGTGTTGGCGATCTCGAACACCACCGGCCCCGCAGGCACCGCGGAAGCCGCGGGCGTGAAGCGCTGGCCGTCGTAGGCGATGCGGACGATCCTCGACGTCCCGCCGCTTGGCCGCGCGCCGCGGGCAGCCATGAAGGCGGTGTCCGCGACAGGGGCGTCCGCGATCGTGCCATCCACCACCGGCAGCATGAAGCCGGCCTGGGTCTGGACGTTGACGCCCGAGAGCGCGCCGGGCCCGATCTCGGCCCGCACAGTCGTCGTGGCGCCGGGCGGCAGGTAGGTCATGCCGCGCACGAAGCCGCGCAGGACATCGAGGAACCGGGTCTGTCCGCCGGGCAGCCGGCCGTCGGCGAATTTCAGCTTCCAGTGCAGGTCCTCGATCGACAGGCCGTCGACGTCATGCAGCGCCAGGCGCCGGACCTGCGGCGAGACGGAGAACGATACCTCGATGAAATCGTCGAGGTCGGTCTGGCCGTCGATGTCGCACAGACCGCAGACGAAGTGGCTGCGCAGCGCCCTGAGCTTGCCGAAGCTTTCCAGCACCAGGCCGGAATGGGGACAGAGGATGTCCCAGTGCATGTCGACCAGGCTGGCGCGCGCGGCGTAAAGGAACAGGTCGATGGCTTCCGGCTCGGCCACGCCGCGATCGCGGGCGAAGGCCAGCGGATTGGCGCGGTGGACGCTGGTCTCCTCGCCGCTGCGGATCAGGGTTTCGAACTTCGAGATGACGCGCGGGCTCCAGGTCCGGGCCTGCTCGATCTGGGTCATCCGGGTTTCGAGAAGCCGTTCGTCAATCGAGGTCATCGCCAGCTCCTGACGGCCAAGCCTATCAGCCTGGCCCGGCGGTCGCGACCGGCTCCGCCGGCGGGGCGCGTCCGGTCAGCGGTCCCGCGTCCGGATTACCGGACCTTATCGTCCCGCCAAAACGGCTCCCGCCGCTTCACCGGATCGAGCAGCCCCCAATCCCCCTGCTCCACCACATGCCCCTGGGGGAACGGCGCGCGCGCCTCGTGCCCCAGCGCCCGCAGGACGCGGTCGTCGCGGTAGTAGGCGGCGAGCACCACCCGCCCGAGCGCCCGGGCCGCCGCGCCGCCCGCGGCATACCAGTCGTTGATCAGCGCCTCGCGCCGCTCGCGATCGAGCGCGGCGAAGGCCCCGCCCGCGCGCTTGTCGATCTCGGCCAGGGCGGTGCGGATCAGCGGCAGGTCGCGGCCGATGGAGCGGGTGATGTCGGCCAGGATGGCGGGGTCGTCGGCGCCGGGCATTCCCAACTGGACGTTGGCAGGAATCATAATCGTCGCGACCTCACGCATAGCGTGTCGTTCGGTCTCAGAAGGGTGGGCTTCGGCGTCGATCGTCATCGGACATGCCTGACTAGCGTGAAAAATCGAAGTGCCGAGCCATAACAGCGCGTGCCCGCTTCATCATCCTGAGTAATCTCAACATCGAAAGCTTTCGGCAAGTACATCGTACCGCTCTAGCTGTCAGCCAATCACGCGGTCCCTCCACCAGAAGCCACCGGCTTACCCCGATTGCGCCCACGGGCATCGCCCGCCGGGATGGTAAAGCTGACTGACAATCCGACCGCAGGGGGAGGAAATGCGGCACAACCGGATCGTTGTCGGTCCGTGCTCGACGGGCGCACCGCGCCGCGGGCGCGATGCGTAAGCCGTGGGAGCGCGCGCCAGCCACGCCGATCGGCGATGCCGATGTCGGCAAGATCTATCACGCCGTCGGCCTGGCGCTCAGCCGCTGGCAGATCCTCGAGGTCGCGCTGTCCTATCTCCACGGAACCATCCTCCAGGCGAAGGTCGGCGCCGAAGTGGCGGCCTATCGCAGGGCCGCGGGGGTGGGATCCCGGCTGCGGCTGATCAAGGGCGCGCTCGAGGCCCAGCGCGCGGTGATGCCCGGCCCGCTGCACGCGGAGATCGTGGCCTTCCTCGACAGCGAGATCGCGCCGCTGGCCGACCGCCGCAACGAGATCGCGCAGGGCACCGCGGTGCTGGCGCGGCGCGGGCACTATCTCGTGGCGCCCGGCTATATCCCGCGCAAGCTCCAGTGGCGGCGCGTGCCGGTGGCGACCGACGCCTTTCCGTTCCGGCGACTCGCCTACACCTACACGGCGGCGCAGGTCGCCGACTTTGGCGAGCACTTCTGGGAGTGTTCTCGGCGCACGTTCCAGCTCGGCAACCGCCTGGTCGAGGCGCGCGAAGCGGTCTCGCGCGCCCCAACCGCGCCTCGCCCGCGAACGCTGCCCTTCCTGAGGCCACCCATGCCCCGGCGGCAGGGGCCTGGGGCCTAAGGGTGTAATTGCACCTTTCCGAACCCATATAGCCCCTCCTTCCCTCCCGGAGGTGCGTACCATGCCCCTAGACTCCCCATCCTCCGTCCCCGCCGCGCTCGACGACGGATTGCTCGACGCCTACTCCCGCGCCGTGATCTCGGTCGTGGACCGGGTCGGCCCGGCGGTCGTGCGGGTCGAGCGTCTCGCTGACGGTGAGAATTCCGCCGTCGGCGTCGGCTCCGGTGTCGTCATCGCCGGCGACGGGTTGGTGCTGACCAACAGCCATGTGGTCGGCGGCTCGGCCCGCGTGCGACTGTCCTTTGCCGACGGCAATTCGCGCGAGGCGCGCGTGCTGGGCGACGATCCCGACACCGACCTCGCGCTGCTGCGCACCGAGCTGCCGGCCGGCACGCCGTCGGCCCGCCTGGGCGACAGCCGGGCGCTCAAGCGCGGCCAGCTCGTGGTGGCGATCGGCAATCCGCTCGGCTTCGAATCGACCGTCACCGCGGGCGTGGTGTCGGCGCTCGGCCGCTCGCTGCGCGCCGCCTCCGGCCGGCTGATCGACGACGTCATCCAGACCGACGCCGCGCTCAACCCCGGCAACTCGGGCGGGCCGCTGGTGTCGAGCCTCGGCGAGGTGGTCGGCATCAATACCGCCATGATCCAGCGCGCCCAGGGCATCTGCTTCGCGGTGGCGTCCAACACCGCGGTGTTCGCGGTGTCGGAGTTCATCGCCACCATGGGTCCGAAGGGGGGTCGGGTGCGACGGGCGCACATCGGCATCGCCGCCGAGACCGTGCCGCTGCCGCGCCGCATCGGGCTCAGGACCGGCGCCGGCAGCCGCGCCATCCGGGTGAGCGAGGTCGAGCCCGGCGGGCCTGCTCATGCCGCGGGCGTCCTGGCAGGCGACCTGCTGCTGTCGCTCGACGGCACGCCGATCGAGGGCGCCGACGCGCTGATCCGCCTGCTCAACGCCGAGCGGATCGGCAAGGCGACGACGCTGGCGCTGCTGCGCGGCGGCGTGGTCGAGCATCGGACGATGGTGCCCACGGAGAGAGGCGGCGAGCGGAAGGTGCGGTCGTGACGCGATAAGTTGGTTGGGCACGCTGATACGAGGAGGGCCGCCGCTTTGTGCGACGGCCCTCAGGCTGACCCAAAAGCTTCCCGCCGGGGGGTTGGGAAGCTGCGAACACGAGCGGATTGATCTGCCGCGCGGCGTGGGGCCGCTACCGACGGCCTTCGAATTGGGTAGCCCCGCCTCCCACAAGGCGGCGGGAACAATGTCTTAATGCGCGCGCGCCGATACGGTTACAAGACAGCGACAGGCCAGCGCGGTCGCCGCTCTCCCGGCGGAGCGGGAGAGCGGCAGGGACGTCAATCGGCGGCGGTCGCGAGGTCGGGTTCGGAACCGGACGCAAGCGGCGAGGCCGGTGCGGGCCCAGGCACCGGCATCGGGAACGCCGCGCGGAGCTCCTCGCGGGCCAGCCGCCGGCGCCAGACGGACTGGCAGCCGACGAAGGCGATCGCCGCGGCCATCGCGTTCAGGATGACCACGAGCAGCACGAAGTCGGCGGTGCGCGGCGGCAGGAAGCCGTACTTGAGCCGGGCCGCGGCATAGAAAGCCGACGTCACGACGGCGGCCCCCACCACCAGCAGGCCATCGAGCACCCGCCGGTCGCGCCGCGCCATGAGGTTCTCCGCGGAGCGCCCCTGGATGACGATGCAGACCGCCACCGCAATCATCGACTGCAGCAGGAAGTACGGCGCCTGGGCCTGCAGGAACGGCAGCAGGCCGTGGAAGTCGTAGAAGCTGTGCCGGCCGTAATCCCACAGCGTCAGCGCGCAGCAGTAGGCGAAGACGACCGCGCCGATGGCGAAGTAGGTGCCGGGATTCTCGACCAGCAGGCTGTCGGCCCGCCGCTTCGTCCCGGTCCGCCGCAACGGCTGCGACGCCAGGATCGCGGCGGCGATCAGCAGCGGAACGACCTGCCCCAGCAGATAGAGCAGGGACTGCATGATCGGACCGTCCTGGCCCGGCTGCACGCCCTCCTCGTGCGGCCAGAACATCTGGTCGACCGGCGCCCCGACCAGCCAGGCCACCTGGTCGCCCACCATCGGCACCAGGAACAGCAGCACGACCACCACCGCGGTCGAGCCGAGCGCCGGCAGCATCAGGTCGGCCAACGGCCGGCTTTCGCCCTTCCGCTCGACCCGCAGCGCGTCGGCCAGGCTGGCGAGGCCGTGCGGGCCGCTCTTGCGCATCGTGGCGATGCAGGCGACGTAGACCACCTGCTGCAGCCACGTCCGCAACTCGCGCGGCGAGGCGCCGAGCGCCTCCCTGAGATTGTCGCCGCTGTCGAGCTTCAGGCGCTCGAGCTCGGCCTGGAAGAACCAGGTGTCGGCGAACGGCTCGATCGCGACCTGCCATTTGTCGCCGCACAGCTCGGCCAGGCGCTGCGCCAGCGCCTTCCGGTTGTTGGCCGCCTGGACGAGTATCTGGCGCGAGAAGCAGGACGAGGTGTCGAGGACGTAGCGCGGCACGCCGATCAGCGCGTGGAAGAACTTGCGCTGGATGTTGGCGACGTTCTTGAGGCCG
>DATNEH010000011.1:0-28627 GCA_035553015.1 Caulobacteraceae bacterium | reverse complement strand
GAGGTATCCGAGCGCTACCGCGGCGAAATCTCCACGGGGACTCTGCGAAACTGGCGAGCGCTGCGGATCGGCCCATCTTTCGTGAAGGTCGGAAAAGGGGTTCTCTACCCGCTCGGCGAGCTAGACGCGTGGGACCGCAAGAACGTCGTCGAATGCCGGGCTTCCCGGTGAGTGAACGGGACCGACGGGCTGGGGACGGTATCGAATCGAAATTCGACGTCATACCGTCCCCAATCCCCGTCCCCTGCGAAAATCGAGTAGGATAAGATCTTCTTATAGAACAAACGGATATGCGGGGTGATTTGATCCTGCACAACCACCCCTCGGGCGACCCCACCCCCAGCGCCGCCGACATCGACATGACCCGGCAGGTGATCGAGGCCGGCCGCGCCCTGCGCATCGCCGTCCACGACCACCTCGTCGTCGGTCGCGACGGCGTCGCCAGCTTCAAGGCGCTCGGGCTGATTTGATAACTGACGAGGATCTAGTGCGGGAGCGGCTGACGCGACCGCCGGGATTGATCCGGACACCGACGCAGCTAGCATCGCCGATACCGGGTAGATCGTTGCGGGGCGTCGTTGGAGCGCTGGCGGGAGTGGGTGCGGCGCTGGGCGCCGCTGGTCGGGCTGGCGCTGGCGCTGATTGTCGGCGCGGCGCTGCGGCTCGGCTTCTATGGCGTCATCGAGTGGAAGGGCGACGAGCAGTGGACGTTTGTCCACGCCCGGCAGATGGCCGCCACCGGCGCCTGGCCGCCGATCGGCATGCCGAGCAGCGTCGGCGCGCCCAATCCGGGCCTCAGCCTCTGGGTCTTCACCTGGCTGATGCAGCTCGGCGCAACGACGCCGCCCGATCTGGCCCGCGCGGTGCAGATCCTGAACGTCGTCGCGCTCGCCCTCTTCGCCGCGTTCGGTCTCTTCGCGATCCCGAAGACGCGGCGCGAGCCTTGGCTGTGGGCCGCGGCGCTGTGGGCCGCCAACCCGGCTTCGGTCATCCTGGAGCGCAAGATCTGGACCCCGAGCACGCTGCCGCTGCCGGCGGTCGGGATGCTGTGGGCCTGGCGCTACCGTCGCCACCCGGCCGCTGCCTTCGCCTGGGGCCTGCTGGGCGCGCTGATGGCGCAGATCCACCTGGGCGCCGGCTTCTTCGCCGCCGCGCTGATGCTCTGGACGCTGAACGCCGACCGCCGCGCGTTTCCGTGGATCGGCTGGATCGCGGGGAGCCTCGTCGGCGCCTTGCCGGCGATCCCCTGGGCGCTCGAGCTGGCGCAACACAGCTGGCCACACGGTCCGCCGCGCTCGCCGTCGGCCAGCTTCTACCTGCGATGGCCGAACTTCCTGCTGGGCAACGGGCCGCAGTACACCCTGAACCGCGCCGGCTTCGCGGACTTCCTCAACACCCCGATGCTGAACGGCGCGCCGAGCCGGCTGGCCGCCGCGCTGCAGGCCGCATTGCTCGCCGCCACCGTGCTGCTCGTGTTCCGCGCCGCGCAGAAGCTGGTCCGCGACCGCGGGGGTCTGTCGGCCCGCGCTCTCTTCCTTGGTGACAGCCCCGAGACCCTGCTCGCCGCGGCCTCGTTCTGGGGTTACGGCGGCCTGCTCACCCTGCTGACCTTCGCCAGCGTCGGCTCCTACCGGCACTACATGGAGATCATCGCGCCGCTGATGGCGCTGTGGACCGCGCTCTTCGCGCTCTGGACCGACAAGGGCGCGGCGCGGCCGTTCGCGCGGCCGACGCTGGCGTTGCTCTGCGCAGCGCAGGCGGCCTTGAGCCTGCTGCTGCTCGCCTACATCGACCGCATCGGAGTCACCACCGGCGACTTCGGCGCCTCGTGGAACGCCCAGCAGGCCGCGCTGCACGCGCCAGTCAGCGCGGCCGTCCCTCCGGGAAGCGCGGCAGGCGGTCCTCGGGCCCAGGGTCCCACGCGGCCTGGTGACTGACCCAGATGTGGTCCACGGGCGCCGTGCCCTCGATGCCCTCGTCCACGCTGCCGATCCGCAGGATCACCTCGTCCAGCGCCGTCCACTCGGCCATCAGATGCGTGCCGCAGCGTCCGCAGAACCAGCGCAGCTTGCCGGGGCTGGACTCGAAGCTGCGCCGCACCCCGTCGCCCTTCGTCCAGCGGAAACCCGCCCGCTTTGCCCGCGCCGTGGTGGCGAAGGCGGCGCTGTGCGCCTTCTGGCAGGTGCGGCAATGGCAGTGGCCGATCGGGCTGGAAAGCGCGTCGGCCTCGTAGGCTGTCGCGCCGCAAAGGCAGCTGCCCCGGATCATGATTGCCCCTCGGTGCGCACGTCGGCCAACGCCGCCTTCTCCCAGTCGAGGAACTCCGGCGTCTCCAAGAGGCGCTCGGCGTAGGCGCCGCAGGCGCCGGCGTCGCCATAGTCGGAGAGGATCAGGCCGTAGCTCCTGAGCCGGGTGGCGACCGGCGTGTAGAAGGCGTCGGCGATCGACCATTCGCCGACCAGGAACGGCCCGCCGAAGCGCTTCAGGTGGCCGCTCCAGAGCTCGACCAACCGCCACAGGTCGTTGTGGGTCGCCTCCGAGACCGTCACCGCCTCGCGGAACGACAGGTCCATCGGGCATTCGCCGCGCAGCGAGGCGAAGCTCGAGTGCATCTCCGCCGCCGCGGCCCTCCCCAGCGCGCGGGCGGCCGGATCGGCCGGCCAGAGCTTCGCGTCGGGGAACTTCTCGGCGAGGTATTCGCAGATCGCCATCGAGTCCCAGATCGCCAGGTCGCCGTCCTTCAGCACCGGCACGCGGCCGCTGGGCGAGCCGGCGGCGCGGGCATCGGCGTTGGTCTGCTCGGTGCGCAGCCGAATCAGCGTCTCGGTGAACGGCGCGCCGGTGCGCTTCAGCGCCAGCCACGGCCGCATCGACCAGCTGGACCAGAGCTTGTCGCCGATCAGCAGTTCCATCGCACCGTCTCCACACCGACGCTCCAGACTGACGCCCCGGACTGACGGCCCGGACTGACGGCCCGGACTGACGCTTGGGCGCCCTTGAGTTCGCGTCGCGCCCGTCTAGGCTGCCCGCACAAATAAACAAGCGGGGCGCGCCGCGCCGTGAGTGCGCTCTGGCGCGCGCGTTGGGAGAAACGCCTGGATGGTCGAGGCCGCCGCGCCGCCGATCGACGACGTGGGGGCTGCAGGCGCGCTGGCGACGGCGCCGCTGGATGCCGCGCGTCGCCGCTACGTGCTGACGCTCCTGATGATCGCCTACGCGCTGAGCTTCCTCGACCGGCAGGTGCTGTCGATCCTGGTCGAGCCGATCAAGATCGAGCTGAAGGTCAGCGACTTCGCGATGGGCCTGCTGACCGGCCCGGTGTTCGTGATCTTCTACACCTTCCTCGGCGTGCCGATCGCCTGGCTGGCCGACCGGCGCAGCCGACCGGTGATCATCACCGCCTGCCTGACGCTGTGGAGCGCGTTCACGGCGCTGAGCGGCGTCGCCTCCAGCTATGTGCCGCTGGCGCTGGCGCGGCTGGGGGTCGGCTTCGGCGAGGCCGGCTGCAATCCTTCGTCCCATTCGCTGATCGCCGACATCAGCTCGAAGGAACAGCGCGCGTCGGGGCTGGCCTTCTATTCGCTCGGCGTGCCGATCGGCACGCTGCTGGGGCTGGCGATGGGCGGGCTGGTCGCCGACGCCTACGGCTGGCGCGCCGCCTTCATGGTGGCGGGGCTGCCCGGGCTGGCGCTGGCGGCGCTGATCGGGCTGACAGTGCGCGATCCGCGGCCCAGGGCGGCGCCCGGTCCCGGCGCGATCGGCCAGAGCTTCGTGCAGCCGTTCCGCGACCTCGCCGACACCATCAGGGCGCTGAGCGGCAAGCCGAGCTTCTGGTACGCGGCGCTGGCCACCGGCTTTTCCGCCTTCGTCGGCTACGCCCTGCTGTTCTTCAACGCTTCGTTCTTCCTGCGCTGCCACGGGCCCGAGCTCGCCCAGATCGCCGCCGGGTTCGGCCTGAAGTCGAAGGGCTTCCTCGGCCTGGCGCTGGGGCTGGTGAACGGCGTCGGCGGCTTCACCGGCACGGTGGTCGGCGGCTGGATCGCCGATCGGGCGGCCACGCGCGACCGGCGCCTGTTCGCCAGCGTGCCGGCGGCCGCCGCGCTGGTCGCCGTGCCCGCCGTCTTCGTCACCTTCCTCGTGCCCAACGTGCTGCCGGCGCTGGCGCTGCTGTTCATTCCGAACGTCGCGCTGACGATCTGGTACGGCGCGGTCTATTCGACCGCACAGAGCGTGGTCGAGCCGCGCCGCCGCGCGACCGCCGCGGCGCTGCTGCTGCTGATCCTCAACCTGATCGGCCTCGGGCTCGGGCCCACCTTCCTGGGGGCGCTCAGCGACTTCCTCGCCAAGACGCAGCACCTGGGGCTGGCCGAAGGGCTGCGGTGGGCGATGATCATCACCGGTCTCTTCAACCTGCTCGCCGCCGGCCTGTTCTGGATGGCCCGGCGCACCGTGCGCGAAGACGTCGTCAGCTAAGAAGGTTCAGTCATCGAAATGGTCGACGTCGCCGCCGCGCCCGATCTCGCCGCTCCGGTCCGCAAGCCGCTGTTCTCGGAGGGCTACAAGCGCGTCGTGCTGGCGACGCTGACGCTGGTCTACGCGCTCAACTTCATCGACCGCACCATCATCGGCATCATCGGCCAGCCGATGAAGGAGAGCCTCGGCATCACCGACAACCAGCTGGGCCTCCTGGGCGGGCTGGCGTTCGCGCTGCTCTACACGGTGCTCGGCGTGCCGATCGCGCGGCTGGCCGAGCGGTTCAGCCGGGTCAACATCATGGCGGTCTGCATCGCGCTGTGGTCGGCGTTCACCGCGCTCTGCGGCGTCGCGCCCAACTTCGCGGTGATGCTGGCGATGCGGGTCGGGGTCGGCATCGGCGAGGCCGGCTGCTCGCCGCCCGCCCACTCGCTGATCAGCGACTATTACGAGCCCAAGCGTCGCGCCTCTGCCCTTTCCGTCTACGCGTTCGGCATCCCGGTCGGCGGCATGCTGGGGGCGGTGCTCGGCGGCCTGATCGCCCAGTACCTGAACTGGCGGATGGCCTTCTTCATCGTCGGGGCGCCCGGCGTGCTGGTGGCGCTGGCGCTGAAGTTCCTCGTCAAGGAGCCGCCGCGCGGCCACTCGGACATCGAGGCGCGGCCCGTCCTGCCCGAGGACGTCACCGTCGAAGAAGAGCCGGCGGCGCCGGCTCGCAGCTTCGGCGCCGAGATCGCCTACGAGGTTCGCGAGCTGACCGCCGTGGCCTGGCGCATCTTCGGCACCTGGGGCTTCCTCAACATGGCGCTGGGCGTGATGCTGGCCTCGTTCGCCGGATATGGCGCGGGCGCGTTCTCTTCGCCCTACTTCATCCGCAGCTTCGGGCTGGGGCTGGCGCTGGTCGGCGGTCTGTTCGGGGTCATCGGCGGGGTCTCGTCAGGGGCCGGCACGCTGGTCGGCGGCTTCGTCACCGACTGGCTCTCCAAGCGCAGCGCCGCCTGGTATGCGCTGATCCCGGGCTTCGGCCTGGCGATCGCGATGCCGATCTACCTGCTGGCCTTCACCCGCACCAACTGGCAGGCCGCCGCCTGGATCCTGCTGCTGCCGGGCATCTTCCAGTACACCTACCTCGGCCCGACGTTCGGCGTGATCCAGAACGCCGTCGACACGCGCCGGCGCGCGACCGCCACCGCGGTGCTGTTCCTGTTCCTCAACCTGATCGCGCTCGGCGGCGGCCCGCCCTTCACCGGCTGGCTGATCGACCAGTTCGCGCAGTTCAACTTCACCCACCCGGGCGTGCACTCGATCTTCTCGACGCTGCCGCGGCTGGCGCACGGCGAGGCGGCTGGCACGCTGTTCTCCGACCTCTGCCCGGGCGGCCTGCCGAAGAAGGGGGCCGCCGCGGCGCTGACCGCCGCCTGCAAGCCGACCCTGGTGCGCGCCACGCAGGAAGGGCTGATCGTGGTGTTCTTCTTCTACGGCTGGGGCGCCCTGCACTACTTCCTGGCCGCCCTGACCCTGGCCAAGGACCTGAAGAAAGCCGCCGCCGAACGCGGCGAGGCCTGAGCGCGGCGCGGAAGTCTGTTGGCTGGTGCGGCGGCGATCGCCCTCATTGTGGTGGCCCTCTTAGAGTTTTCCTGCAGCCTCTCTGGCGCCCGCGCCGCAGATCTCACCGCAAAGCAACCGTTATCAACGGCGTCCTGATTGCTGCTGCCGGTGAGTTTTTCTGTGATCACAATGTCAAAGACCTGCCGCCAGAGCGCCGGCGACTTGGCAAAGACCGCATGCAGGTGAATCGTCGTCAAGACTGCGGCCGTGCGACCAAGCAAGCCACCGCGCGTATCCTTTTGCGTTTTCTCAGGTCGAAGTCCTTGATTGAGCTGCGCCGTGGCTTGCGCAGCGCCCCCCCGAGTGGTGGGATCAGGCCGCGCAACCAGGAGAGCACCCGTCAGGATGACGAACCTACTGCAGGTGCAGGCCGACTCCGGCAGCCTCTACATCAATCCCGACCAGATCATACGGATCTACCGGGAGGGCGAACGCACGGTCGTGACGTTCTCCGATGGTTCGTCGATCAAGACCCCAGAGTACGACACCGCTCTGGTGGCCAGGATCCGGGACCGCCCGCCGCAGCCATAGCGGCAGCGCCCTCGACCTCGCAGCCGAGCGCTAAGCCCGCGACAGCGTCGCGGGCCGCGCAACCGGCGGGCGCCAGGCGAGCGGGCGGCTGAAGAGGCGCCGCAGCGGGCTCTCGACGAAGCGCCAGGACAGCCAGGAGACGCAGACGATCGCGGCGAGCCAGGCAAGCCCCAGCGCCAGGCTGCCGACCGCTTCGGTGTGCATGACCCGCTTCAGCGCCGAGTGGATCACCTCGATCGTCACGTTGTGCAGCATGTAGACCGAGTAGGACGCCTCGCCGATCCGGTCGCCGACCACGTTCTCCAGCCAGCGCGCGCGGACATCGCAGGCCGCCGCGATGATCAGCGGGAAGCCGATGACGGCCGAGGCGTACTCCGCCCACCAGATCGTCGGATGGACGAGGCAGACGTAGGCCAGCACGGCCGCGGCGGCGGCCAGTCCGGCCAGCTTGACCAGCCGCGGGACCGAGAAACGGGTCCATTGCCGCACCGCGACGCCGGCCCAGAAGGCGGTAAGCGCGCGCAGCGCGCCGATCCAGAAGGTCGGCGTCGACCAGCCACCGTCGATGCCGCCGCGCGTGTAGGCGATCCACGCGAGCACGATCGCCCCCGCCGCCGCGATCGCCCACGCGCCGCGCCGCACCCACCTCGCCCAAACGAACAGCATCGGGCAGAGCAGGATCTCCCAGACGATCGACCAGCTCTGGGTCACGTAGGGGTAGGCTGCGTGCTGCTCCGAGGCCGCGCTGGCGGCCGGCGCCAGCACGAGGCTCAGCGGCAGCGCGGCCAGCATCGGCTGGGTAGGCGCCTGGTGCAGCATCTTCAGCTTGATCATCGCGACCGCGAACCCCAGCAGGGTCGCGATGGCGAGCAGCGGGTAGAGCCGGGCCATGCGCAGCTGGAAGAAGCGGCCGAGCCGCAACCCGCCGGTGATGCGCGGCTCGTAGACGTGCAGCATCACGAAGCCGGAGAGCACGAAGAACAGGTCGACCGCCATGTAGGCGTGCGGCAACGTCTCGGCGGCGCCGAACAGCAGCGGCGCGTGGAACGTCGCCACCATCAGCGCGGCGAGCCCGCGGATCGAGTTGAGCGAGCGGATCTCCTGCGGCGCCCGCAGCTTCTCGCGCACCGCCCGCCAGTCCGTGATCCTGCCAGCCGCCATGAGCTCCCCGCCCCGGATTGAAACACTCTGGTAAGGATACGAGCAGGACCGGCGCCACTCGCTCCCAGGTTCTGTGCGGCTGGCGGTGTGCGGCCTTGCCCGGCTTCCCCGCGAGGCCCGGTCGGACTATCTAGCGGCCATGATCCCCCGCTACGCCCGGCCCGAGGCTGCCGAGATCTGGTCCGCCCAGACCAGGTTCAAGATCATGTTCGAGATCGAGGCGCACGCCGCCGACGCGATGGCCGAGCTGGGCGTCATCCCGAAGGCCGCCGCCGAGCGGATCTGGGAGCGCGGGCGCGACGCAATCTGGGACGTCGAGCGCATCGACGAGATCGAGCGCGAGACCAAGCACGACGTCATCGCCTTCCTGACCCACGTCACCGAGATCGTCGGACCCGAGGCGCGCTTCCTGCACCAGGGCATGACCTCGTCGGACGTCAACGACACGGCGCTGGCCGTGCAGCTGACCCGCGCCACTGACCTCCTGCTGGAGGACATCGACCTGGTGCTGGCGGCGCTGAAGAAGCGCGCGCTGCAGTACAAGCTCACGCCCACCGTCGCGCGCAGCCACGGCATCCATGCCGAGCCGACCACGTTCGGGCTGAAGCTGGCCGGCCACTACGCCGAGTTCGTGCGCGCCCGCGAGCGGCTGGCGATGGCCAGGTTCGAGATCGCCACCTGCGCGATCTCCGGACCGGTCGGCACGTTCGCGAGCGTCGATCCGCGGGTCGAGGCGCACGTGGCGGCCAAGCTCGGCCTCGCGGTCGAGCCGATCTCCACCCAGGTGATCCCGCGCGACCGGCACGCGGCCTACTTCGCGGCGCTGGCGGTGGCAGCCTCGTCGATGGAGCGGTTGGCGGTGGAGATCCGCCACCTGCAGCGCACCGAGGTGCTGGAGGCCGAGGAGTACTTCGATGCGGGCCAGAAGGGCTCGTCGGCGATGCCGCACAAGCGCAACCCGATCCTCACCGAAAACCTCACCGGCATCGCCCGCCTGGTCCGCTCGGCGGTGATCCCAGCGCTGGAGGACGTGGCGCTCTGGCACGAGCGCGACATCAGCCACTCGTCGGTGGAGCGCGGCATCGCGCCGGACGCGACCGTGCACCTCGACTTCGCGCTGCGTCGGCTGGCGAGCGTGGTCGACCGCCTGCTGGTGTATCCGGAGAACATGGCGAAGAATCTCGCGCGGCTGGGCGGCCTCGTGCACTCGCAGCGGGTGCTGCTGGCGCTGACCCAGAAGGGGATGTCGCGCGAAGCGGCCTACGCGGCGGTGCAGCGCAACGCGATGCAGATCTGGCGCAACGGCGGCCAGTTCATCGACGTGCTGAAGGCCGACCCCGAGATCCGCCCCCACCTCTCCGACGCCGAGCTCGCCGAGCTGTTCGACCCCGCCTGGCACTTCGCCCACATCGACACGATCTTCGCGCGTGTGTTCGGCCCGGAAGCCGTGCGGGCGAAGGCGGCGGAGTAGGGACGACCGAGGTGAAGCTCGCAGTCGGGATTGTCCTGTTGCTGCCGACGCTCGCCGTCGCCGTGCTCGCCGTGCTCGCCGCTGGCTGGTCCCAGACGATGTTCACTGTCGGTCTCAATGCGAGCAAGGACGCTCTCGTGCTCGTGGCGGGGATTGCCGTGTTCGTTGCGGCTAGCGCTTATCTTGGCGCCCGGCTGATCTTCGCCTGGCTTCGCGAGGAAGCCGGTCGGCAAGCCGCCAAGATCGAGCAGCTCTAGCGGCGTACCTTCTCCCCTTGCGGGAGAAGGTGGCGCGAAGCGCCGGATGAGGGGTCGACGGGTCGTCGAGCATCTGCTTGGCGCAGGCAAATCACCCACGCCGGCGCGACCCCTCATCCGTCGGGCTCCGCCCGACACCTTCTCCCACAAGGGGAGAAGGAACGCTTTGCTTGACCTTCGTGCGCCGTGGGCATGAACTTGCCCCATGCCCAGCCTCAAGCACCTGCCCGCCGACGCGCCCGCCGATCAGATCGCCGCGATCCTCGATAGCGACGGCGCGCTCATCCTCGACAACGTGCTGGACGCCGCCGGCGTCGCCGCCGTCCGCGCCGAGATCGATCCGTATATCGAGGCAACGCCGCCGGGCCGCGACGGCTTTGCCGGCTACAAGACGACGCGCACCGGCGCCCTCGTCGCGCGCTCGCCGGCCTGCCGCGAGCTGGTCATGCACCCGGCGGTCATCGCCGCGTGCGACGCCTTCCTGAAGCGCGCCTGCGACCGCTACGTCCTGCACCTGACCCAGGTGATCCGCATCGGGCCCGGCCAGCCGAGGCAGCCGCTGCACCGCGACCGCCTCGCCTGGGGTGGCTTCATCCCGATGTCGATCGAGCCGCAGCTCAACACCATCTGGGCGATGACCGACTTCACCCAGGCGAACGGCGCGACCCAGGTCGTGCCCGGCAGCCCGACCTGGGACGAGAGCCGCAGCGCCCACGCCGAAGAGGTCGGCTACGCGGAGATGAAGGCCGGCTCGGTGCTGGTCTATTCCGGCTCGGTGATTCACGCCGGCGGCGAGAACCAGACCGACGCCGACCGCGTGGGGATCAACATCACCTACTGCCTGGGTTGGCTGCGCCAGGAGGAGAACCAGTACCTCTCCTGTCCGCCGGCGATCGCCCGCACGCTCGACCCGCAACTGCAGGCGCTGCTGGGCTACGCCATGGGCGGCTACGCACTCGGCTACTACTCGCCGCCGCTGCCGCCCGGCGAAGGCCCCGAGGTCGTCTCGCCGCAGTACGCGCTCGGCGAGAACGTCGGCCATGGCTTCGGCGAGGAGGACCTGCGCGAAGCCGTCACCCAGCGGGTCCGCGAAAAGCTGAACGCAGCGGAGTAGATCCGCGCTCGTCCCGGCGAACGCCGGGACCCAGGAAAGACCCTGGGAACGCTGGCTAGTCGCAGAGTGGCTGCGCGCCGCAGGCGCCGTCGGGTCACACGAAGAGCACGAAGCAGGCGAAGCTCACGAAGGGCGGCTGCGCACGAGGTAGACGCCTTCGTGCTCTTCGCTTCCTTCGTGTTCTTTGTGTCAAAAAGGCGATGCCTTCGCCGCCGCTTTGCCTGCAGGCTCGCGCAACCCTGCAACCGCGTCTTTCCGGGTCCCGACCTTCGCCGGGATGAGCGGCCGAGTACTTACTCGCCCGCCTTCACCTGCTCGCGGGCGACGGCGAGGAATTCGTCCATCTTGGAGCGGACCTCGCTCTCGCGCACTTCGATGCCGGCGCCGGCCAGGTCCTGGATCACCTTGCGCACGACGTCTTCTTCGCCGCCGGCGCCCAGTTCGGCGCGCACCACGGCGCGCACGTAGTCGTCCACGTTCTCGAGTCCCATCTTGTGCGCCGCCCACTCGCCGAGCATGCGCGAGCCCCGCGACTGGGCCCGGAACTCCAGCTCCTGGTCGGCCGCGAACTTCTTCTCGAAGCCCTTCTCGCGGTCCTCGAACGTCGACATCTCTACTCCAACAGCGGCGCTAAGCCTGCGAGGTCTTATCCCGCCGGCCGACGCCGCACAATGAGAACCGGCTGCGGCTTTAAGCGATATCGTGGAAGTGTGCGTAGTCGATCAGCAGCCCGCCGTCCTCCTCGGGCAGGATCACGTTCGCGAAACGCCCGCCCCAGACGATCTGGTCGGGCGTGTACGCGGCCCGCGCGTGGATGGTCTGCGCGAAGGTCTCATCGAGCCCCTTCAGAACGACGATGATCTGCGCCTTGCCGGCCGCGAGGCTCTCGGCCGTCTCGCCCAGCAGCGGGCTGAGCTCGTCGATCGGGTGCATGATCTGCCAGGTCAGCATGAACACCGGCGAGCGCGACCTGGTGGTGGCCAGCGTCTCGAAGCGGCGCATCTCGTGGCCTTCCGCCGTGACCACGTCGTGCAGCAGGCTGACGCTGACCTCGGCCTCGACGATGCGGTTGCGACGCTGGTTGGCGGCCCGCACCATCAGCATGCGCTGGCCGTCGTACTCGGTGACCAGGGCGCGGTCGGAGAACAGCACGCGGGCGGTCGGCCGCGAGATGCGGGCGAAGAGCAGGCCGGTGGCGATCGCCAGGTTGAAGATGCCGACGAAGCTCTCGACGGTGACGACGAGGTGGGCGCCGAGCCCTTTCGGCGTCATCTCGCCGAAGCCCACCGTGCTGACCGTGTCGACCGAGAAGAAGAAGGCGTCCGCGAAGCTGCCCGGCCGCATGCCCACGACGCCGCCGACAGCGAGGTAGGCGAGCGCGAAGCCCGTGTTGAGGGCGAGGTAGATCGCGCCCATCACCCCGAAGAAGGCGATCAGCGGCATGGTCAGCAGGTGGTGGTAGGCGTCGCGCCAGCCGTCGCCCGCCCGCTGGCCGGTGTAGCGCACCCGCGTGCGGCCATCGCTCCCGATCGACGGAAGGTAGCCCTTGCCGACGTGGGGCCCCTTGGGCTTGCGTCTCGCCTGCAACGCCATCGGCTCCCTCATGGCGCCGATCGCCGCCGATGGCGAGCCAGGTTGCAACTGACGGAGCTGGCGCCAGCTGGCGCCACTGGCCGTTTGCGGCGCCGCGTCATTTCCAGTAGGCTTGCGCAGCCTTGAAGCGACACGCGACCCTTAAGTCGGCAAGCCGCGCGCCGGATCGCCATCCGCGCGCGCTTTTAGTTCCGGCTCGCCCCACGCGTGCTGGAGGAAGGCTAAACTGACGATGACCCGCCGCAAGAAGATCTACGAGGGCAAGGCCAAGATCCTCTATGAGGGGCCCGAGCCCGGCACGCTGATCCAGTACTTCAAGGACGACACCACCGCGTTCGACGCGACCAAGAAGGCCGTGCTCGAGGGCAAGGGCGTCATCAACAACCGCATCAGCGAGTTCGTGATGACGCGCCTGAACGGCATCGGCGTGCAGAATCACTTCATCAAGCGGCTGAACTTGCGCGAACAGCTGATCAAGGAAGTCGAGATCATCCCGCTCGAGGTGGTCTGCCGCAACATCGCCGCGGGCTCGCTGTCGCAGCGCCTCGGTTTGCCCGAGGGCGAGCCGCTGCCGCGCTCGATCATCGAGTTCTACTTCAAGAACGACAAGCTGCACGACCCGATGGTGGCCGAGGAGCACATCACCGCGTTCAACTGGGCTGCGACCCAGGAGATCGACGACATCATGGCGCTGACCCTGCGGGTCAACGACTACCTCTGCGGGATGTTCGGCGCGGTCGGCATCACGCTGGTGGACTTCAAGGTGGAGTTCGGCCGGGTCTGGGAAGGCGACTTCTCGCGCATCATCCTGGCCGACGAGATCAGCCCCGACAGCTGCCGGCTGTGGGACAGCGCCACCAACGAGAAGCTCGACAAGGACCGCTTCCGCCGCGACCTCGGCAACGTCATCGAGAGCTACACGGAAGTCGCCCGCCGCCTCGGCATCATGAAGGAAATGCCCACAGTCATTCAGGGGGGGATCCACTGAAGGCCACCGTGCATGTGTTCCTGAAGCCCGGCGTGCTCGACGTGCAGGGCAAGGCGGTGGAGAGCGCGCTGCACGGCCTCGGCTGGCCGGGCGTCTCCGACGTGCGGGTCGGGCGGGTGATCGAGTTCGAGCTCGCCGCCACCACCCAGGCCGCCGCCGAGGCCGAGGTGAAGGCGATGTGCGAGAAGCTCTTGGCCAACACCGTGATCGAAGGCTACCGGGCGGAGGTGGCGTGACCGGCTGGCGGATCGCCCAGGTCAACGTCGCCAAGCTGATCGCGCCGCTGGACGACCCTCGCATCGACGATTTTCGGAACGCGCTGGAGCGCATCAACCGGCTGGGCGAAGCTCAGCCCGGGTTCGTCTGGCGGGCCCAGGGGGCGGGATTCGACGCCACCGACTGCCGGGTGTTCGACGACCCGGACATCCTGATCAACGCCACGGTGTGGGAGTCGATCGAGGACCTCGCGGCGTTCGCCTATCGCACCGAGCATCGCGACTTCCTGCGCCGCCGGCTGGAGTGGTTCGAAGCCTCCGCCGAGCCTTTCCTGGCGATCTGGTGGATACCGACGGGTCGGGTTCCCACGTTGGACCAGTGCGTCGAGCGGCTGATCCACATCCGCGCGCACGGACCGACGCCGTACGCCTTCGACTTCCGCACCCGCTTTCCCGCACCGTCCGACGCCGCCGCGTCGACTATTCAGGAGACCGCCGCCCCATGAGAGCCGCCGTCATCGTCTTTCCCGGCTCCAATTGCGACCGAGACTGCAAGGTGGCGATCGAGCGGGCGACCGGGGCGCCGGTGGACATGGTCTGGCACGGCGAGACCGCCCTGCCCGACCGGCTCGACCTGATCGTGCTGCCGGGTGGCTTCTCCTACGGCGACTACCTGCGCTGCGGGGCGATGGCCTCGCTGTCGCCGGTGATGGGCGCGGTGCGCGCCGCCGCCGACCGCGGCGTCGCCGTGGCCGGCATCTGCAACGGCTTCCAGATCCTCTGCGAGGCGCAGATGCTGCCGGGCGCGCTCCTGCGCAACGCCGGGCTGAAGTACGTCTGCAAGCCCGTCGAGCTGGAGGTGGTCAACGGCCAGACCCGCTTCACCGCCGGCTACCAGGGCCGCCGCGACGTGACGATGACGGTGGGCAACGGCGAGGGCAACTTCTTCGCCGACGAGACGACGCTCGACCGGCTGGAGGGCGAGGGCCAGGTGGTGTTCCGCTACCGCGACAACCCGAACGGCTCGGCCCGCGACATCGCCGGCATCGTCAACCCCCGCGGCAACGTGCTGGGCCTGATGCCCCACCCTGACCGCGCCTTCGAGGCAGAGCTCGGCTCCGCCGACGGGGCCCTGCTCTTCCAGAGCGTCCTGGCAAGCGCATAACTGACCTGAATCAACGCCGGCGCGCGGCGGCGCCCTAGCCTGGCTGCGTCAGTCGCAGCAGCCGGGCGGGGTATGTCCAAGCGTTGGAACTGGGGGCTGGTCGGGGCCATCGCCTTTATCGCGCTCGTTGCGACGGCGGGCGGGTATTGGCTGACGCACCGCAGGCCACCCGCCACCTACGTCACCGCGCCCGTCAGCCGCGGCGACGTTCAGACGACGGTCAGCGCCAGCGGCACGGTCAACCCGGTGGTGACCGTCCAGGTCGGCACCTACGTCTCAGGCACGATCACCGACATCAGCTGCGACTACAATACCCAGGTCCGCAAGGGACAGCTCTGCGCGAAGATCGACCCGAAGCCCTACGCGGTCATCGTGCAGGAGGCGACGGCGGACCTCGCCAACGCCCGCGCGCAACTGGTCAAGGACCAGGCCAACGCCGCCTACGCGAGGCTGGCCCATCAGCGGCAGGACCTCCTGATGAGCCAGCAATCGACATCGCGCGACGCCGCCGACGCCGCGCTGAACGCCTACGATCAGGCAAACGCGGCCGTAGCCGTGGATGAGGCGGTGATCCAGCAAAGGGCCGCGGCGCAGCGCGCGGCCCAGGTGAACCTCGACTACACCAACATCGTCTCGCCGGTGAACGGCACCGTGGTGTCGCGCAACGTCAATGTCGGCCAGACCGTCGCCGCCAGCTTCTCCACGCCCACGTTGTTCCTGATCGCCAACGACCTCACCAAGATGCAGGTCGACACCAACGTCAGCGAGTCGGACATCGCCGGCGTCCGCCAGGGCGCGCCCGCCAGCTTCACCGTGGACGCCTATCCGCGCCGGACTTTCCGGGGCGTCGTCTCGCAAGTGCGCATCGCCCCGATCAGCGTGCAGAACGTCATCACCTACGACGTCGTCATCACCGTCGCGAACTCGGACCTGTCGCTGCGGCCCGGCATGACCGCGACGGCGCGGATCGTGAAGGCCGAGGCGCGGGCCGTGCTGCGCGTCCCCTCCCAGGCGCTGCGGTTCACGCCAGCCGGCGCGGCCAAACCGACCGGCCGGCGCGTGGTCTGGGTGCTGAGCGACGGCCGGCCTGTCCCGGTCGCGGTGAAGGTCGGCATCGATGACGGCGATATGGCCCAGATCGCCTCGGGGGCGCTGAAGGAGGGCGATCACGTGGTCACCGCCCAGGCTGGCGCGGCTGGCGCCGCTCGCGCTGCCGGCGCCGCCGCCCGCCCCGCGTTCAGGTTCTAGGCCGATGACGCCGGTCGGCGACCCGGTCATTCGGCTGGCAGACCTCACGCGGTCGTTCGTGATCGGGGAGAGCGAGGTGAAGGCGCTGCAGGGCGTGAGCCTCGAGGTGGCGCGCGGCGAGTTCGTCGCGATCATGGGCTCGTCCGGCTCCGGCAAGTCCACGCTGATGAACGTCATCGGCTGCCTCGACCGGCCGACCAGCGGCCGGTATTTCTTCGAGGGGCGCGACGTCGCCGCCCTGTCCGAGGACGAGCTGGCCGACATCCGCGGCCGGCGCATCGGCTTCGTCTTCCAGAGCTTCAACCTGCTGGCGCGGACCAGCGCGCTGGAGAACGTGGTGCTGCCCCTGCTCTACGGCGCGGCGGCGGCGCTCTCCGGGAAGGTCCGCGACGAGCGCGGCCGCGAGAGCCTCGCCGGCGTGGGGCTGGCGGACCGCGAGCGCAACACGCCGGCGCAGATGTCGGGCGGCCAGCAGCAGCGCGTGGCGCTGGCCAGGGCGCTGATCAACCACCCGGCCGTGCTGCTGGCGGACGAGCCGACCGGCAACCTCGACACCCGCACCTCGCACGAGATCATGGGGATCATCCAGCGGCTGAACCGCGAGCAGGGCGTGACGGTGATCCTGGTCACGCACGAGACCGACATCGCCGCCTACGCCGACCGTCTGATCACGATGCGCGATGGCCAGATCGTCTCGGACGAGCGGCAGGCCGCCCGCACCGCGACGCCTGCGGTCGCTGGCGCGCGGCCGCCGGCAACCCCTGGCGAGACGCCGCCGCCCGACGGCGGTTTCGGGCTCGCGTTCCTCTCCATGGTCGCCCAGGCGGCGTTCCAGGCGCTCGAGCGCAACAGGATGCGCTCGGCGTTGACCATGCTGGGCGTCTTCATCGGCGTGGCGGCGCTGATCGCCATGGTGGCGGTGGGCGACGGCGCGAGCTCGGCGGTCAAGAAACAGCTCGAGAGCCTCGGCACCAACATGATCGTCGTGCAGCCGGGCGCGACCTCCGCCGGCGGCGTCCGCGCGGGCGCCGGCAGCGCCTCGACGCTGACCGTCGTCGACGCCGCCGCCATTCAGCGAGACGACCCCGCCGTCGCCCAGGTCAGCTACCTGACCCGCCAGATGGCGCAGGCGCAGCACGGCGACCTGAACTGGAACACCGTCGTGCAGGGCGTGACGCCCAGCTACCTCGACATCGTCAGCTGGAGGATCGCCGAGGGCGAGGCAATGACCGAGCAGGAGAACGACACCGCCGACACGGTCTGCCTGATCGGCCGCACCGTCTACCAGAACCTCTTTGGGCCCGGCGAGGACCCGATCGGGGCCACCGTGCTGATCAAGGGCGTGCCGATGCGCGTCATCGGCCTGCTGGCCGCCAAGGGGCAGACCGGCTTCGGTCAGGACCAGGACGACGTGGTGATGATCCCGTTCAACACCGCCGAGCGCCGGGTGCTGGGCGTCGCCACGCCGCAGCAGGCGCAGAACATCGTCAGCGCCAACTATCCGCCGGCCCCGAACCCGTTCGGCCTCAGCCCGATTATGACCGGCTACGTGAACAGCCTCTACGTGCAGGCGAGCGGGCCTGACCAGGTGAACGCGGCGATCGCCCAGGTGACCGCCACACTCGCCAGGCAGCACCGAATCCAGCCCGGACAACCCAACGACTTCACCGTCCGCAACCTCAGTCAGATCGCGCAGGCCCAGCAAGGCTCGAGCCAGGTGATGTCCGCCCTCCTCGCCACCGTGGCGTCGATCTCGCTGTTGGTGGGCGGCATCGGCATCATGAACATCCTGCTGGTCTCGGTCACCGAACGGACCCGCGAGATCGGCGTCCGCATGGCGATCGGCGCGCGCCGGCTGCAGGTGCTGCTGCAGTTCCTCGTGGAGGCGGTGCTGCTCAGCGTCACCGGCGGCGTGGTGGGCATCGCGGTCGGCGTCGGCCTGTCCTACCTGATCTCGGCGATCGCAAAATGGCCGATCCAGGTTTCGCCGGCGGCCATCCTCGGCGGCTTCCTGTTCTCGGCGGCGGTGGGGATCTTCTTCGGCTACTACCCGGCCAGGAAGGCCGCCCGCCTCAATCCGATCGACGCGCTGCGCTACGAATAGGCGCACTGGCCGCCGCGTTCGGATCGGGCGGGCTTCGGGCCCGGGCGACCCAGGTCCTCGTCCGAGCGCGCTGGCGAGCGCTCAGATCGCAGCGACGATGTCCGTGCGGGCGAAGTCATCACCCTTGTACAGGAGAGGCTCCCCCCTCACCTTCGCGAGCGCATAGGCGAAGCTGTCGCCCAGATTGAGGCGCGCTGGGTGACGGCCCTTGCCATAGCGGACCAGTGCTTCAGCCGCGGCCCGCCACTGCAGATCATCGACCGGCACGACCTCGATGCCCAGGTCGCGTCTGAGTCGATCGAACACCACCATCGGGTCGTCGCTGCGGCCACGTCCAGCGTAGACGGCGACGAACTCGACCGCGCTGGCGGCGCTCGCCAACCGGCGATCGGACAGCAGAATTGCGCGGCCGAACGGGCGACGCTCCGGTTCCTGCAGCTCGATGGCGATCAGCGCCGACGTGTCGATCACCATCAGACCGGTTCGCCGTGCTCGCCATACATCTCCGCTTCGATCTCCTCGCGGCTCTTGCCATTGTCGGGACCGCGATATGCGTCGATCTCCGCGAAGATCGCGTCCAACTTGGCGTCGATTTCGTCGAGAATCGGCCGCTCGGGCGTCAGACGTTCGAGTTCGGCCTGCAGAGCGTGGTGAATGGCATCCGTCAGGCTCTCGCCCTTGAGCTTCGCCACCTCCCGCGCGAGGCGCTCGGTCTCTTCTCGCTTGATGCTGATACCCACGGCGCCCGCGTTTCTAGAATTCAGTTCGCGCTTCTAGACAATAGCGGAATCCGCCTGCGCCCGCTAGAACGCCGGCCGTGAGCGATCTCCTCTCCAGATCCATGGCCGAGACAGCCGTCGAGTTCGGGCTGAAGCCCGAGGAATACGACCTGATCGTCAAGCGGCTGAACCGCGAGCCCAACTATGTCGAGCTCGGGGTCTTCTCGGTGATGTGGTCGGAGCACTGCTCCTACAAGAGCAGCAGAGCTCACCTGAGCAAGTTCCCGACCACGGGCCCCCGGGTGATCCAGGGCCCGGGCGAGAACGCCGGCGTGGTCGACATCGGCGACGGCCAGGCCTGCATCTTCAAGATGGAGAGCCACAACCACCCCTCGTTCATCGAGCCCTACCAGGGCGCGGCGACCGGCGTCGGCGGCATCATGCGCGACGTCTTCACGATGGGGGCGCGCCCGATCGCGCTCTTGAACGCGCTGCGCTTCGGCGACCCGTCGCACCCCAAGACCCGGCGGCTGGTGGCCGGCGTGGTGGCCGGCATCGGCGGCTACGGCAACTGCGTCGGCGTGCCGACCGTCGCCGGCGAGACCAACTTCCACCGCGGCTACGACGGCAACATCCTGGTCAACGCGATGTGCGTGGGCCTCGCCGACGCCGACAAGATCTTCTACTCCGCCGCGCCGGCCGCCGACCTGCCGGTGGTCTACTTCGGCTCCAAGACCGGCCGCGACGGCATCCACGGCGCGACCATGGCCTCGGCCGCGTTCGGCGAGGATAGCGACGAGAAGCGGCCCACCGTGCAGGTGGGCGACCCGTTCGCCGAGAAGCTCTTGATCGAGGCGACGCTGGAGCTGATGGCTTCGGGCGCCGTCGCCGCGATCCAGGACATGGGCGCGGCCGGCCTCACCTCCTCGTCGGTGGAGATGGCCGGCAAGGGCGGCGTCGGCATCGAGCTCGACCTCGACGCGGTGCCGCAGCGCGAGGCGGGGATGACCGCCTACGAGATGATGCTGTCGGAGAGCCAGGAGCGCATGCTGGCGATCCTGAAGCCCGGCCGCGAGGCCGACGGGCGGCGCATCTTCGAGAAATGGGGCCTCGACGCCGCGGTCATCGGCAAGACTACCGACACCGGCCGGCTGGTGCTGACCCACCAGGGCGAGATCGTCTGCGACATCCCCCTGAAGCCGCTCACCGAGGACGCGCCGCTCTATCACCGGCCCTGGGTCGAGCCGCACGTCGAGCCGCACCTCGATCCGGCCAGGGTCCCCAGCCCGACCGACTGGGCGGCGGCGGTGCTGACGCTGATCGCGGCGCCGGACGTCGCCTCCAAGCGCTGGCTCTGGGAGCAGTACGACCGCCACGTGATGGCCGACACGCTGGAGGCCTCCGACACCGGCGCCGACGCCGGCATCGTGCGGGTGCACGGCACGCGCAAGGCGCTGGCGGTGACCTCCGACTGCACGCCGCGCTACGTGGCCGCCAACCCGTTCGAGGGCGGCAAGCAGGCGGTGGCCGAGGCCTGGCGCAACCTCACCGCGGTCGGGGCCGACCCGATCGCCATCACCGACAACCTCAACTTCGGCAATCCGGAGCGGCCTGAGATCATGGGCCAGTTCGCCCGCGCCGTGGACGGCATGGCCGAGGCCTGCCGCGCGCTCGACTTCCCGGTCGTGAGCGGGAACGTGTCGCTCTACAACGAGACCGACGGGCGCGCGATCCCGCCGACGCCGACGGTCGGCGCGGTCGGGCTGATCGCCGATTATGCGCGCCGCGCCGACTTCGCCTCGATGCAGGCCGGCGATGCGCTGCTGGTGGTGGGCGTCAGCCATGGCGAACTCGGCGCGAGCCTCTACCTGCGCGAGCTGTTCGGCCGCGAGGACGGCGCGCCGCCGCCGGTCGACCTGGAGTACGAGCGTCGCAACGGCGATTTCGTCCGTGAGCTGATCCTGAACGGCCAGGTCTCGGCCGTGCACGACCTGTCCGACGGCGGCCTGGCGATCGCCGCCGCCGAGATGGCGCTGGCCTCCGACGTCGGCATCGAGCTGACGCCCACCAGTCTCGTCCACGCGCACGGCTTCCTGTTCGGCGAGGACCAGGGCCGCTACCTGATCGCCACCAGCGATCCGGACCCGATCGTCGCCGCCGGCCGCGCGGCCGGCCTCAACATCGCGCTCGCCGGCCAGGCGGGCGGGGCCGACTTCACCTGCCACGAGCTCTTCCGCATCCCGCTGGAGCGCCTGCGCGCGGCCCACGAAGGCTGGATGCCGGCCTACATGGCGGGCTGAGCAGCGCTGCGCCGACCGGAGGGTCTACTTCTCCCCGTCCCTCACCCAGTGCGAGCCCGAGATGTCCTTCGGCGCGGTCAGGGGGCGGCTTTCGCGGGCGGCGTTGCGGAGCGCCGCGGGGGTGTCGGGCGAGCAGTTGTTGCCGTCGCTGTCCATCGTCAGGCCGCGGAACGGATGCTCCGTGCCGGTGCGCTGCTTGCCGCCGGCGTTCCCCGCGGCCGGCTGGGCCGGCGGCGGCCC
Source organism: Caulobacteraceae bacterium (assembly GCA_035553015.1). GTDB lineage: Bacteria > Pseudomonadota > Alphaproteobacteria > Caulobacterales > Caulobacteraceae > Acaudatibacter. Next base: position 7,440 of record DATNEH010000011.1, on the reverse strand, counting down.
GCAGATCACGATCCAGGAGCGGCCGGCGACGATGCGGCCCTGATCGTCGAACCTGGTCGGCCGGTACGCCGCATAGAAGTAGGCGGTCGGCATCATCGGGTCCGCGCCAGCCTGGAAGTACAGTTGCAGGATCCGCGGCTGGCCGGCGGCCAGCACGTAGTTCGTCGTCGTCCACGCGTGCTTGCCGCCCTGGTCGTTGAAGTTGCCGACCCGGTGATCGTCCATCACCACGAAGCCGTTGGCGCATGACGGCCACTGCGAGAGCGGCTTCGACTCGTCGACCTGGCAGTCGGGCTTGGGATCGCCGTCCCAAACCCCTGACCGCAGCACCGGAGCGCCGGCGGCGTCGGCCGCCCCGAACACCGGCTCCTTGGTCACCACCATGTTGCAGGCGCCCAGCAGCGCCAGCGCCCAGAGTGCGAGCATGGGCGCGAGCGCGCGTCTGAAGATCATCTCGGGGCGCCTATCTTTCAGCGTCGCGCAACCAGTGCGCCTCGGGGATCGGGCTTTCGGCCCAGGCCTCGCTGGCCTTGGCGGCCGCGCGGATGGCCGCTTTCGAGGCGGTGGCGCAATAGGCGTCACCCGGCTTCATCTGCATGCCGGGCAGCGGATGCAACGTGCCGGCGGCCACGTCAGCGCCATTCTTGTCCTTCGGCGGCGGCGGGCCGCAGGCGACCGGCCAGAAGCGGAACGCGGTGATGCGGCCCTGCGCGTCGAACTTGGTCGGTCGCACGCCGGCGTAACCGTAGGGCCGGGCCTGGCCGCCGCCGGTCGCCGAGGCCGACGCCTGGGCGCCGCCGCTGGCGCTGGCGCTGGCGCTCGCCTGCGCGCTGACATCGACGTCGACCGGCAACTGGGCGACGCGCGGATCGCCGGCGGCGAGCACCACCGGCGTCTTCTCCAGCACGTCCTTCGGCGCGCCGCTCTTGTGGCCCGCGATCTCGTTGCCGTTGACCAGGCCGCCGCCGGCGCAGTCCGGCCAGTCGACGAACGGCTTGGCCGTATCGACCTTGCAGTCGGGCTCTTCGAAGATCAGCCAGACGCCGGGCCTGAGCGTGGGCGCGCCGGCCGCGTCGGCTTGCGTGAAGACCGGGTCCTTGGTCAGCACGACGTTGCAGGCGCCCAGCATCGACAGCGATGCAACCGCCAGCCAGCGCCACATGGCCCACGCTCCCTTTCAAGGATTCGCCACAGTCACTGTCGCGGTTGTTCGCCAGACCGACAACGGGTTTCGGCGCGACTGCGGGTCGGCCAGCGGCGCGGCCCGGGAGGCCGGCGCGCCTACGAGACAGGCGCCCCTAGGAGACAGGCGCGCCCGGGGCGATCCAGGTGATCTTGGTCAGCGAGGCGTGGTCCTGCAGCGTCGCCACCGCGGCCTTGCGCAGCTCCTCGAGGCCGACGCCGTCGCAGCCGTTCATGCGCGGCTTGGCCACCAGCTCGCCGCCCTCGGGCGGGGCGCAAGGCACCGCCGCGCCGCTGGCGCCCACCAGCCGGCCCTGGTCGTCGCGATCGAGGTCGGTCAGCGCCAGCCACACGTAGCCGTCCTTCGGCGTGCCGACCTGGGCGATCAGCGGCGTGCCGGGCGTCAAGCTGTAGTCGGCCGCATAGCTGACGTCGAGCACCGTGCGCTTGCTGGCCGCGCCGCTGACCAGCACGGTGGCCTTGCCGTTGCTGATCCAGAACGGCGAGGCGCAGTGCGGCCACAGGTGGATGTTCGCTGCGCTCGGCTTGGCGCAGCCCGGGTCGAGCGCCGCCCACAGACCCTGGGCAGGCTCGGGCGGCGGCGCGGGAGGGGCGACGACGGGCGGCAATGGGTTGTGGCGCCGGTTGGCCGCAAGCCGTCCGAACGGGCCGGCGCAAGCGGCCACTCCGAGCAGCAATCCGATGACCAATATCCGGCGCACGCGCGGTGCTTCCCTCCAGCGGCTTCAACATATCGCGGGTGAAGCTCAATTGCAGCCCAAAATAAAGGTGAACGGAATCGCATACGAGGCGGCCGTCCGCCGCAGGGGACTGCCTGTTTCGTAAGGCTTACGAAGGGTTTTTGATTCACCAATAGCCATCCGAGGAGCCACCCCGATGCCCATGGCCGCCAACGTGCTGGAGGCTGAACTTCGCCAGGCGTTTCCCGACGCCGAGATCGTCATCGAAGACCTGGCGGGCGACGGCGATCATTACCGCGCGCGAATCACCTCGCCGGTGTTCGCCGGCATGCCGCGCGTGCGCCAGCACCAGCTGGTCTACGCGGCGCTGAAGGGCAAGGTGGGCGGCGAGTTGCACGCGCTGGCGTTGGAGACGGCCGCGCCCGGGGGAGCTTGATCCATGCGTTATCGACCCTTCGCTCAGAGCGGCATCGCCGTGTCGGTGCTGTCGCTCGAGCTCAACGGCGAGAACGATCGCCGCAAGCCCGGCGACTGGCGCGATCTCGTCCACGCGGCCTTCGAGGAAGGCGTCAACGCGTTCGAGATCGTCAGCCCATCGCCGGCGCTGATGACCGGCTTCGCCGAGGGCGTCGAGGCGGTGAAGCGCTCGCTGCTGTTCATTGGCCTCAGGGCCGACGCCTCCATCGACGGGCCGCGGTTCCAGGCCTGGGTCCGGCAGGTGATCGCCGAAGGGCGGCTCGACTACGTCGACATGCTGGCGCTGAACGCCGGCGCCACGCGCGCCGAGGAGGTGCTGGCCGCCGCGATCCTGCTGAAGGAAGCCGACGTGGCGCGGCGCCTCGCCCTGGCCGGCTCGGGCGAACTGGTCGAGGAGGATGTCGCCTCCGACCTGTTCGACGCGATAATCACCCCGTTCAACATGCTGTCGGGCTGGCGCGACCGCAACCTGGTGCGCCAGTCGATGGAGCGGCAGATGGGCGTGATCGGCCGCGATCCCTGCCCGGCGGCGCTCGCGGCGCTGATGGAGTCGGCGCAGCAGAAGACCAAGCCCGGCTGGTTCAAGAAGGCGCCGCCGCTCGCCGGCGCCGGCACCTACGCCTTCCTGGGCTCGACGCCCGGCTGGAGCGCCGAGCAGATCTGCCTCGCCTATGCGCTGACCGAACCCTCGCTGGCGACGGTCCAGGTGCCGCTGACCGACCGCAAGCACCTCGTGCAGCTCGCAGGCATCACCGAGCGCGACCTGCCCACCCAGGTCAGCGCCCAGATCGAAATGGCGCGCTTCTCGGCCGACGAAGAGGCGCGCAAGGGCGCCGCACGACGCCGCGCTTGACCGGGGCGCGCTTGACCGGGGCCGCCCCGGTCCCTAGCTCTTGGTCCGAATAAGAGGGCCAGCGCGCCAGTCCGGAAGGCTTTTCCTGTGAGCGACACCGCCGAAACCGACGTCATCCACGACTTCATCGCCAAGGCGATCGAGGACCACCCCGTGGTGCTCTTCATGAAGGGCGTCCCGGAAGAGCCGCGCTGCGGCTTCTCGGCGATCTGCGTGCAGATCCTCGATCACCTGGGGGTCGACTTTGTCGGCGTCGACGTGCTGCAGAGCGACGACCTGCGCCAGGGCATCAAGAGCTTCTCCGACTGGCCGACCATCCCGCAGCTCTACGTGAAGGGCGAGTTCGTCGGCGGCTCGGACATCGTCCGCGAGATGTTCCAGTCGGGCGAACTGAAGCCGCTGCTCGTCGACAAGGGCGTGCTGGCGGCCTGAGTCGCCGCGCCGCACGCAAACCAGGCGCCACGAAAACCGGCCGGTCACCCGCCCGCAGGCGGGCCGGCGAAGCTCAGGCGCACCGTGCTGACCGCAATCCGGCGGATCGGGTCCAGGTCCATCGCCGGGTCGACCAGCAACTGCATCGACAGGCCCAGCTGAAGACTGCCGATCATCAGCGCCGCGGCGTCGGCGTCGACGCCGGGGCGGATGCTGCCGTCGGCGCGGCCCTTGTCGACCAGGGCGGCCAGGTGACCCTTCACGCGCTCGTGCTCGGCGGCGAAGGCGGCGCGCAGCTCGCTCAGCTCGGCCACGGCTGACGACAGCAGCATGAAGTAGGTCCGAAGCTCGCGGCTGGTCGAGAGCTCGATCAGGTAGGTGTCGAGCAGCAGCAGCAGGCCCTCCAGCCCCGACAGCGACTGCGCACGCTCGGCCAGCCGCTGCGGCCCGAACGAGCTGGCGGCGTGCTCGATCACCGCATCGATCAGGCCGCGCTTGGAGCCGAAGCGCTGCGTCACCAGGCTGCGGCTGTAACCGGCTTCGGCGCCGATCGCCTCGAACGTCGCCGCGCCGACCCCGCGCTGCGAGACGATCGAGACGGCCGCCTGCACGAGCCCCCTGCCGGACTCGGCGCGGCGGTCGGCCTGCGTGCGGCGGGCGACGGGGGCGCCCAGGTCATCCATGCGGTCCCCCATGCGGTCCAGGCCCATTCGCTGATTTTGGCCCATTTGCTAGTTGGCCGGCCACTAACTTGATGCTAGTTGAGCCTCGCCGTCAAAGGCCAATGACAATATCGGAAGCGCCGCGATGACGACCATCCGGAAGACCGCAGTCCCCGGCTCGGGGCCTGACTGCCCCAGCGCCGGCTGACGGGACCGCCACCCCGTGGACGCGCGCGCAGCTGAACTCCAGAGCGCCCTCGGCCGGTTCCTCGCCGCGAGGTGGCGGCCGGGCGCCGAGGTGACCACGATGGCGCACATCCCCGGCGGGGCCTCGCGCGAGACGTGGCGGCTGACGGCCAGCGTCGGCGACGAGACCCGGGGCATGGTGGTGCGGATCGACCCCGAGACCAGCCTGATCGACACCGACCGCCGCATCGAGTACCGCGCGATGGAGGCGGCCTGGCGCGCCGGCCTGCCCGCGCCCGAGCCGCTGTTCCTCGAGGAAGACCTGCAGTGGCTGGGCCGGCCGTTCTCGCTCAGCGCCGAGGTGGGCGGCTGCCAGTCCTCGGCCGAGCTGATCCCGTCGGAGCGCCGCGAGGCGCTGGGGCGCGAGAAGTGGACGCTGATGGGCAAGCTGGCGGCGCTGGACGTCGCGACGCTCGGCCTGGATGGCGTGATGCCGCCGACGACGCCCGAGACCTGCGCCCTGCAGCAGCTCGACTACTGGGCCGGCGTGATCGTCGAGGACGAGCTGCATCCCAACCCGGTGGCGCACGCGGCGATCCGCTGGCTGCGGCGCCATCCGCCGCCACCGGCGCAGAAGCTGTGCCTCGTGCACGGCGACTACCGCACCGGCAACTTCCTCTACTCGCCCGAGGGCGAGCTGAAGGCGATCCTCGACTGGGAGATGGCCCACCTCGGCGATCCGCTGGAAGACCTGGCCTGGTCGATGGACCCGCTCTGGTGCTGGACCGAGCCGCAGCTGGCGGGCCGGCTGTTGCCGCACAAGGCGGCGGTGCAGGCGTGGGAAGCCGGCAGCGGCCTGACCGTCGACCCGGCGGCGTTCCGCTGGTGGCAGGTGTTCGCCGCGCTGAAGGGGCTCGGCATATGGATCTCGTCGAGCGAGGACTTCCATTCGGGGCAGACGCAGGCGCCGATCCTGGCGATCGCCGGCTGGCTGATGACCGACCGCCAGCAGCGGATCCTGATCGACTACCTCTCGCCGTCTTCGCCCCGCCGCTTCGTGAGGGACGTGAAATGATCCCGCGTGGCGCCGAGGCGATCCAGCGGCTGGCGCGGCGCATCGGGACCGACCTGATCCCGAAGGCGGCCGACGCCTACACCGCGGCGGACCTGGGCTTCATGACCGCCCTGCTCGGCATGGTCGCGCAGGACTTCGACCGCGCCGCCGACGTGCTGACCACGCAGCATGAGGCGCTCGTCCCGATCCTGCGCGACGCGGCCGAGCGCCTCGGCGACCCTGACCTCGCCGCGCGTATCGCGGCGGCGCTGGATCAGCCGCCGGCGAGCCTGCGCATCTCCGATCTCACGGCCCGGGCCGACGCGACCCTGCGGCTGCTGATCGAGGCGCATGCGGCCGTCGAGGTCGCCGCCGACGCCGGCGCCGATTGGGCGACGGGGCTGAACGCGCGGATCTGGCGGTTCCTCGAGATCCAGACCGCCGCCGAGGCCTACCAGGCCGCCATCTGACCCCCCGAAGGCCCACCCTCCGCCCGCAGGAACCCGCGCCATGCTGAACAAGCTCGACGATTTTCCGATCCACCAGACGCCCGAGCCGATCGCCCACCCGGCGACCAGCGACCGCAATGTGTACGACCGCACCTGGTTCAACGGCTACGCCGCCGACGGCTCCTACTATTTCGGCATCGGCATGGCGGTCTATCCGCACCGCGGCATCCTCGACTGCGCCTTCTCGGTGGTGCGGCCGAACGAGCGCCAGCACTGCTTCTACGGCTCGCGCCGCGCGCCACCTGAGCGCACCGACATGCAGGTCGGCCCGTTCCGGATCGAGGTGATCGAGCCGATGAAGCGCGCGCGCGTGGTGCTGGAGGACAACGACAGCGGCATCTCGTGTGACCTCGTCTTCTCGGCGCGCACCGCGGCGATCCAGGAGGCGCGACAGATCCTGTGGTCGGGCGCTCGCCGCTCGATGGACGCCACCCGCTTCGACCAGTTCGGGCGCTGGAGCGGCTGGGTGAAGACGCCGGATGGCGAGTTCAAGGTCGAGGAGCCGCTCTGCCATGGCACCAAGGACCGCTCGTGGGGCGTGCGCGGCGTCGGCGAGCCGGAGAGCGGCGGCGCGCCGCGCATGCCGGGCGGCGCCTTCTTCCTGTGGGCGCCGCTGTTCTGGGAAGACCACATCACCCACGCGATCTTCTTCGATGGGCAGAAGGGCGAGGCGCTGGTGCGCGAGGGCATCGTCGCGCCGCTGTACGCCAGCGAGGCCGACGTGCCCGGCGTCGAGGACGGCAAGGACCAGCGGATGGCGACCGCCCGCCATCGCGTGCAGTACCACCCCGGCACCCGTCTGGCGCGCTCGGCCGAGATCGATCTCGTGGGCCTCGACGGCGCCGTGCGCACCATCTCGCTGGAGCCGATCCTGAAGTTCCAGATGAAGGGCCTGGGCTACGGCCACCCCGAGTGGGGCCAGGGCATGTGGAAGGGCGAGCTGGCAATCGGCCACGAGTCGTTCGACCCGCGCCAGCTCAACCCGCTGGAGCCCTGGCACCTGCACACCCAACAGGTGGTGCGGGCGACCGACGGCCAGCGCCAGGGCATCGGCGTGCTCGAGCAGATCTGCATCGGGCCCTATGCGCCCGCCGGCTTCACCCAGTTCCTGGACGGCGCGCAGGCCTGACCGCGCGCCGCCATCTCCGAGAGCACACCGATATGACCCAGACCCTCGACAGCGCCATCGCCACGGTCGTCGACCCGAAGGCGCACGCCAATCCGCCGCGGCTCTACGACGCCTTCGCGTGGCTCAGGAAGAACGAGCCGTTCGCGAAGGCCGAGTTGCCCGGCTTTGACCCGTTCCACCTGGTCACCCGCCACGCCGACATCCTGGAGATCAGCCGGGACAACCAGCTGTTCCCGTACGGCAGCTACCCCTCGA
>DATNEH010000010.1:0-6252 GCA_035553015.1 Caulobacteraceae bacterium | reverse complement strand
GAAGTCGCCGACGCCGGGCACGTCCGGAAAGCGCGGCTGGTTGAGCTGGCCGACGGCGGATACCACCGCCCGGGCGCTCAGAGCCTCGGTGCGCCCGTCCTTGCCCTTGATCCGCACCCGCCACATCGAGGCGGCCTCGTCCCAGACGGCCTCCTGAACTTGCGTCTCGAAGCGGATGTGCTCGCGAAGGCCGTGCTTGTCGGCGACGCCCTTGAAGTAGGCCAGCAGCACCGGCTGCGGCGAGAAGTGGTTCGGCCACTCGTGGTTGGGCTCGAACGAGTAGGAGTAGAGGTGGCTCGGGTTGTCGACCCGGCAGTCGGGATACTGGTTCTCGAACCAGGTGCCGCCCACCTCGGCGTTCTTCTCGATGATGGTGAACGGGATGCCGGCCTGCTTCAGCCGAATGCCGGTGAGGAGCCCCGACATGCCGGCGCCGATGATCACCACCGGCATATGCGGCGCCGCGGCCTTCAGCTTGGGGCTCGACCAGTCCGGCTGCTTGGGGTCGGCGCCGTTCAGCGCCAGCTCCTCCATCAGGAACGGCGCGTAGTGCTGGGGGATCTCGAGGCCGGCGACGAAGTCCATCATCTTGCGCAGCGTCTCAGGCCTGGGCGGCGGCGGCATCGGCGCGCCGTCCAGATGCGCCTTCAGCGCCTGGCGCGCCGCGTCGCGGAGCTTCTGCTGAACCTCCGGCGCATAGCCGCCGACCTTCGAGTCGCCGAAGAAGTCGTAGACCGGCCAGTTCGCCTTCTCGATGAAGCTGGCGTCGCCAGTCAGGTGTACGGTCGCGGCGGCCAGCGACGGCAGGTGTGCGTCGGCCAAAGCACTCTCTAACTGGGCCGCTTCGAGTTCGGCGGAATGGTCGGTCATGGCGTCGGCCTCCAACTTGAGGGGTGGGAATCTGAAACCTTGACGCTGCGGACGTAAAGGCCTCGGGCCCGTCCCTCATGTAATCGTTGGAACGCGTTTTAACTCCCGACGCCGGCTTGCGAGCCTGCGTCCGACGGGCGCATGAAGCGAGCCATGGCGGACAATACCATCCTCGTCGCCGGCGCGAGCGGCGTGATCGGGCAGGCGGCGGTCGAGCATTTCGCCGCGCTGCCGGGCTGGCGGGTGATCGGCGTCTCGCGCCGCGCGCCCGACCCGGCGCCGGCCCACTACGAGCACGTCGCGCTCGACCTGACCGACCCGGGCGCCTGCCGCGCCGCGGCCGAGCGGTTCGGCGGCGTGACCCACGTCGCCTACGCGGCCCTGTTCGAAAAGCCCGGCCTCGTTCCCGGCTGGTTCGAGCAGGACCAGATGCAGACCAACCTTTCGATGATGCGCAACCTGATGGACCCGCTGCTGGAGCGGGCATCCAACCTGAGGCACGTCAGCTTTCTGCAAGGCACCAAGGCCTACGGCGCGCATGTGCACCGGCTGAAGGTCCCCGCCCGCGAGGACCAGGCCCGCGATCCGCACGACAACTTCTACTGGCTGCAGGAGGACTACATCCGCGGCCGTCGCGCCGGCGCGGGCTGGACCTTCACCATCTGGCGCCCGCAGGTGGTGTTCGGGCAGGCGCTCGGCGTCGCGATGAACCTGATCCCGATCATCGGCGTCTACGGCGCCATCCGCCGCGAATTGGGACAGCCGTTCACGTGTCCAGGCGAGCACGGCCACGTCATCGAGGCGGTAGACGCCGACCTGATCGCCCGTGCGCTGGCCTGGGGCGCCGAGGCGCCGGCCGCCGCGGACCAGATCTTCAACATCACCAACGGCGACGTCTTCGTCTGGGAGAACGTCTGGCCGGCGATCGCCGCCGCGCTGGGCGTCGAGCCCGCGTCGGGCGAAGAAGTGAGGCTCTCGGACTTCCTGCCGGCGCACGCCGAGGTCTGGGACCGGATCCGCGCGAAGCATGGCCTGAACGCGCCGCCGATCGCGGATCTCGTCGGCCAGTCCCACCACTACGCCGACTTCCTGTTTGCGCTCGGCGCCAGCGGGCCGATCTCGCCGGCGCTGGTCTCGACGATCAAGCTGCGCCAGGCCGGCTTCGGCGACTGCGTCGACACCGAGGTGATGTTCCGCCGCCACCTGACCCGGATGATCGAGCGCGGCGTGCTGCCGAAGCCCTGATGAACTACCGGCACGTCTTCCACGCCGGCAACCACGCGGACGTCTTCAAGCACGCAGCGCTGACGCTGATCCTGCAGCATCTGCTGGCCAAGCCGCAGCCGGTCGCGGTGCTCGACACCCACGCCGGCGTCGGCGCCTACGACCTGACCAGCGAAGGCGCGCAGCGGACCAAGGAGTACGAGGCCGGCGCTGCGCTGGTGTTCGGCCGCCCACTCGCCGCCGCGCCCGCCTACGCCGAGCTGCTGGCGGCGATGAACCCCGATGGCCGGCTGGCGGCCTACCCCGGCTCGCCGGAGATCGCGCGGCGGCTGTTGCGCGAGCACGACCGGCTGGTGCTCTGCGAGCTGCATCCGGAAGACGCGGCGTCGCTGAAGGCGCGCTACCGGGGCGAGCCGCGCGTCCATGTGCACTGTCGCGACGGCTACGAGGCGGCCGCCGCGTTGGTCCCGCCGCCGGAGCGGCGCGGCCTCGTGCTGATCGACCCGCCGTACGAGGTGCAAGACGAGACGGCGCGACTGGTCGGCGCGCTGTCGGCGGGCCTGCGCAAATGGCCGACCGGAATCCTCTGCGCCTGGTATCCGGTCAAGGACCACGCGGTCGGCGATGCGCTGGCGAAGGCGGCCCGCGCCGGCGGCTGGCCGAAGGCGCTGCGGGCCGAGTTCCTCGCCTACCCGATCGACGGCGCCAGCATGGCCGGCGGCGGCCTGCTGGTCGCGAACGCGCCCTGGAAGCTCGACGAGAAGCTCGAGGCGCTCTGCCGCGAGCTGCACCCCATCCTCGGCGAAGGTCACGGCAGTTGGCGGGTGGAGTGGATTACGCCGCCTTAGGCCGACCTTCCCCGCGCCGTGACCGGCCAGATGGCTTCCAGGGTGTCGCCGCGGACCACGTGGTAGGCCTCGTAGAGGTTGACGGTGGGGTCGCAGTGCGGGGCGCCCAGCGTCACCCGCTCGCCGAGCTGCGGCGGCGCCATGCCCATCGGCGGCACGATCGCTCCGTGCTCGTCGCCCATGAAGCGATAGGCGCTGCCCTCCGCCGCGCCGGCCAGGATCGGCGGCGCGCCGGCCTCGGTGGCCATCGCCTTCAGGCCGGCGTCGACCGTGACCAGCATCGGATGGCTGGCGCTGATCACCCTGGAGTCGATCATCAGCGAGGTCTCGAACGGGCGCGGCGCGGCCCCAGAGTCCTCCGGGGTCAGCGCACAGTCATTGTACTGACGATCCATGAAGATGTAGCTGCCGACCTGCAGCTCGGTGAAGACGCCGAGCTCGCCGTCGATGGCGTGGCTGCCGGTGCCGCCGCCGCTGACGATGGCCGGCGAAAGGCTCGCGGCCTTCAGCGCGTCGATGGCCGCGGTCAGCAGCTGCATCTTGCCCATGATCGCTTCGCGGCGCGCCGCATAGTCCTCGATGTGCTGCTCGGCGCCGCAGTAGAACTGCACGCCGCCGAACGAGAGCTGCGGGTGCGCGTCGATCTGGCGCGCCAGCGCCAGCGCGGCGTCCGCGTCGGCGACGCCGGTGCGGCGCAGGCCGGGGTCGATGTCGACCAGCAGCGTCAGCCGCACATCCGCCGCCCTCGCCGCCGCGCCGATCGCCGCCACGGCGCCCGGGTTGTCGCACGAGGCCATCAGCGTCGGCGCCCGCGCCGCCAGTCCGATCAGCCGCTGGACCGCCGGCTCGCCGACCACCGGCGAGGTGATCAGGAGGCCCTCGATCCCCTCCGCGGCCAGCGCCTCGGCCTCGCCGAGCTTGGCGCAGCAGACCCCGAGCGCGCCGGCGCCGATCTGGCGGCGGGCGATGTCGGCGCTCTTGTGGGTCTTGGCGTGCGGGCGAAGCTTCAGGCCGCTCTTCGCCGCGAACGCCGCCATCGCCGCGATGTTGCGGTCCAGCGCCTCGACGTCGATCACCAGCGCCGGCGTATTCAACGCCCGCCGTGAGCCCTGCCGCCCGATCAGGTGTCCATGGAGGGTCTCGGCATGGGTCATCAAATCTGCAATCCGCGTTCGAACCACGAAGCACACCAAGGGCGCGCCCGCTGGCGCGCCGCGCAACTCTGGCTCCCGTGGCCGGGACCAGCTGCGTGCGAAGCGCGCCTTGGTGTTCTTTGTGGCCTTCGTGGTGCATAGGACGCAAGCGGCCGCCGGAGGCATAGATGGACGACTACGCGCAGTATGATGGCGTCGGCCTGGCCGACTTGGTCCGCAAGCGCGCGGTGACCCCGGGCGAGCTGATCGAGGCGGCGATCGCCCGGATTGGCCGCCACAATCCGCAGATCAACGCTGTCGTCTACGAGGCCTTCGACGAGGCGCGGGCCAAGGCCGATACGCTGCCGGACGGGCCGTTCCGCGGCGTGCCGTTCCTGGTCAAGGACCTGTTGATCGCCGTCGCCGGCTGGCCGCGCACCAGCGGCAGTCGGTATGGCAAGGGCGTGGTGGATGCGGAGGACAGCGGGCTGATGCGGCGCTACCGCGAGAGCGGCGTCGCCACGATCGGCAAGACCAACCTCTCCGAGTTCGGCATCGCCGGCACGACCGAAGGCCAGCTCTACGGCCCCTGCCGCAATCCGTGGAACCTCGGCCACATCGTCGGCGGCTCGTCGGGCGGCGCGGCCGCGGCGGTAGCGGCCGGCATCGTGCCGATGGCGCACGGCGGCGACGGGCGCGGCTCGATCCGCATCCCGGCCTCCTGCTGCGGCCTCGTCGGCCTGAAGCCGACCCGCGACCGCAGCCCGCACCTGCCGGACGGCTACGACTTCGCGCAGGGTTTCGTGGTCGAGCACGTGATCACCCGCACGGTGCGCGACTCGGCGGCGATGCTCGACCTCACCGGCCGCCCCGAGCCCGGGTCGCCCTACGCCGCGCCCGCCAAGGAGCGCCCCTACGCCGAGGAGATATTGCGCTCGCCCGGCCGCCTGAAGATCGCCTGGTCGAGCGCCACCGCCAACGGCCGGCCGGTGCATGCCGAGGTGCAGGCGGCGCTGGAAGCCACCGCCGCGCTGCTGGAAAAGCTCGGGCACGAGGTGGTCCCGCACGACCTGCCGGTCGACCAGCGGGCGCTGTGGGGGTCGCAGAACGCCTTCTCCGGCGCCAACTTCGCCGCCGGCATGCGGCGGATGATCGCCGAGATCGGCCGCGATCCGGCGGACGACGAGTTCGAGCCGCTGACCTGGGCGAGCTGGAAGGGCGGGCAGCGCGCCGGCGGCATGGACGCCATGGCCGACGCCCAGAACCTGCGCGTGCTCGCCCGCCAGGCGCTGCAGCTCTACGAGACGTTCGACGTCTTCCTGACGCCGACGCTTTCCGCGCCGCCGCCGCCGATCGGCTACCTGTCGCCGGTGCTGAACGCGCCGCGCGACATCGGCCGGCGCAACGGGGAGTTCTTCTCGTTCCCGGGCGTCGCCAACATGACCGGCCAGCCCTCGATCTCGCTGCCGCTGGCGTGGTCGTCAGACGGCCTGCCGATGGGCATGATGTTCACCGCCCGCTACGCCGACGAGGCGACCCTCTTCCGGCTCGCCGCCCAGCTCGAGAAGGAAGCGTCCTGGAAGGACAGGCGCCCGCCGATCTGGAACTGAGCCCTTACGCCGACGGCCGCGCCGGGATCTGCAGGCCCCGCTGCACGGCGGGACGCGCCAGGCCGCGCTCCAGCCAGGCGGCGACGTGGCCGTAGTCGTCGAAGCCCACCAGCTCGCGCGCCTCGTAGAAGCCGATCAGGTTGCGCACCCAGCCCAGCGTCGCGATGTCGGCGATGCTGTAGTCGGCGCCCATCAGCCAGTCGCGGCCGTCGAGCCGCGCGTCGAGCACGCCCAGCAGCCGCCTGGTCTCGTCGACGTAGCGGGCGAGCGGGCGTTTGTCCTCCCAGCTGCGGCCGGCGAACTTGTTGAAGAAACCCACCTGCCCGAACATCGGGCCCACCGCGCCCATCTGGAAAAACACCCAGGCCAGCGTCTCGTAGCGCGCCGCGGGGTCGACCGGCGTCAATTGGCCGGTCTTGTCGGCGAGATAGACCAGGATGGCGCCGCTCTCGAAGAGGCCCATCGGCTGGCCGCCGGGACCGTCGGGATCGATGATCGCCGGGATCTTGCCGTTCGGATTGAGCGACACGAACTCCGGCGTCTTGTTCTCGTTCTTGCCGATGTCGA
>DATNEH010000009.1:0-7082 GCA_035553015.1 Caulobacteraceae bacterium | reverse complement strand
CGCCGCCTCCGCCTCTGGGTCGACGACGCGGACATGGCGACGCTGACCGCTGACGCCGACATCGCCATCGGCGCCGGTGGCTCGAGCGTCTGGGAGCGTGCGGTGGTCGGCCTGCCGTCGGCCACCGTGATCCTCGCCGAGAACCAGCGGGTGATGATCGAGCACATGGCCGACGCCGGTTTCGCGCGCGCGATCGACGCCGCCGCGCCGGACTTCGAGACCCGGCTCGTCGAAGCCTGGAACCGCCTGCTCAATGACGAGGCGCTGCGCTGGCGCCTCACCGAACGCTCCGCCGAGCTCTGCGACGGCCACGGCGCCGGCCGCGTGGCGGAAGCGGTGCTGAAGCTGTAACCCCTCGCCCCTCCCCGTCGCGTAGACGACGGGGGAGGGGGACCGCCCGGCGCAGCCGGGTGGTGGAGGGGGCGCAGGGCCACTGCACGACGCCGAGCGACAAGCCCGGCTCGCATCCCTCGCTTCAGATGGCGACAGCGTCGACGCTGCCCTGCGCCCCTCCGTCTCGTCGCGCTGGTAGCGCGCCGATCCACCTCCCCCGCACTCTTCGGTGCGGTGGAGGAGCGAGGCTAAGCCACCTCCGGCGGCTCGTAGCCGCGCAGCTGCAGCCGTTGCGCCATCGCCGGTCGGCGCTCGCGCCAGTCGGCGGCGAGGATGCCCAGTCCCAGCACGTCGACCCGCGCGTCATCCTTGATCACGTGGCCGCGGAAGCGCGCCTCGGCCGTGAAGCCGAAGGTCTCGTGCAGCTTCCAGACCGCCTCGTTCGAGGCCAGCACCTCGCACCACAGCTTGGCGAGCTTCAGCCCCTCGAACACGTACTCCAGCACCCAGTATTCGACGTACGAGCCCACCCCCAGCCCGCGCACCGCCGGATCGGCCAGGTAGTAGGCCCAGGCGCAGCGCTGGTTGCGGCGCTCGATGTCGTAGAGGTTGGCGAGGCCGACCGGCGTCTCGTCCAGGGTGACGATCCAGTATTGCCGCGACGGATCGTCCGCGATCCCGGCGAACCAGCGCGCGTGTTCCTCGGGCGAGATCAGGTGGTCGGTGTACATGTAGGCGCGCACGTCGGCGGAGTTGCGCCAGGCGAGGATACGATCCTTGTCCGACGCCTCCGCCGGCCGCAGATCCACGCGCGGCGCCATCCGATTCTCCAGCCAACCCCGCGCCGAGCTTAGCAGAGGCGTCGGCGCTGTCTCGATGCGTCGCGCCGGTGCGGCCTCAGCCGCCGAAGCGCGCCCAGGCCAGCCCGCCGATCCAGCCGCCGGCGACCACCAGCAAGAGGCCGGGCACCACGCGGGCGGCGAAGCGCCGCTCGCCGCTCGAGACCGCGAAGATGATCTTGGCGACCGTGTTGGTGGAAAAGCCGGCCAGGATCGGGACGACCGCATCGGCTGGCGCGAGCGCGCCCGTCGTCACCAGGGCCGCGACGGAGATCGCTGCGGCGTGCGTGTCGGCGAGCCCCGCCGCGGCGGCGGCGATCACGACGCCCGCCTCTCCGAACACGGCCCGCAGGGCGGCGGCCCCCACCAGCACCGCAGTCAGCACCAGCGCGAAGGCGATGGCCGCGCCGAGGCTGAACGCCCGGCCGCCGGCGTCGACCTCCGAGGGCGGTTGGCGCAGCGCCCGCAGCGTGAAGATCGCGCCATAGATGACCGCCGCGGCGCCAGCCGAGATCAGCGCGGGCGACATCGCGCGCAGCGTTTCGACGCTGGTGACGGCGATCACGGCGCCCATCTGCACGACGGTCGCCACGGTCGAGAGCACCGCGCCGGCGGTGGCGGCGCTCAACAGCGCCGGCGTCTTCCTGGCGCGCGCCCCCATCGCGCCGATCGTGGCCGAGCTCGACACGAACCCTGCCGCCAGCCCGGCGACGGGGAGCCCGAACCTGGGCCCGAGCGCCCGCACGGCGATGTGCCCGGCCGCGCCGATCGCCAGCACCAGCAGCACCAGGACCCACACCGCGCGGGGATTGACCGCGCCATACGGCCCGAACCGGCCGTCGGGCAGCAAAGGCAACACGATCAGCGTCGCGCCCGCCAGCACCAGCGCGTCGTGCACCTCGCGCTCAGTCAGCACCTGGTTGACGAAGTGGTGCAGCGGCGAGCGCGAGGCGAGCAGCAGCGCCAGCGCCGCGCCGACGCCGGCCGCCAGCATCGGTTCGCGCATGGCGAGGCCGCCGAGAAGAACGGTCAGCACCAGCGCAAGCTCGGTTGTCAGCCCCGGGTCCTCCGGATCGCGGGTGATCCAGTATCCAACCGCGGCGAGCAGGCTCGCCGCGGCGGTCGCCGTCGCGAGCAGGGCCAGGCCGCCGTCCACCACGCTCACCGCGCCGGCCAGCGCGGCGATGGCGAAGGTCCGGATTCCGGCGGCCGATGGAGTGGATCGCTCGCGTTTGCGTCGCTCGCGCTCCCCACCGACCAACAGGCCGACACCGAGCGCGACGCCCAGGCCGCTGATCAGGTGGGCGTCGGCGAAGCCGCCGAATGCTATCGCCGGTGGGGCTGTCATCAGGCCTTTCCATTCCCTGGTCTGACGATCTGATCGTATTAGCGGCCGCGGCGCGCGCTTCGATTTGCGCTGTATCAAGGGCTGGTCGCCCGGATCCCTGTCTTCTGTCCGAACGCTGTCGGAACAGAGGCGTAAATCCAATGCGGGCCGGCTGGAAGAGAAGCGCGCCCCTCGTCGGTCTCGCGGCGCTGGGCCTGATCGGACTTGCCGGCGGCGTCGGCGCTCAGCCGGTCAGTTGGTGGGGCGGCCACGGCGCGATGATGGGCGGTGATTGGGTTCGCCACCGCTACACGATGATGTCGGGCGTCCCGGCCCCCTACGACACCTATCGCAACCCGCTGCCGAAGGATCAGGCGGTGATCCGTCACGGCGCGGCGGTCTACGCCGCGAACTGCGCCACCTGCCACGGCGACCGCGGGCACGGCGATGGTCCGGCCGCGGCGAACCTCAACCCGCGTCCCGCCGACCTGGCGTGGATCTCGGCGATGCCGATGGGGCGGTGGGACCCCTTCATGTACTGGACCATCGCCGAGGGCGGCGCGCGGCTCGACACGGCGATGCCGTCGTTCAAGACCAGTCTGAGCAAGAACGACATCTGGTCGGTCATCGCCTACGTGCAGTCCGAACTGCCGCAGGATTGGCGACACGAAACCAGCGCGCGAGGCGGGCGCCGGGGCTGTTGCCTCCAGTGAGGTCTGGCAGCCGGCTGCGCCGGCCCGCGCGCTACGCCCGCCGCTCGCCGCCGAAGTTCGCCAGGTCGGGGCGGGAGCGGACCAGGGCGCGAACGTCGTCCGACGTGAAGGCCGGATTGGCCGGCCAGAGCGCGTCGTAGACCGCGGCGACGAAGGCGTAGTCGTCGGGGTAGTCGACCGTCCAGCGCACGTCGCCCTCGTCGGCGGACTGGCTGAGGAAGGCCGGGCGGTAGAGGTCGGGGCGGCGGTGCAGCGCCCAGGTGACATGCTCGCGCTCCTCGGGCGTGGCCGCGCGCTCGGCCGCCGCGACGAGGGCGCCCGCCTTCATGCACTCGACGTCGAGGCCCTTGGGAAACGTGCGCCCGCCGGGAAACGGCGCGTCGGGCGGCGTGTTGGAGCCGTAGTCGGCGTCCGCGGCGACCACGTGCTCGATGGTGGCGTCGATCACCGCAGGGTCGGCGAGGGGGCAGTCGCCGGTCAGCCGCACCACGTGCTCGGCCGGCCCGAACGCGGCGAGCGCGCCGCTGAAGCGCGCCAGCACGTCGTCCAGCGGGCCGCGATGCACGGCGACGTATGCATCGGCCAGCACGCGCGCCAACGCGTCGTCGGAGGCGTCGTCGCTGGTGGCGACCACCAGCTTGTCGATGCGACGCGCGCGCCGCACCCGCTCGACCTGGCGCACGATCATCGGCGCGCCGGCCAGCGGCAGCAGCACCTTGCCGGGAAGCCGGCTCGACGACATGCGCGCCTGCAGGACGGCGAGGATCACGACCCCCGCCCGCGACCCCTTATCGGGGCCGTCACACCCACTCGATCTTCAGGATCTCGTAGGCCTTCACGCCGCCGGGGGTGTTCACCTCGACGACGTCGCCCTTTTCCTTGCCGATCATCGCGCGGGCGATCGGCGAGGCGATCGACACCTTGCCGCGGCGCACGTCGGCCTCGTGCTCGCCGACGATCTGGTAGCGAGACTGTTCCTCGGTGTCCTCGTCGACCACGCTGACGGTCGCGCCGAACTTCACCTGTTCGCCGGAGAGTTTCGATACGTCGATGATCTGCGCACGCGCGATCTGGTCCTCGATCACCGCGATGCGGCCCTCGATCCAGCCCTGCCGCTCCTTGGCGGCATGGTACTCGGCGTTTTCCGACAGGTCGCCATGCGTGCGCGCTTCCGCGATCGCGGCGATGGCGCTCGGCCGCTCCTGGCTCTTCAAACGCTTCAGTTCCTCGTCGAGGGCCTGGTAGCCCTCGGCGGTCATGGGCACCTTGTCCATACGGGTGTTGAGCTCGATTCGCCCTTCAGTGAATGAATCCCACCGGCCGCGGGCGCGGACGTCCGGGGGTGAAAAGAGTAGGATTGGATCGCGCGAAACTCAAGACCTGGGGGATTTCACCGAGAGACGCGCGCTATTGCGGGGCGCCGGCCCGTAACTCTGATCAATCCTCAAGCGTTCCGCGGCGCTCGCCGGAGCGCCTGCTTTGCGCTAATGGCGCCGGCTGGACCCAAGCCAGCGAGCGGACGCAACGTGGCCAACCTCATCGTGCGCGGCGGGCGGCCGCTTCGGGGGCGCATCACCCCCTCGGCCAACAAGAACGCCGTGCTGCCCGTCCTCTGCGCGACACTGCTCACCGACGAGGAAGTGACGCTGCGCGGCGTGCCGGACATCACCGACGCGCGCCAGCTCGTCGAGCTGTTCCGGCGGCTCGGCAGCCAGGTCGACATGGACTTCGACACCGGCGTCCTGCGCGTGCGCCACGCCGGCCGGCTGGATCCGGCCGCGGCGCGGCTGCCGGAGGGCATGCGCTCTTCGATCATGCTGATCCCGGCGCTGCTGGCCCGGCTCGGCGAGGCGCGCATCGAGGGCGACGTGAAGGGCTGCACGCTGGGCGTGCGCGAGATCGACCCGCACATCGAGGTGTTCCAGACCTTCGGCGTCGAGGTGACGCCAGAGCGGGGCGCGCTGGCCCTCTCCAATCGCCCGCGCAACGGCCGCGCCTTCGCCGCCGCCAGCCACTGGCTCGACTACGCCTCGGTGACCACCACCGAGAACTTCGCGCTGTGCGCCGTCACCGCCGAGGGGACCTCGACGCTGACCAACGCGGCCTGCGAGCCCCACGTGCAGGAGCTCTGCGCCTTCCTGGCCAAGATGGGCGCGAAGATCGAGGGCGTCGGCGCGAGCCGCCTGGTCATCGAGGGCGTCGAGCGGCTGCATGGCGCCGAGCACGACTTCGCGGACGACTTCCACGAGATCGCCACCTTCCTGGCGCTCGGCGCGATCACCGGCGGCGAGGTGCAGATCCGCAATGCGCGGCCCGACCAGTTCCCGCTGATCGACCGCACGTTCGGCAAGTTCGGCGTCGAGGTCACCCATGCTAACGGCTGGTCGAGCGCCCGCGCCAACGGCCCGCTGAAGATCGCCCAGCCGTTCACCGCCTACATCCTGCCGAAGGTCGAGGCCGCGCCCTGGCCCTACCTGCCGGTCGACCTCTTGCCGATCTTCATCGCGCTGGGCGCCAGGGCCGACGGCGAGATGCTGTACTGGAACAAGGTCTACGAGGGCGCGCTCGGCTGGACCAGCGAGCTCGCCAAGTTCGGCGCGCACGCGCTCAGCTGCGACCCGCACCGGGTGATCACCTTCGGCGGCAAGCCGCTGGCGCCCGCAACCGTCGAGAGCCCCTACATCATCCGCGTCGCCATCGCGCTGCTGATGCTGGCCGCCAGCATCGAAGGCGCCTCGAAGATCCTCAACGCCGACCCGATCCGCCGCGCCCATCCGCGCTTCGTCGAGAACCTGATCGCGCTCGGCGCCGACGTGGAATGGGCCTGAGGGGCGGGCGCGGTCACGCCGGCCGATAGATCTGCGCCATCGCGCCGCCCGGGAAGGTCGTCGAGCTGACCAGCCTGAGCGGCATCGGCGCGGCGAGGCCGGAGAACAGCGGCTGGCCCTTGCCCAGCGCCCACGGGCGCACCCCGAGCGCGATCTGGTCGACCAGGCCTTGTGCGACGAGACTGCGGGCGAAGCTGACCCCGCCGTGGGCGAGGATCGGCCTGCCGTCCTGCGCCTTCAGTTTCGCGATCTCCTCCGCCAGGTCGCCGCTCGCCACGTAGGCCTCGCCCCAGCTCTCGGCGCCGGGCTGCAGCTCCACGGTCTGGCCGGTCCCGGCGCGGGCGAGGGCTTCCTCGAGCGCCGCCGTCGCGCCTACGTGCTTCAGCACCGCCGGCCCCTGCCGGGAGAACACCGCCTTGGGGATCAGGTTCATCGGCGGCGCGAACGCGTCGGTGGAGGTCGGCCAGTAGGCGGACATGTCGTGGAAGGTGCGGGCGCCCATGATGTGCAGGCTGGCGTTCCACACCGTCGCCACCGACCAGGCCCGCGCATCCGGATCGGCGCCGAACATCCATTTGTTCGAGCCGTCCAGATCGCTCACGAAGCCGTCGAGCGACATCGACATCCTCAGGATCAACTCTCGCACGGCTTCCTCCTCGGGCGGTCCCGGGCGAAGGACGAGCGAAGCCGCCGCGGGCCGACAGCGCTGATTCCAGGCGCGCAGGATCAGCTGGGCCGCGCCGCCGCCGCCATGCTGGCCTGGCTCGCCGGCGACCGCCCCGACGACCAGCTGGGCGTCGAAGCCGCCGCGTTCACGGCCAGAGGCGCGACGGGGTCAGCCGCCCTCTGAACCAGCTTGCGGCGAAAGTAGGCTAGGCGGGGGCCGGATAGGTGATCTGCGTCCCCTCCACGTGCGCGAACGACGTCAGCTCGTGCGTCCGCCAACTGGTCTCCGAGAGGATCTCGATCGCCGGGACGCCGCGCACCAGCAGCGCGTCGGCGACCAGGGAGCGGTGGCAGCGCCAGGGGACGGCTTCGGCGC
>DATNEH010000008.1:0-10018 GCA_035553015.1 Caulobacteraceae bacterium | reverse complement strand
CTGGATCGACCGCGTCTGGGCGGCCGTCGAGGTCAACTGCCGGCGCGGCCTGGGCGCCCTGCTGGAAGACCTCGACAAGGCCGGCGTCACGCTCGGCGTCGCGGTCGTGCCGATCGCCCGCGCCCGGCCGCCCGACAAGCTCGAGGAGATCCTGAAGTCGCACTCCTGGATGCACGCGGCCGAGGGCGACTTCTACCGAGGCGCCGTCGCCGCGGCCTGCACCGCGCTGGGCCTCGAGGTCCGCCGCGGCGTCGAGCGCGACTTCTCTGCCGAGGTCTGCCGCCGCCACGCCTTCCCCGCCGCCCTGCTCGACATGCGCATGAAGTCCCTAGGCGCCGCCCTCGGCCCGCCCTGGAGCGAAGACCAGAAACTCGCGACGCTGGCGGCGTGGAGCCAGCTCGGCGAGGCGGTGGCGGAGGGATAGGTCAACCCATCATCCCGGAGACCCGCGACGCGGAGTCGTCCGGGATCTACGTTCACCAACCAGCCAAGCAGATCCCGATCTGTGCCGCTCACACCTGAATGTGAAATTTCCTTTGCTGGTCAGTGGTTTACATCGATTAGTTGAAACCACGCCCGGAGTTGCTCGCTCACGAACGCCGACAGCCGGCCCTCTCGCTCGATCCCCCATTGCACCAGCACGCCCTGCCACTGCGCCTCGATCAGCCGCGCGGCCGCCTCGGCCGCGATCGGGAGTGGCGGCATCCGCGCGGCGACCGCCGCCCGCAGCGCGGCGAATCGGGCGCGCGCCAGACGGTTGAGGTCGGGGTCGCGCATGTCCTGGCGCAGCCACAAGAGCTGATCGGCGAAGCGGTCCGCGTCGGTGTCCGGCCCGTCGAACATCGCCGCGAAGATCGCGATCACCGCCTCCGCGCCGGCGCCGGGCGGCTGCGCCTCGAGGAACGCCTCGAACGCCGCGTTGTCGCGCGCGATCGCCGCGACCGTCAGCCCGTGCTTGTCGCCGAACCGCTGCACCAGCGTCGCCGGCGCGATGCCGGTCGCCTTGGCCACCTCAGCCAGCGTGAACGACGGACCGGCGGCGAACATCACCTTCGCCGCCGCGGTGAGCACGTCCTCGTCGCTGATCGTCTTTCGCCGCGCCATCGCTTGAATATAAACGATCGTTCATTTATGAAGCGTGAGCAACGCCGGATCGCACCCTGGAGGGGCCGATGCAACCGTCAGAGGGACCGCTTGCAGGACAAGTGGCGCTTGTCGCCGGCGCGACCCGCGCCGCCGGACGCGCCATCGCCCGCGAGCTCGCCGCTGCGGGCGCCAGGGTCTGGTGCGCCGGCCGCAGCACCCGCGGCGCGCCGGCGACGCCTGGGCGGCCGGAGACCATCGAGGAGACCGCCGAGCTGATCGAAGCGGCCGGCGGCCAGGCAGTCGCGGTGCGCGTCGACCACACGGTCGAGGCCGAGGTCGAGGCGCTGGCGGCGCGGATCGCCGCCGAGGAAGACCGGCTCGACATCCTGGTCAACGACATCTGGGGCGGCGACGAGCTGATCAGCTGGGGCGCGCCGTTCTGGAAGGAGGACATGGCGGCCGTGCGCACGCTGGTCGACCGCGCCGTGCTCAGCCACTGGATCACCGCCCGCCATCTCGCTCCGATGATGGTGGCGGCCAGCCGCGGCCTCATCGTCGAGGTCACCGACGGCGCGCACGCCGGCTGGCGCGGCAACGGGCTCTACGATTTCTGCAAGGCGTCGGCGAACCGCCTCGCCTACTCCATGGCCTGGGACCTCGCCCGCACCGGCGTCACCGCGCTCGCCGTCTCGCCCGGCTTCCTGCGCTCGGAAGCGATGCTGGAACGCTTCGGCGTGACGGAGGCCAACTGGCGCGACGGGGCGGCGCAGAACCCGGACTTCGCCTGGTCGGAGACGCCCCACTACCTCGGCCGCGCGGTGGCGGCGCTCGCCGCCGACCCACAGGTGGGCAGGAAAGCCGGCGCCGCGTTGTTCGTCGGCGACCTCGCCGACGAGTACGGCTTCACCGACCTCGACGGGGCGCGCCCGCACTTCACCCGCAGCGTCCGCCAGCAACTCGAGCCGGAGATTGCCGGGTCGACCGAGCTCAGCCCCTGGGCCCGCCGCCACGCCGCCTCGCAATACATGAACCTGCACCTCGACCCGGTGGGCGGCGCTGAGGCGCGCCGCCTTGCCGAGCGCCTCGGCTGGGCGCGGCTCGGCGAAGGGCTGCGGCCGGTCGGCCGCTAGCGCCCGCGGCAAACGCGGGCGGCTGGCGTCGAGGCAAGCCCCTGTGGCATCCAGCGCCGATGAACGACCCTTCGCTCGCTGCCGACATCGACGCGGTCGCCCGGCTGACCGGACGCTTCACGCTGCGCTCTGGCCAGGTCGCCTCGGAATACTTCGACAAGTACCGGTTCGAGTCGGATCCAGCGCTGCTGCAACGGATCGCCCGCGCCATGCTGGAGCTCGTGCCCGCCGGGACCGAGGTGCTGGCCGGCCTGGAGCTCGGCGGCGTGCCGATCGCCACTGCAATGTCGCTGACCAGCGGCCTGCCCGCCGTGTTCGTCCGCAAGAAGCCGAAGGACTACGGCACGCGCCAGGCCGTCGAGGGTGGCGACGTCAAGGGCCGGCGGGTCGTGCTGGTGGAAGACGTCATCACCACAGGCGGCGCCGTGGCGGACGCCGAGCGACAGATGCGAGCGGCCGGCGCAGAGGTCACCACCGTCCTCTGCGCCATCTGGCGCGGCGATGGACCGCCCCGCATCCAGGCCGCGACCGGTCTCACTGTCCGAGCCGCGCTCACGAAGGCCGACCTCGACGCAGCCGCGCAGCGCTGAGGCAGTCCATCCCGGCGCAGCTTGATATCGCGTTGAGCCAGCCGCTTTCCTTCGCTCCCGCCGCGCAGGCCAGCCATGTTGAACAAGTTTACATTTCAAACTTGTTGTCGTAGGACTCGCACAAGGACGGCCGGCGATCGCTTCGGCCTCATGCGACGGGAGACTTCACCATGGCCGCACAGGACAGTGAGCGTCTTCACGCGTTGGACGCGGTAAGGGGCGGGGCGCTGCTGGCCGGGGTGGTGTTCCACGCCACGGTGTCGTTCCTGCCCGCCCCGCCCGGAGTTCCGCTGTGGATCGTGATGGACCGCGAGCGCAGCCTGACGCTCGCGGTGCTGTTCCACCTGCTGCACACCTTCCGGATGACCACCTTCTTCATGATCGCCGGTTTCTTCGCGCACCTGATGGTGCAGCGGCGCGGGACGACCGGCTTCGTGCGCGACCGGTTGCGGCGGATCGGCATCCCGCTGGTGGTCGGCTGGCCGATCCTGTTCGCCGCAATTCTTGCGGCGACCATCTGGGGCGCCGTCGTCCAGGCGCACGGTGGGCCATTGCCGCCAGCCCCGAAGTATCCGGGCTTCCCCGCGTTCCCGCTCACCCACCTGTGGTTCCTCTACCTCCTGCTGTGGTTCTACGCGGCGATCCTGCTCGCCGAGCGCGCCGCCCAGGCGCTGGACCGCGGCGGGCGGCTCGGCCGCACGACCGACGCGGTGGTGGGCGCGCTGGTCGCCAACCCCCTGGCCCTGCCCGCGCTCGCCGCGCCGGCCGCGCTCGCGCTTGCGCTGACGCCCGGCTGGATGATGTGGTTCGGCGTGCCGACGCCCGACTCCTCGCTGGTCCCCAGCCTCGGCGCGGCGGTCGCCTACTTCACCGCGTTCGGCTTCGGCTGGCTGCTGCATCGCCGCGTCGACCGGCTGGACAGCCTGCGCCGCAACTGGCCCGTGAACCTCGCGCTCGGCGTCGTGTTCAGCGTCGCCGGCCTCGCCATCACCGGCCCCGCGCCGCTGCTCGCGCCCTCGACGGCCGGCTTCGCCAAGGCGGCGTTCGCGGTGACCTACTCGCTTGCATCGTGGAGCTGGACCTTCGCCATCATCGGTCTGGCCCTGCGCTTCCTGAACACCGCGAGCCCCGCGCGCCGCTACGTCGCCGACGCGTCCTACTGGATATACTTGGTGCACCTGCCGCTGATCATGGCGCTGCAGGTGGCCCTCTCGCAGCTCGCCTGGCCGTGGCCGGTGAAGGTCGTGATGATCCTCGGCGTCGCCTGCCCGCTGATGCTGGGCAGCTACCAGCTCTTCGTGCGCCGCACGTTCATCGGCGCCATCCTCAACGGGCGGCGGGTCCCGGCGCCGAATCGCGCCATCGCCCCGGCGCCGGCCGCGGCCTGAAGGAGCTCGCGATGAACACCGACGTCCGCACCGCCCAGGAGGACCTGGCCTTCCTGCGCCAGCTGGTGGAGCGCGGCGAGGGCAACGCAGCCGGCTGGACCCAGTGCTACTTCGCCGCCGGGCTGATCTACGGCGCACAGATGCTGATGCATGCGGGCCAGTATTTCGGGCTGCTGCCGCCCGCCGGTGTCGCCGCGCTCGCGATCGGCCTTGGCCCCACGCTCGTCTTCATCCCGGTCGCCACCTGGATCGCCTGGCGACACCGCGCCGACCGGCCGCCGGCCGCCGCCGGGCGCGCCATTTCCGCGGCGTTCGGCGCGATCGGCGCGGCCAACCTGGCGCTGATCTTCGTCATCGGCTGCTCGGCCTTCAAGCACCACAGCTTCGCCATCTGGCTGATCTACCCCGCCTGCGTCTTCATCCTGCAGGGCGCGGCCTGGATGGTGGCCTTCGCGCTGCGCCGCCGCGCCTGGTTGGGCCTGGTCGCGGCCGGCTGGTTCGCCTTCGCCATCGGCATGGGGCTGACCACCGACCGCATCGGCCTCTACCTCTTGTTCTGCGGCCTCGGTATCTGGAGCTGCATGGCGCTTCCCGGCTGGCTGATGACCCGCGCGCCGGCCCGGGCCGCCTGACGCTCCGTGGCCGCCTTCGACATCGGCCGCATCGACGACGTGATCCACGGGCGCATGCGCCTGGGGATCATGGCCTATCTGGCCGACGCCGAGGTGGCCGACTTCAACGAGTTGAAGCGCGTGCTCGAGGCGACGCAGGGCAACCTCTCGGTCCACCTGCGCAAGCTCGAGGACGCCGGCTACATCACCATCGACAAGAGCTTCCTCGGCCGCAAGCCGCTGACGCGCGCCCGCCTCACCGAAGCCGGCCGCAAGGCGTTCGCCGAGTATCTGGAGGCGTTGGCCGATTTGGTCGGCAAGGCAGGCGGCCCCTGAAAGGCGACACCTGCGGGCCGCCCGCGGCGCTGCGTCGGACTCAGGCGTTGTAGCCGCCGTCGACGTTCAGCGAGGCGCCGGTGATGAAGGCGGCCTCGTCGCTGGCGAGGAAGGCCACCATGCTGGCCACGTCGGCGGTCTCGCCGAACCGGCCCAGCGCCGTGGCGGCGCGGCCAGCGTCGGCCCAGGGCCCATCGGCCGGGTTCATGTCGGTGTCGATCGGGCCGGGTTGAACGACGTTTGCGGTGATGCCGCGGGGACCCAGATCGCGCGCCGCGCCGCGGGTCAGGCCCGCAACCGCCGCCTTGGTCGCCGCGTAGATCGCCCCGCCCTGGAACGGGATCCGGTCGCCATTGACGCTGCCGATGGTGATGATCCGCCCGCCGCCGGTCATGTGGCGGGCGGCTTCCTGCATGGCCACGAAGACGGCGGTGAAGTTGACCGCCACGCAGGCTTCGAAGTCCGCCATGGCGGTGTCCTCGAGGCTCGCCGCGACGCCCATGCCGGCATTGTTGACCAGGATGTCGAGCCGCCCGAAGCGCCGGACCGTCTCGGCCACCGCCCCGCGCGCCGCCGCCGGATCGGCCATGTCGGCCTCGAGCGCGATCGCCTCGCCGCCCGCCGCTGTGATCTCGCTGACCAGCGCCGCCGCCGGCGCGGCCGAGGCGTGGAAGGTGATCGCCACCCGCGCGTCTTCGGCCGCCAGCCGCCGCGCGATGGCCGCGCCAATTCCCCTGCCGCCGCCTGTCACGAGGGCGGCCTTCCCGCTGAGCTTGGACATGCGCCCCGCCTAACCGCCCGGGCCCGGCGGCGCTAGCCCGGCATCGCCTCGAACTCGGCCGCGCCGGCGACCGCGCAGTCCCACGGCATCCGCGAGCGGGTGAAGATGGCGATCTGCGGGCGCCAGGCGGACGGGTCGTCCAGCGTGCCTACGTAGACCGACATGGTCCCGTCCGCCGGCCCCTCGACGCCGCCGAAGATCAGGCTGCCGCAGGTGGGGCAGAAGTGCCGCGTGGAGGGTCCGCGCACGGCGGCGACCTCGAATGCCCTGGTCTCGCCGGTGATCCGCATGTCGGCGCGCCGGACGCCCATCACCGGCATGTAGCCGCTGCCCGAGGCGCGCTGACAGTCGCGGCAGTAGCAGATCGCCGTCCAGGCCGGCGCAGCGTCCGTTTCGTAGCGCACCTGGCCGCACAGGCATCCGCCGCTCATCATCACGCTAGTCCTCCGCAGCCGCCGCGCCCGCTTCGTCGTCGTTATCCGAGGCCGGCCCAATCGGCGTCAGCAGCCGGCGGCGGGAGAGGTGATAGACCGGCCGGCCGTCCTCGATGCCGCCGCGTCCCTGCAGGTAGGTGCGCTGCCACTTCTCGGCGACCGCCCGCTCCTCCTCGCGCGCGAGCCGCTCGCTGAAGTCGGCGCGGCTCGCCGACCAGGCCTCGTAGGCGCTCTTCAGCGCCGGGTCCTCGTCGAGCGTGGCGATGGTCGGCTGCACCGCGTCCAAGAGGCCGTGCGGGGCCAGCGTGATGAAGCAGAACGGCTCGCCCGCCTCAAAGCGCACCACGCCCGGCCGCGTGAAGCGCCAGTTCATCGTGAACGGGAACGGCAGCCAGTCGGTCTCCACCAGCCCGTCGAGCGCGACGACGCCGTCCTTCACCCAGTTCGGCGGCCCGCGCGTCCACACCGCCCAGCCCGGCGAGGTGCGGAAGAGCCAGCCGGCGTGGAAGGTGATCACGCCATGCCCGAAGTGCGACGAGACATGGTGGGCCATCCGCTCGTCGTCGGAGCGCAACTGCACTGCGCCCAGTTCGTCGCCGCCGAACCACGCCGCTTCGAAGGCAAACGGCAGCTCGATGGTCCAGCCGCTGGCGTTGGCGATCGACAGCGGGGTGCAGCGATAGGCGTACCGCTCGTGGGTCAGGTCCATCCAGCTGCGGTCGGGCCGCGCCGGCTTCAGCTCCGGCGAGCCTCGATGGAGCCGGTAGCAGGTCAGCTGCGGCGCGCCGATCGCGACGGGCGGCGCGTCTGCGGCGGGACTGGCGCGGTCCATGGCGGCGCTCCCCAGGTCGAGGTCTGTCTCGGCCTTCTTCTCTAGCGGCCAGCGGCACAGGCGGAAACACGAGTTGATCCGCCGCGCCGTTGCCGTGGCCGGCGCGCGGCCATAGCTGCGCTTGTCACTCACCTGCGGAAGCGCGCGCCATGATCCTCGTCGGCAAGTACGACTCGCCCTTCGTGCGCCGCGTCGGCGTCGCGCTGACGCTCTACGGAATGGGCTTCGAGCAGCGGCCCTGGTCGGTCTGGGCTGACGCCGACGCGCTCGCCAGGCTCAATCCGCTGCGCCGCGTGCCGACGCTGGTGCTGGACGACGGCGAGACGCTGATCGAAAGCGCCATGATCCTCGACGCGCTCGACGAGATGGCCGGACCGGCGCGCGCCATGCTGCCAAGCTCCGGCCCCATGCGGCGGCGTGCTCTGAAGATCTGCGCGCTGGGCTCTGGCCTGGCCGACAAGGCGGTCAGCCTGCTCTACGAGGGCGTCCTGCACGCCGCCCCATCGCCGGTCTGGATCGAACGCTGCGAGGCGCAGATCGGCGACGTGCTCGCCGTCCTGGAGGCCGACCGCGCCGCCTCGCCGGGCGACTGGTGGGTCGGCCCCGAGCTCGGTCACGCCGACGTCATGGTCGGCTGCGCGCTGACCTTCCTGCGCGAGGCCCATCCGCGCCTCTTCGACGCCGCCCGCTGGCCACGGCTCGCGGACCACTCGGCGCGCTGCGAGGCGCTGCCGGCCTTCCAGGCGATCCGCCAGCCGCTCACCGTCGCGGTGAAGGCGGAGGGTTAGCGGCCGCGCCTCGATCAGTTGGAGCGCACGGACGGCCGCGTGTTACACCCCGATGCGCGGCGCCCTGCTTGCCGCTATCGTCACGGTCGGCGCCGGGCTCGGGAACGAACGACGTGGAGGCGCTTGCCACCCATGCAGCTGACCGCCCTCCTCCTGCTGGCGCTGTTCCCCTTCGTCGGCATCGCGCTGCTGATCATGGGGGCTGGCCCCAAGCGCACGGCCGCGCGGGCCTATCGGCGCGCCCGCGAGCACACCCGCGAGGTCGCCGAGGCGGCCGACCGCGAGAACGAGCAGCTGGCCGAGGCAGACGCACGCCTCGCGGAGAGCCAGCGGCGCCTGCGCGGCGAGACGCCTGCCCCGCCGCCGTCTGCCCCGCCTCAGAACGTATAGCGGGCCGAGATCTGGAAGTTGATCGGCGGCTGGAAGTAGAGCTGGTCGAGCAGCGTCGCCGGGTTGCTCAGTGACGTCGCCGTGCTCTTGTTCGGGCTGATATTGTAGATCTGCTGGCTGTTCAGCAGGTTGTATATTCCCGCCTCGAGCCGCCAGCGCTGGATCGTGTAGACGCCGGTCAGGTCCAGCTCGTTGTAGGCGCCCGTGTGGTAGAAGGGGTTGCCCTCCACCTGCCAGGTGTCGCCGACCAGCTTGTCGAGCAGCGAGACGCTCCAGGCGTGCTCCTTGTAGATCGCGCCCGCCGCAGCCGTGTAGGCCGGCGCGCCCGCGATCTGCTGGCCGTTCAGCTTGTCCTTCGCCGAGTTCCAGGAGCCGTTGGCGAAGAGGAACAGGTGGTCCATCGCCTCGACCGTCCCCTCGCCTTCGACGCCCTTGTAGACCGCGCCCTTGATGTTCTCGAAGCAGGTCTCGTTCGTCGGGCAGACCGCGCCGGTGTTGATAGACGTGTTGGTAAAGCTAGAGATCAGGTTGTTGAAGTCGATGTAGTAGAAGTCGCCGTCCAGCGTCACCCGCTGGCTCTGGTAGACCGAGCCGACCTGGTAGTTGGTGGTCTGCTGCGGCTGCAGCTGCGAGGTGTTGATCGTGCCTTTGACCTGCAGAACGCTGAGCGGCGGGGCCAGGAAGCCCTGGGCGTACTGTGCGTACACCGACCAGTTGTCCATGATCTTGTAGTTCGCCGTGAAGTACCACAGCGGCTTGGTGAAGGTGTCGCGCTGCTCGACGTTGTCGCGTGCGGTCTGGTTGAACGGCCCCCAGACGTCGCGCCCGATGGTGACGTACTTGAAGCCCGGCGTGATCGTGAATTGCGGAACCGGCTTCAACTCGAGGTCGACGAACGGCTGCACCTGCTGGGTCGTCGAATGCTGGTCGTACTGAATGTTGAACGGGGCAGACTTCTGGTCGTAGTTGGGTACGCCGCCCAGCGTGAAGTCGAAGTCGCTGCGGACACGGTGGGTGGAGACGGCCTCGGCCCAGACGCCGAGGCGCAGGGTCCCCCAGCTGGCGAAGTCGTCGTCGAAGCGCGTGATGTCGCCATAGACCCGGTATTGGTTGAGCTTGGTGTAGGCCGGGATGTCGCCCAGCACCTTCGGGCCTGGCTTGCCGCCCACCAGCGTCGGCTGGGTGAAGATCGCGCGCGAGCCGGTGACGTCCTCCGGCGAGAGCGTGTGGTTGTTGTAGTAGTAGGTGTAGAAGGTCTGCTCGAGGTGCAGGGTGGGCGAGAAGTCGCCGGCGATCCGCATGTACTCGAAGTCCGTCTGCTTACTGACGGTGTTGTACTTGTAGTAGGCGCCCGGCCACACCGTGGTCGGCGTCGTCTGTCCCGCCGGGCCGGCCAGCGCCGCCATGCTGCTGGCCGGGAAGAACGGATTGTCGGTCAGCGCGAAGTCCTTGCCGAACAGCGCCACCTGCTGGCGCGTCGCGCCGTTGTTATCGTCCTCGTAAACCTTCGTGTAGTTGACCGAGGTGAACAGGGTCAGCGTGAAGTGGTCGCTGAGCGGCGTGACGCTGCGCACCATCTCGTTGATGCCGTAGGCGCCGCTGTGGGTCAGCGCGCCGTCGGTCTTCGCCTGCTGCAGCGCCACGAAGATGTG
>DATNEH010000007.1:0-13256 GCA_035553015.1 Caulobacteraceae bacterium | reverse complement strand
AACCGCGCCGACGTGCTGGCGTTCACGCCCGACGGCAAAGGGCAGCGCGTGTACGCCGCCGGCATCCGCAATTGCGTCGGCATGGCCGTGAACCCGACCACCGGCGCGCTCTGGTGCTCCACCAACGAGCGCGACATCCTGGGCGACAACGTGCCGCCGGACTACATCACCCAGGTGAAGCCGGGCGCCTTCTACGGCTGGCCCTGGTACTACATCGGTCCGCACGAGGATCCGCGCCGCGCCGGCGAGCGGCCGGACCTCAAGGACAAGATCACCGTCCCCGACGTGCTGATCCAGCCGCACTCGGCGTCGTTGCAGATGACCTTCTACGAGGTGCGCAGCGGACCGGCGGCGTTCCCCGCCGAGTTCCACGGCGATGCGTTCGCCGCACTGCACGGCTCGTGGAACCGGAGCCAGCGCACTGGCTACAAGGTGGTGCGCGTGAAGCTCGAGAACGGGCGGCCGACCGGCGTCTACCAGGATTTCCTCGTGGGCTTCGTCGCCAGTGACAAGGGCGTCTGGGGCCGGCCGGTGGGGGTGGCGGTGGCGCACGACGGCGCGCTGCTGGTCAGCGATGATGGCGGCAACATGCTCTGGCGGGTGGCCTATGCGAAGAAGTAGCCTGCGAAGAGGTGCTCTGGCCGCCGCGGCGGCGATCCTCGGGGCCTCACTGGCGGGCGCATTCGCGTACGCGCAGCCGGCTGGCGATGCGGCCAAGGGCGAGACGGCCTTCAACGACCAGTGCAGCCAGTGCCACACCATCGGCGGCATGAACCAGGGACCCGACCTGGCCGGCGTCGTCGGCCGCAAGGCCGGAACCTCGGCGGACTTTCCCTATACGCCGGCGATGAAGGCGTCCGGCCTCACCTGGACGCCGGCCAACCTGGAGAAGTTCCTGGCCAACTCGCAAGCGATGGTGCCCGGTACGGCGATGAGCGTCAGCGTGGCGAGCGCCGCCGAGCGGGCCGGCATCGTCGCCTACCTCGCCAAGCAGAAGGCGCATTAGCGGCCGCGGCAAAAACGATCCTTGGCGCGACGCAGCCAGGGCGCCTAAGCTCGCCTCAGGAGTGCAGGGTGGCGATTCACGCCAGAATTCTCATTGTGGCGCGCGATGACGAGCGCGCCGGGCCGCTGGCCGAGGGGCTGGACCGGCTCGGCTGGCGCACGGTGACGGCGCGCGGCCCGTTCGCGGCCATTGCGGCGCTCGGCGACCTGCAGATCGAGGCGGCGATCGTCGACCTGATCGGGCTCGGCCCCGAGGCGCTGACCTTCGCGCGGCGGCTGAAGGCGGCCTGTGCGCCGCGGCGGCTGCCGGTGATCGCCATCGCCGATCCCGACCCGTCGATCGCCGCCGCCGGCTACGACCTGACGCTCGCGCCGCCGCTGCATCCGGCGCAGGCGATCATGCGGCTGGAAAGCCTGGTGCGGATGGCGGTGGCCGAGGAGGAGTTCGAGCTGCGGCTCGAGACCTTCGCCGAGCGCGGCCGCCGGCTCGAGCTGCCGGAGACCGAGGGCGGGCCGCTGCGTGTGCTCTGCGTCGGCGAGCCGGCGCCGCAATTCCTGGCGCTCTCCAATGCGCTCGCGCGCTACGAGGCGCAGGTGGTGGGCGCGTTCACCAGCTACACGGCGTTCGACTATCTGCACGAGCGTACGTTCGACGCGGTGGTGATCTGGGCCGGCGACAATCCGCACGAGGCGCTGTCGATCATCGCCGGCATGCGGCGAAACACGCGCCTCTACCACATCCCCGCCCTGCTCTATCAGCGCCGCGCGCCGGACGTCTCGGCCGCCGACGCGTTCGAGAAGGGCGTCACCGACGTCGCCTCGCCCCAGGTCTCCGAGAACGACACCGCCAAGCGCGTGCTCGAGCTCGCCCGCTCGTTCCGCCGCCAGAGCGCCATCCGCCGCGCGCTCGAGAAGGCCAAGAGCTCCGGCCTGATGGACGCGGCGACCGGCCTCTTCACCCGCGACCTCTTCGCCGCCCACCTGATGCGGCTGGCGTCCGCCGCGCGGATCCGCAACCGGCCGCTGTCGGTCTGCGTGCTGAAGGTGGCCGAGCGCCCGGAGGTGACCGTCGCCAGGGCCGGCGGCTGGCTCGACCGCGCGATCCCGCAGATCGGCGCGATGATCGGCCGCCTGGTGCGCGCCGAGGACACCGCCGCGCGGCTCGGCCCCGAAGTGTTCGCACTGGCGCTGCCGGCGACCGGCCTTCCGGCGGGCCGCCTGACCGCGGAACGCATCGCCGCGGTGATCGCCTGCACGGCGTTCGAGGCCGGGCCCGAACGGCAGCCGTTCGTGGCCGAGTTCGACATCGGCGTCGCCGAGGTGCGACCCGGCGAGAGCGCCGCCAAGGCGCTGGAGACCGCCGCCATGCAGGCCAGCGAGCGCCAGGCCAGCTGAGAGCCGGGCGAGCCAGGGGAAAGCGCTCAGATGCCGACAGACCATCCCGGCGCGCCGCTCGCCAGCTATCTCGTGCCGCTGGGCGTGGCGGCGGTGATCATCATCCTGCGCAACAGCCGGCCCCGGCGGCTGAAGATCGAGCGGCTCTGGGTAGGTCCGGCGATCTACCTGATCCTGATGGCGGCGGCCCTCAGCCAGGCGCCGCCGCCGATCACGCCGGTCAGCATCGCCATCCTGGCTGGTGCGTTCGCGCTCGGCGCGGCGATCGGCTGGCAGCGCGGGCGGCTCACCCAGATTCACATCCATCCCGAGACGCACGACCTCACCTCGCGCGCCTCGCCGATCGGCCTGCTCTTCATCTTCGCGATCCTGGTGGTGCGCTACGCCGCGCGCGACCTGCTGGCCGGCAACGCCGGGACGCTGCACCTGCCGATCGTCGCGATCACCGACGGCTTCCTGCTGCTGGCGATCGCCATGCTGTCCGTGCAGCGCCTGGAGGTCTGGCAGCGCGCCACGCGGATGCTGGCGGACGCGAAGGCCGCGGCGCCCGGTCCGCCGCCGCCGCAGAGCATCGTGAGCTGAGCCTGCCCGTCGGAGGCGGATACCTACCTGAACGCCAGCCCGTCGAACGCGCCCGACGTGCGCCATTCGTCGATGTACTTGAAGTAGGCCGACGCCCCGGCGGGGTAGCCGACGTTGAGGCGGGCGGCGGGGCCGGGGTCCTGGCCCTCGTTGTTGTAGTAGCCGGGCGTGCAGTCGGGTGAGCCGATCATGCGGCCCATGCCGGTGAGCAGGAGCGCCACCCAGGCGTCCTCGGCCTCCTTGGTCACCTCGACCTCCTTCGCGCCCTGATCCAGCGCATGGCGCACGACCGTGGCGATGGTCACGCCCGACTCGGTGAGGTTGTGGGGCACGTTGGAGATCAGGTTGGCGCCCTGCGTGGGCTGCACGAAGAAGGCGTTCGGGAAGCCGTGCACGTGGATCCCGTGCTTGGAGCGCATGCCCTCGCCCCACGCGTCCGACAGCTTCAACCCGTCGCGCCCGACCAGGTCGAAGCCCGCGCGGCGCTTGTACTCGGTGCCCACCTCGAAGCCGGACGCATAGATGATGCAGTCGACCTCGTATTCGCGCCCCGCCGCCACGACACCTTTCTCGGTGATCCGCTCGACGCCCTTGCCGTCGGTGTCGATCAGGTGCGCGCCGGGCTCGTTGAACGCCTGCAGGTATTCGTCGTGGAAGCACGGGCGCTTGCAGAGCTGGCGGTACCAGGCCTTCAGGTTCTGCGCCGTCTCGCCGTCGGCGGCGATCGCATCGCAGCGGGCGCGGATCTCCTCCATCTTCTCGAAGTCGGACTCCTCGAACGCCGACCACATGTTCTGCGGCGTGCGCTCGGCCTCCGGCAGCGCCATGATCCGCGAGCGGATGCGGCGCGACAGCTCGGTCCAGCCGTCCTGCACCAGGTCCTCGTCGGCCCAGCCGCCGGCCTGGTTGGCGGTGAAGTTCTCCAGCCAGCGCTTCTGCCAGCCGGGCGTCGCGATCGAGGCGAACCAGTCGGGGTCGATCGGGACGTTGCCGCGCACGTCGACCGACGAGGGCGTGCGCTGGAAGACGTAGAGCGTTCCCGCGCTGCGGGCGAGGTGCGGCACGCACTGCACGGCGGTCGCGCCGGTGCCGATGATCGCCACCCGCTTGTCGGCCAGCTTGTGCAGCGGCGCGCCGTCCATCGTCACGCTCACAGGGTCGCCGCCGGTGTAGTCGTAGTCCCAGCGGCTGGTGTGGAACGAGTGGCCCTTGAAGCGCTCGATGCCGGGGAGGCCAGGCAGCTTCGGCACGTGCAGCGGCCCGGTGCCGAGCCCGATGAAGCTGGCGGTGAAGGCATCGCCTCGGTTGGTCCCGATCGCCCAGACGGAGCGCGCGTCGTCCCACTCGATGGAGGTCACCTCGGTGTGGAAGAGCGCATTGTCGTAGAGCCCGAACTTCTCGCCGATGCGGCGGCACTGCTGGAGGATCTCCGGCGCGTGCGCGTACTTCTCGGTCGGCCGGTGCCCGGTCTCTTCCAGCAGCGGCATGTAGATCATCGAGGCGGTGTCGCACTGCGCGCCGGGATAGCGGTTCCAGTACCAGGTGCCGCCGAAGTCGCCGCCCTTCTCGATGATGCGCACGTCGGTGATCCCGGCCTCGACCAGCCGCGCGCCGGTGACGAGGCCGGCGAAGCCGCCGCCGACGAAGGCGAAGGTGACGTGGTCGGTCTTCGGTCCGCGCTCGGTGCGCGGCGTGTACGGGTCGTCGAGATAGCGCCCGAACTGGCCGGCGATCCGCAGGTACTGGGCGTTGCCGTCGGCGCGCAGCCGCTTGTCGCGCTCGGCGCGGTACTTCGCCAGCAGCGCTTCCTTGTCGATGGCGGATTTGGCGGTGGTGGTCGTCTCGGACGCTTGGTCTAGCGGCATGGTCCCCTCGGCATCACGACCGAAGCACGCCAGAACGGCCAAGGTCCGTCGCAGTTACACGGTGGGAAATGGCGTACGCAATCGCCGGCGCCGCCGCAGGTTGAATCCGGGTGCGCCACGTGCACGCAGCCTGCGACCTAGTTCCGCCGTGAAAGCGGCCACTATCATGGGCCTGAGGAAATAGAGTCGGGGCGAGGCGGCGTGGGAGGCGGTGAGCGCATCTTGCAGACGGTGGCGGTGATCGCGCTGAAGGGCGGGTCGGGCAAGACCACGGTGGCGACGCATCTCGCCATCGCCGCCCACCTGCGCGGCCAGGACGTGCTGGTCGCCGACCTCGACCGCCAGCGCTCGATCTACAACATCCTGGATGCCCGCGACGCCGCCGGCCCGGCCTGCGTGATCGCCACCGGGGCCACGTTGATGGCCGCGAAGTTCGCCGCGGTGGGCCTGAAGAAACACCTGATGATCATCGACACGCCCGCCGGCGCGGTCGAGGACGTCAGCGAGGCGGTGGTGCTCTCCGATCTCGCGGTGCTGGTGGTGCGCCCCACCCTGCTCGACCTCTCCGGCCTCGCGCCCAGCCTTTCGCTGGTGCGCCGCATGAAGAAGCCGTCGCTGGTGGTGATGAACCAGGCGCCGACTGCCCGCGAGGGCACGGAATCGCCGCTGGTGCGCCGCGCCCTGAAGGCGCTCGACTACATGTGCGCGCCGGTCGCTCCCTCGATCCTGCGCACCCGCACCGCGTTCCAGACCGCGCTGGAAACCGGCCGCTCCGTCGAGGAGACGGCAGACGCCGCCGCGGCCGGCGAGATCGCCGCGCTGTGGGGCTTCGTGGAAGCGGCGCTGGAAGAGCCGGCGGAGGTCGCGCTGCCGCAGTAGCCGGCCGCTACGCCGCCTTCGCCAGCCGCGCCAGTTCCTTCAGTACGCGTTCGGCGGCGCCCAGCCGCT
Organism: Caulobacteraceae bacterium; assembly: GCA_035553015.1. GTDB lineage: Bacteria > Pseudomonadota > Alphaproteobacteria > Caulobacterales > Caulobacteraceae > Acaudatibacter. The sequence goes on along the minus strand of DATNEH010000007.1, from coordinate 7,461 downwards.
GCGTCGGGGTTTCCCATTCGCCCTTGACCACGACCTTCTGATCGGGGCGCAGGCGCCAGATGTTGGCGTTCTTCTGGATGAAGGAGACCAGGGCGCCCGGGTTGGCGAAATGGTCGTCGCGGAACGAGGCGACGGCGCCCTTCGGCCCCACGTCGATCTTGGCGACGTTGGCTTCGCGGCAGAGCCCCTTGATCGCGACCACCTTCAGCAGCTGGTCGGCCTCCGGCGGCAGCGGGCCGAAGCGGTCGATCAGCTCGGCCGCGAGCGCTTCGCGGTCCTCGGCCTGCACGGCGTCGGAGAGGCGCCGGTAGAGCGCCAGGCGCACGTTGAGGTCGGGCACGTAGTCCTCGGGGATCAGCACGGCCGCGCCGGTGTTGATCTGGGGCGACCAGCCGCGGTCGAGGTTGACCGGCTCGGCGCCGCCCTTGGCGCGCAGCTCGTTGACCGCGTCTTCCAGCATCTGCTGGTAGAGCTCGACCCCCACCTCGCGGATGTGGCCGGACTGCTCCTCGCCCAGGAGGTTGCCGCCGCCGCGGATGTCGAGGTCGTGGCTCGCCAGCTGGAAGCCGGCGCCCAGGCTGTCCAGCGACTGCAACACCTCTAGCCGCTTCTCGGCAGCCAGCGTGATCGGCCTCTCGAACGGCGTCGTCAGGTAGGCGTAGGCGCGCGACTTGGCGCGGCCCACGCGCCCGCGCAGCTGGTAGAGCTGGGCGAGGCCGAACATGTCGGCGCGGTTGACGACCAGCGTGTTGGCGGTGGGGATATCGAGCCCGCTCTCCACGATGCTGGTCGACAGCAGGACGTCGTAGCGGCCCTCGTAGAAGGCGGCCATCACGTCCTCGAGCTGGGTCGGCGCCATCTGGCCGTGGCCGATCACGAAGCGCACCTCGGGCGCCTGCTCGCGCAGGAACTGCGCCACGTCGGGCAGGTCGGCGATGCGCGGGGTAACGAAATAGCTCTGGCCGCCGCGATACTTCTCGCGCAGCAGCGCCTCGCGCAGGGTGATCGGGTCGAACGGCGTGATGTAGGTGCGCACCGCCAGGCGGTCGACGGGCGGCGTGGCGATGATCGACATCTCGCGGATGCCGGAGAGCGCCATCTGCAGGGTGCGCGGGATCGGCGTCGCGGTCAGGGTCAGCATGTGCACGTCGGCGCGCAGGGCTTTCAGCGTCTCCTTGTGCTTGACCCCGAAGTGCTGCTCCTCGTCGACGATCACCAGGCCGAGGTCTTTGAAGCCCACCTGCTTGGAGAGCACCGCGTGGGTGCCGACCACGATCTCGATCTCGCCGGCCTTCAGCCCCTCGCGGGTCTTCGCCGCCTCGGCGGCCGGCACCAGCCGCGAGAGCCGGCCGATACGCACCGGCCAGCCCTTGAAGCGCTCGGTGAAGGTGGCGAAGTGCTGGCGGGCCAGCAGCGTGGTTGGGCAGACGACCGCCACCTGGCGCCCGGACATCGCCATTACGAACGCGGCGCGCAGCGCCACCTCGGTCTTGCCGAAACCCACGTCGCCGCAGATCAGCCGGTCCATCGGCCGGCCGGCCTCGAAGTCGGCCAGCACGTCGGCGATGGCGTTCAGCTGGTCGTCAGTCTCCTCGTAGGGGAAGCGGGCGCAGAACTCGTCGAAGACGCCGTGCGGCGGGTCCACCTCGTCGACGTGCTTCAGCGCGCGCTGGGCGGCGATGGCGATCAGGCCCTCGGCCATCTCGCGCAGCCGCTGCTTGGCTCTGGCCTTGCGCGCCTGCCAGGCCGCGCCGCCCAGCTTGTCGAGCTGCACGTCCTCGCTGTCGGACCCGTAGCGGGTCAGAAGGTCGATGTTCTCGACCGGCAGATAGAGCTTCGACTCCAGGGCGTAGTGGATCTCCAGGCAGTCGTGCGGCGCCTCCTGCACCTCCAGCGTCTTCAGGCCGACGTACCGGCCGATCCCGTGGTCGATGTGCACGACGAGGTCGCCGGGGGTCAGGGCCGTGGCCTCGGCCAGGAAATTGGTGGCGCGGCGGCGCCGCCGCGGGCGCGCCAGCCGGTCGCCCAGGATGTCGGTCTCGGAGACGACCGCCAGGTTGTCGGTCTCGAAGCCGGCGTCGAGCGGCAGCACCACGCGCTGCAGCTGCTTCGGATCGGCGGCCTTGGCGGCCTGCCAATAGGGCGCGAGGCGGACGTCCTTCAGCCCATGGTCGGCCAGCATGCCGCCCAGGCGCTCCGACGCGCCCTCGGACCAGGAGGCGAACAGCACCCGCTTGCCCTCGCCGATCAGCCGGCGCGCGTGGTCGGCAGCCGCCTCGAACAGGTTGACGCTGTCCTGCGCGCGCTCGGCGGCGAAGGTGCGCCCGAGCTTGGCGCCGAGGTCGACGATGCCCGGGCCGGCTTCCTTGTGGAACGGCGTCAGGCGCCGAACCGGGTGCGTGGTGAGCCCGGCGTCCCACTCGGTGTTGGTGAGGTAGAGCGCCGACGGCGGCATCGGCCGGTAGTGCGCCTTGCGGTCGGCGCTGGCGCGCGCCTCGTAGGCATCGGCGATCACCGCCAGGCGCTCGTCGCGCGCATCGACCGCCAGGTTGTCGAGCACGATCAGCGCATCGCCCGGCAGGTAGTCGAACAGCGTCGCCGTCTCCGGGTAGAACAGCGGCAGCCAGTGCTCCAGCCCCGCGCGGCGCTGGCCCTGGCTCACCGCCGCGTAGAGCGGATCGTCGCCCGGCGCGCCGAACGCGGCGACGTAGCCCTTGCGGAAGCGCGAGACGCCGTCGGCGTCCAAGAGCGCCTCGCTGACCGGCAGCAGGTCGACCTGCTTCAGCTGCTTGGTCGAGCGCTGGGTCTCGCGGTCGAACGCGCGGATGGTGTCGAGCGTATCGCCGAACAGGTCGAGCCGCACCGGCTCGTCGGCGCCCGGCGGGAAGACGTCGATCACCCCGCCGCGGATCGCGAACTCGCCGCGCTCGGAGACGGTGGAGGCGCGATGGTAGCCGTTGATCGCGAAATATCGCTCCAGCACGCCCATATCGACGTCATTGCCGACCTGGGCCGAGTAGCCGGCCGCCAGCACCGCCGCCTTCGGCGGAAGCCGCTGCAGCAGCGACGGCGACTGGGTGATGAGCAGCGCCGGCTTCTTGCCGAACTCGCCGCGCGCCAGCCGGGTCAGCGTCGACATCCGCTCGGCCGAGACGCCGGCCGAGGGCCCGATGCGGTCGTAGGGCAGGCAATCCCACGACGGCAGCCGCAGGACCTCCATCTCCGGCGCGAAGAAGGCCATCGCCGCCTCGAAGGCGTTGGCGCGCGAGGCGTCGCGGGCGACGAACACGTTGAGGCCGCCGCGCGCGCGGGCGAGGTCGGTCATCACCAGGGCGTCGAAGCCCTCGGGAACCCCGGTCAGCTCCAGGGCGTCGGGGGCGGCGGCGACGCGCTTGATGTCGTCAGCGAGGGACAAACTGGTTGCCTTCGGATGTCAGGCGCGTGAGCCGGGAGAGGCGTAAAACGCGCGGATGCGGGAAATGAGCCGGCTCTCGTCCTCGGTCGGCGCATCGCTGCCCATCACGATCCAGCCGTAGACGTCATGGTCGTTGCGATCGAGCAGTCGCTCGAAGGCCTCGACCTCGGGTTCGGTCAGCGACAAGACATGGCTGTCCGCGAACGGGCCCAAAACCAGGTCCGCTTCCAGGAAACCGCGCCGCCAAGCGCGGAACCGCAGCCGTTTCAGCCTCGCTTCGTCCATACCGGAAGGCTGGGGATATAGGCGCGTTCGTCCGCGGAACCAAGCGGCGCAAGGTCACGTTTGGCCGGGATCGCAAGCCTGACCCATGGATGCCCCGCTGGCCATTCCGGACGATGTGTTGAAGACCTTGAAGCCCGAGCCGCTCGGCGAGGTGGCGCGGCGCGTGCGCGACGGCGACATCCTGCTGTGCTCGGCCCTCGACCCGTTCTCGCGGCTGATCCGCTGGGCGACCAAGAGCCCCTGGAGCCACGTCGCCCTCGCCTACCGCTGGCGTTCGGTCGGCCGGATCATGGTGTTCGAGGCGGTGCAGCAGCTGGGCGTGCGCTGCGTGGCGCTGGATCGGTTTATCAGCGAGAGCAGCACCGGCCAGAAGCCCTATCCGGGCAAGATCATCCTGGCGCGCCACGAGGACTATGCGGACAAGGGCGGCAAGTCAGGCGGCGCGGCGATGCGGCGGCTGGCGAGCGAAGCGGTCGACTGCTTCGGCGACCGCTTCGCTCCGGGCGAGATCCTGAAGATCGCCGCCCGGATCAGCTTCGGCCGCACCGGCCGCAAGACGCCGAAATTCCTTGGGCCGCGCGACGAGTTCATCTGCTCGGAATACGCCGCCAAGTGCCTGCGGGCGGTCGGCATCGAGATCGAATGGGACGGCCGCGGCTTCATCGCCCCGGCCAGCTTCGCCAACGACCCGAGGGTGAAGGCGATCGCGCAGTTCAGGACACGCTGAGCCGCCTCAGCGCAGGCGCATCCACTTGCGGATGGCGACGAGCGTCCAGACACCCTCCACCAGGCCGAACGGCCAGGCGCCCTGCAGGAAGCCGTAGATCGAGCCGAGCGAACAGGCGCCGGCGAACGCCAGCGTCCACCAGCGCGAGCGGGACTCCAGCGCGTAGCAGACCAGCATCGCGGTCACCGCGAAGAGGCCGAAGGCGGTCAGGGCGCTCATGCGGGCTCGGCTAGCGTCCCATCCGCCAGAACGGGGCGAGCATGGGGGTGCGGCGGCGGTAGTCGGCGTAGGACGCCTCGCCGAGCTCGGACATCAGGAAGCGCTCTTCGAGGCGGGCCTTCAGCCAGAAGCCGAAGCTGATCAGCGCCGCGCCGACCAGGGCCTGCGCCGAGCCGACCTCGACGGCGGCGGCGAAGGCGGCTCCGATCAGGCCGGTGTAGATCGGGTGGCGGACCAGGGCGTATGGCCCGCGCTCGACGATGACGTGGTTCTCCTTGCGACTAACGGCGCCGGACCAGAGGTCGCCCAGCGTGACGCGCGCCCACCAGGTGAAGGCGAAGCCGGCCGCCGCCACGCCGGTGGTGACCCAGCCGGCCCATTCCGGCAGCCGCCACAGCTGCGACGCGAACCGCGTAGCGAGCGGCCCGCCTCCCGCCGCCACGGACGCGTTCACGGCGAAGAGCAGCAGCCAGGCGCCGAGCGCGGTCGGAATGCTGTAGAGCAGGATCTCGCCGAAAGCCGCCCGCGCCTGCGTGCGCCGGGTCCAGACCGCCGCAAGCCCCCAAGAGAGGACCCAGGCGGCCCAAAGCGCTGCCGTGGCGACGCCGGGGGTCATTTCGCGCCATCGCCTGGGGCCGACTCCCGCAGCAGCTCGGCGAGGTATGGCTTCCAGGCGACTGCATAGGTGTGGGTGCCGTGGCCGTGGGTGTTGGGGCCGATCGGCAGCAGCACGAACTTGCCGTGCCGGATCCGCCTGACCTCCTGCTCGGCGATGCCGAGCTCGGGCGGGTTGATGAAATCGTCGGCCGAGTTCACCCACATCACATGGGCATTGATCTCGCCCAGCCGCGCCGACGGGTCATAGTCGCGCGACGAGCCCACCTGGTAGATCAGGTCGTTGGCGTCGAGGTGCGGCAGCGACGCGCCGAGCACGCGCTCGAGGTAGGCGTCGGCCGCATCCCGCGTCGGCAGCGCCTTCTGCATCTGGTGCGGCGCGCTGCCGGCGATGATGATGATGTCCTCGGCGCCGCGCAGCGCCGTCATCGGCTGGGCCGTGTAGTCGCCGCCCTTCCAGTCGGGGTCGTGGGTGACGAGGTCGATGACCATGTCGCGCCAGACGCGGTTGCGGCCGGCGATCTGCACGGTGTTGCACGCGAGCGGCATCAGCGCGTCCATCATCCCCGGCCAGTTCTCGCCCCACATGAAGGCGTGCATGCAGCCCATCGAGGTGCCCATCACGAGGCGCAGGTGGTCGACGTGGAGGCCCTCGGTGACGAGGCGGTGCTCTGCCTCGACCATGTCGGCGTAGTCGTAGTGCGGGAAGTGCGCCTTCAGCCCGTCGCTCGGCTTCGACGACTTCCCGTGGCCGATGTCATCCGGGAAGATCAGGTAGTACTTGCTTGCATCGAGCAGCTGGCCGGGACCGATCAGCTCGCCGGTGAACTCCGGCCGGATCAGGCTGGTCCCCGCCCCGCCGGTGCCGTGCATGATCAGCACCGCATTGGTGACGTGGCCGGCCGGATCGCGCTTCGGCTCGCCGAAGGTCGTGTAGTGGATGCGCAGCTCCGGCAGCGTCTCGCCGGACTGGAAGTGGAAGTCGTGCATCACGAAGTCGCCGGCGTGCGGCTCAGGCCCCGGCGACGGCGCGGTCGCGGGCTGGGCGAAGGCAGGTGAAGCGGTGGCAAGCGCGATAGCCGCGAGCGCGGCGGCGAATCTGGACACTGAACAATCCTCCCGGATGATGCGGGACTGTTGTCCTCAACCCTGCCGCGCGCAAGCCGGTCGCTGAAGGCGCTACACTCCCCCGATGCGGCCGCAGATTCTCTTTCCGCTGTTCGCGCCGGTCACCTCGCTGAAGGGCGTGGGACCGCGCGTCGCGCCGCTGCTGGAGCGGGTGGCGGGGCCGATCGTGCGCGATGTGCTGTTCGTCAGCCCTCAGCGGATCGTGCGGCGCGTCCAGGCCAAGGCGGCGAGCGCGCCGGAGGGCCAGGAGGTGACGCTCACCGTCACCATCGAAAACGTGCAGCGGCCGGGCCGGCAGGGCCTGCCCTGGAAGGTGCGCGCGTTCGACGACACCGGCTTTGTCACGCTGGTGTTCTTCCGATGGAACGGGGCGCCGCTGGACCAGGCGCATCCGGTCGGCGCCCGCCGCGTGGTCAGCGGCAAGATCGAGCGCAGCGAATACGACCACGCGCTGCAGATCATCCATCCGGACTATTTCCTGCCCGCCGACCGCGCCGCCGAGGTCCCGGAAGCCGATACGATCTACCCGGCGACCGCCAACCTCGCCTCTCGCGCCGTGCGCCGCTTTGCGCTGGAAGCGCTGGAGCGCGCGCCCGCCCTGCCCGAGTGGCAGGACGCGGCGTGGCTCGCCAAGCAGCGCTGGCCGGCGTGGCGCGAGGCGCTGGCGGCGTTCCACAGCCCGCAGAGCGAAGCCGATCTGTCGCCGCAGTCGCCGGCGCGGCGGCGCCTCGCCTACGACGAGCTCTTCGCCCACCAGCTGGCGCTCGCCCAGCGCAAGTCGGCCCGCAAGAGCCAGCCCGCCCCACCGATCGCCGCGAGCAAGCTGGCGGATCGGGTCGAGGCGGACCTGCCATTCCAGCTGACCGGCGCCCAGGTCCGCACGCTCAGCGAGATCCGCGGCGACCTTGCCGCCGGCGAGCGCATGAGCCGGCTGGTGCAGGGCGACGTCGGCAGCGGCAAGACGGTCGTGGCGGCGGTGGCCCTGCTCGCGGTCGTGCGAAGCGGCTACCAGGGTGCGCTGATGGCGCCGACCGAGATCCTGGCCGAGCAGAACTTCCGTACGCTCAGCCGC
>DATNEH010000006.1:0-9706 GCA_035553015.1 Caulobacteraceae bacterium | reverse complement strand
CGATCTCGCCTGCCATCTTGCACGACGGCCAGAGCGTGTCGGCCTCGCCGCAGACCATCAGCAGCGGCGCGGTGATGCGCTCGACCCGGATGACGGCGTCGGGATGCAGCCGCTCGGTCGGCAGCGCGTCGTCATAGAGGCCGAAGACGCCGCGCTTGGCGAACGAGGCCGACGCGTAGGACAGGAATGGGACGGGCGCGCCGCCGCGTGTCCAGCTGGGCTCGGGCGGGTCGGTTCCGGTGATCCCCGGCCAGCTGACGCTGGACGGCATGCCGACCACGACGCTTTTCAGCTCCGGATGGCGGGTTGCAGCCAGCAGCGCCGCCTCCGCGCCCTTCGAGCCGCCGACGAGGCCGATGCGCGCCGGATCGACACCGGGCTGCGCCTTCAGCCAGGCCAGCGCCCGGTCGAAGGTCTCCAGCGGGACCGACGCCAGCACCTTGGGCGTACCCGGGCAGCCGAAGTAGCAGACGTAGAGCACGTCGAAGCCGGCGCCGGTCAGGCTGTCGATCAGCCAGTGCGCGGCCGGCGCGAGGCCGCCTTCCGAGCCGCCGATGTAGAGGATGGCCGGCCGCCGCCCCTCGCCGACGCCCGTGTAGAAGCTGCCGAAGAGGCCGTCCGCCGCGATCCGCCGGCCGCCGGGTCCCGGATCACCGACGACCGGGGCCGGCATGCCCGGCGGCTGGGCGCGCGCGATCACGCCCGGCCAGAGGGCCAGGACGGTGACGGCGGCGGCGAGCCAGGCGTGGCGCATCGAGCTTCACTTCGCGCGAGGCTGCCGGCGAGTCCACCGCCAAAGCGAGCGCCGCGGCGCGCCCGCCATTGCGGACGCATGCCGCGCCAGGGTGGCGACTCGACCTCGGTTGCTCGACCGAAAGTTTCGTTGCTCAGCTTGTAGCTTTGGAGGCGCCGACCTTATCTCAGCAGTTGAGTCGCGCGCCGCCTCGGAACTAAAGTCGGCGAGAAGGGGTGCGCCGTCGCTTTGACCTCCTCGCAGGAAACGATGATGGTGTCCGCAGTGGCCGAATTCGCGCAGGCTGCCGCTCCGCCGGGGCTACGCATGGCGGCGGACGGGGCGCAGGCGCTGCTCGAGCAGTTCGGCGGCTCGCCGCTGCTCGCACAGGGCAAGATCAACGTCATCAGCCTGGAGGCCATCGCGCGGCGGCTGGGGCCGAAGTGGAAGCTGCGCAGCGAGCTCGTGCACGAGCATGCGCAGCGCTCGCTGGGGGCCCAGCTCGGGGCGCAGGCCCTGGTGCAGCAGATCAGCGACACCGACTATGTGGTCGCCCAGCCCGAGGCGCCGCGCGCGGCCGCTCAGCTCATGTGCCTCAACTGCCTGCGCGGAATCCTGATGCACTTCCTGGGCGAGGCGCCGCTGGCCGAGCTGACGCTGCACGAGGTGACGCGGATCGACGCCGACGGCATCTACGGCCGGCCGGTCGACTTCGCCCAGGCCGAGACCCAGGAGCTTTTGGAGCGCGGAACCGCCGCGCCGCCGCCCGAGCGGGCGCGCCGCGCCATGGACACCTGGACGCCGTTCGTGACGTCCACCGGCGTCCGGGTGGCGCTGGCCGCGACGCTGGAGCCGGTCGTTCTGCTGAAGACCTCGAACCGCATCGGCTACCGCATCGCCGTCCGCGTCCATCACCAGACGACCTTCGCCGCGCTCACGCGCCGCGAGCACGAGCGGCTGTCGACCGGCGATCTGGAGCGCATCGACTTCGGCTCGATCGCGCGCGGGCTCGACCGGCTGCGGTCGCTGCGCGCGGCCAGCAAGCCGCCGGCGCTGATCCTGCCGGTGTCCTACGTCACCGTGCAGAGCCGCAGCGGCCGGGCGACGCTGATCTCGCTGCTGCGCCGCGCCCGCGCGTTCGTGGACGTGGGGCTGATCTGCGAGATCGCCGGCGTCGAGAGCGCGCCGCCGGCGACCCTGGCCGAGGCGATCGCGTCGCTGCGGCCGTTCGCGCAGCACGTGATCGGCCGACTGTCGGACATCCAGCGCGACGACGGCCGTCACCTGGTCGGCGCGGGGCTCGACGGCATCTCCGGCCGCTCGCCGATGTTCGCCGACGACGCGGACTTCAGCCACTGCGCGAGCGGCTTCGCCAAGGCGAACGGCCGCGTCGGCAAGGCGCTGTTCCTATACCAGGTGCAGGACATGTTCCGCGGCCGGATGGCCGGCGCGCTCGGCGTGACCCACGTGACCCTGGCGCCGCAGCGGCTGCGCGCGCGCCTGGCCGACGACGAACCGCGCTGACGCCGGTCGACAGCCTGGACCAGAAGAGCCTGGGCCTTCGCTTCCGCGGGAGAGCGGAAGAAAGGCTGACTCAGCGCCAAATCGATCTCGCCTACTCGTCGAACCCCACGAACACCGCGGCGTCGTCCACCGACTTGCGGTGCGAGACCACGGCGTTGGCGGGGAAGCTGTCGTCCGGGAAGCCCATGGCGACGCAGATCATGATCACCTGGTCGTCAGGGATGCCGGCGTGCTCGCGCACCACCGGGCTCTGCATGATGCCCTGGCTGTTGATCACGCAGCCGAGGCCGCGCGACCAGGCGGCGTTGACGAGGGCGTTGGTGACCGCGCCGCAGTCGAACGGGGCGATGTCGCCGCCGTGGATCGAGCGGTCGTAGGTGACCACCACGGAGATCGGCGCGTCGAACTGGCGAAAGCCGCGCAGCACCCAATCCTGCCGGCCCGCCTTGTCCTCGCGCGCGATGCCCATCGCGCCGAACAGCTGCTTGGCGATCTCGACCTGGCGTTCTCTATGCTGCCCCGCATAAGCCCCGTGGCCGCGGAACTCGCGCGAGTCCGGCACGCCGGCGAGGTTTCGCTCGGTGTTGCCGGCGCGGATGCGGTCGAGCGGGTCGCCGGAGACGACGTAGAAGTTCCACGGCTGGGTGTTCAGCGACGAGGGCGCGCGCATCGCCATCTCGATCACCTCGCGGATCAGCGCCCTGGAGGGCCGCTCGCGCTTGTAGCCGCGGATGCTGCGCCGCCCGAGCACCACGTCGTCGTAGCTCAGCGCAGGTCTGACGTAGGCGTTCATCGACACGGCTCTCCCCGAATGCGGCGGCCACTCGGCGAAGCGCCGTACGGTAAGTCAAGCGGCGCCGGCCAGGCTCGCCCACGCCACGTTCGGAGGCGGACCGCGTGAGCGCGGGCGTCCGGGCTCCGCCCTAGGGCGCCCTAGCGGTTGCACCGATAATCGTCTCGGGCCGGCGGGCGTACGCTGCGACCAATCAAATGACGCACGTCGAGGCTCGCGCCAAGCGCGTGAACCGACGCGCAAGGTGCGAGGATCCGCCGACGATGAGGCTTGCCACACTGATGTTCGCCACGGCGCTCGGATGCGGCGCAGTGGGCACCCTGCCCCTGACCGAGCACGCCCATGCGCAGCCTGTTCCCGCGACGGCGCAGGTCGAGCCCGCGGCGGTCGAGGCGCTCGCCAGGATGAGCGCCTACCTGCGCACGCTGCAGAACTTCCAGGTCGTCATGCAGACGCAGCGCGACGACGTGGATGTGTACGGCCAACTGATCACGCTGGGCGGCAACGCGACCTACAAGGTGCGCCGCCCGAACGGACTTACGATCGACATGGCGACGCCCTCAATGACGCGCCAGTACGTCTACGACGGCAAGACCGTCACGGTGTTCGACCCGGGGACCGGCTACTTCGCCAAGATCCCGGCGCCCGGCACCATCCGCGAGACGCTGGCGATGGCCGCCGACAAGTACGGCGTCGACCTGCCGCTGGCGGACCTCTTCACCTGGAGCGAGGGCGACGACCGCGCCAGGTCGCTGACCTCGGCGCACTTCATCGGCAAGACGCAGGTGAACGGCCAGCCCGCCAACCACTATGCGTTCCGCCAGCCCGGGATCGACTGGCAGATCTGGATCGCCGACGGCGACAGGCCCGCGCCGCTGCGTGCCGTGATTGTCGCCAGCGACGACCCCGCGCGGCCACAGTTCCAGGCGGACCTCGCCTGGGACGTCGCCCCGCAATTCGCCCAGGACACGTTCGCGTTCACGCCGCCGGCCAACGCCCGGCAGATCCAGATTCATCCTCTCGCCGAGCGCTGAGGAGCCCGCCATGTCGCACGTCAAGCTCACCCATGTGTTGTTGCTGGCCGGCGCGCTGGCGCTCGCACTCCCCAGTCTCGCTGACGCGCGCGGCGGCGGCCGTGGCGGCGGCGGCGGTGGTGGACGGGGCGGCGGCGGCATGGGCGGGGGCGGCCGCGGAGGCGGCGGCATGCAGGGCGGCGGGCGCGGCGGCGGCATGCAAGGCGGCGGCGGGCGCGGCGGCGGCTTTCAGGGTGGCGGCGGCCGCAGCGCGCCGTCGAGCATCAACAGCGGCAATCGCGGCGGCGGCAACTACGCCGGCAATGGCAACCGCGGCAACGGCAATTTCAACGGCAGCGGCAACCGCAACAACGGCAACACCTACAACCGCAACACCAACGTGAACGTCAACGGCGGCTATGGCGGCTGCTGCGGCGGCGGCTACTACGGCGGCGGCTACCACCCGGTGGCGGCCGGCATGGCGGTGGGCGCGGCGGCGGCGGTGACCGCGGCGGCGATCGGATCGGTGGCCTACTCGCTGCCGGCCGGCTGCTCGCCCTATGGCGGCTACTACAGCTGTGGCGGCGTCTACTATCAGCCGCAATACCAGGGCAGCAGCGTCACCTACGTGGTGGTCCAGAACCCCGGCTGAGGCGGCGCGGAAACGCGGCCGCTCTCACGCCGCGAACGCGTTCGGATAGAGATCGCGGAAGTTGCCGGCGAAGAAGCACGCTTTGGCGGCCTCGTCGGCGCCCGCCAGCGAGCGCTCGAAGCGGCCGAGCGGGTCGCGGCCGCCTTCGGCGTGGGGGTAGTCGGACGAGAACAGGTAGAGCTCGGGCGCGGACTCGGCGATGAAGGCGGCGACGTCCTCGAACGGGTAGGGCGTGAAGCGCAGCTGCCGGCGGATCTGCTCGGACGGGCGCCGGCGCATCTCGGCGAGGAAGGGCTCGGACCTGGCCCAGATCTCATGGGCGTGGTCGAGGCGGCGGATCATGTCGGGGACCCAGCCGGCGCCGAGCTCGACCACCGCGCCGCGCAAGGCCGGATGCCGCTCCAAGACGCCGTCCAGCACCAGCACAGAGATGAACTTCTGCGCGGCCTGGTGGATCACCGTCAGGTCCTTCGAGCCGATCACCTCGGCGCCGCCGCGCGCGGTGCGCCGGTCGGGGCGGCCGTCGTTCATCCACTCGGGCTCGATGCTGAGCGGCGAGGAGCCGACGTGCAGGATGAACGGCATCCGCCGCTCGGCCAGCAGCGCCCAGATCGGCTCGTGAGCGACGTGGCCGGGCGAGCGGCCGCCGGGCGGCGCGGCGGCGACCCAGGCGGCGCCGAGGCCGAGCGAATGCGCGTGCTCGATCTCGGCCATCGCCAGCGCCACGTCGTCGAGCGGGACCATGGCGACACCGATCAGGCGCGGGTCGGCCTGGCAGAAGGCAGCCATGGCGCGGTTGTGGGCGCGGGCGGTGGGATAGCGCGCGCGAAGCGGCGCCTCGAAGATCGGCCGCGCGCAGAACGAGGAGAACACCACCTGCCGCTCGAAACCCAGCAGATCGAGCGCCGTGGCGCGCTCGGGCCCGCTGAAGGCGCCCAGCGCATCGTGCCACTTCGGCCCGCGCGTCAGCCCGTCGCCGAGCGCAACCAGCTCGGCCACGCGCTCGGGCGCGTGCCCCGCCTTGCCGATGTGGTCGCCGGGGTTGAACTGGCCGGTCGCCAGCGAGCCAAGCAGCGGCATGAGGTCGCGCTCGCCCGGATCGGCGTGGCGTGTCAGGAAATCGGGCAGCTCCATCAGATGGCTGTCCGCATCGCAGATCGTGCGCCCGTTCGCGTAGGTCATGGTGTTAGATCCCGACCGATTGGATGAAAGCACATACCACCGAGCCCCGATCGCCGCGAAACGCGCCGGCGTCGCGATGGCGGTGCTGGCGCTGGCGGCCTTGCCGCTGCTGGCCGGCGGCGGCGCGTGCGCGCAGACCTCGGCGGCGCCCAGCACCGAGCCTGCCGCCGCCACGCCCATGCCCAAGCCGGTCATGCTCGCCGTCAGCTACTACGGCGACGCGCTCGGCGACGTGTCCGGCGGGGTCTCGCCCGGCTGGGCGTACGAGGGGCGGCTCGGCCTGATCCTCGACGTCGACCTCGGGCAGACGGTCGGCTGGAAAGGCGCGCGGCTGCACGCCAGCCTGCACCAGATCCACGGCGAGGAGCCCACCCCGGTGCACGTCGGAGCGCTGGCCCTGGTCAGCGGCATCGAGGCCGAGCCCAACACGCGGCTGTTCAACCTGTGGATCGAGCAGCAGCTCGGCCGGGCCGCGACGCTGCGCGTCGGCCAGTTCACCGCCGCGCAGGAGTTCGTGGTGAGCCCGACCGCGGGCGTCTTCGTCAACTCGACGTTCGGCTGGCCCAACATCGTCGCGCAGGACCTGCCGAGCGGCGGCCCGGCCTATCCGATCGGCGCGCTGGGCGCCCGCTTCAGCTACGCGGGCCCGCACGCGACCGTGCTGGCGGCCATCTTCAACGGGGATCCGGCCGGGCCGGGCGGCGGCGACCCGCAGCACCGCGACCGCTACGGCCTCAACTCGTTCCACCTCTCGGGCGGCCCGTTCCTGATCGGCGAGGCGCAGGTTCCCGCGCCGCACACGCCCGCCAAGTTGCGCGTCGGCGCCTGGTGGCTGGACCGGCCGGTCCCCGCGCAGCCGCTCGGCCCCGCAAGCGTCCCGGCCGGGCCGCAGCCGCTGACGCGGCACAGCGCCAGTCACGAGGGAGATTGGGGCGCGTACGCCATCGTCGATTCGGTGATCGCCAAGCGCGGCGACGCCAGCCTCGCCGGCTTCGCGCGCGTCGGCGGCGCGCCCGGCGACCGCAACCTGATCGACGCCTACGCCGACGGTGGCCTGGCCCTCACCGGCTTCCTGCCGCACCGGCCGAACGACCAGCTCGGCCTTGCCGTCGCCTGGTCGCGGATCGGGCGGGCGGCGCGGGACGCCGACGCGGCGGCCATTGCGCTGGGTCAGCTATCGGTTCGGCGCGACTACGAGGCGGTCGTCGAGGCCACCTACCAGGCCCAGCTCGGCGCGCACTGGCAGCTGCAGCCTGACCTGCAGTGGATCGCCCACCCGGGCGGCCACGTTCCCTTGCCGACAGTGGGCCGCGCGCAGCAGCCCATTCCAGACGCCCTGGTGGTCGGGGTGCGCAACGTCGTGCGGTTCTAGCCGAGGTCAGCTTACGCGGGCGTAGTTCTCGCCGCGGCCGCGGTAGAGACGCCAGAACTCGCCGGCGATGCGGGCGGGGTCGATGGCCGGGCCGCCGGTGTCGAAGCCGGTGCCCTTGACCGCGCCGGCGATCATCACCTCGCCGATGAAGACGTTGTCGTCCTTCAGCCGCGCCGCCAGCAGGCCGACGAGCTTGTGCTTGGCGGCGTTGGCCATGGCCAGGCCCATGCTCTTGAGACCCACGGCCAGTGCGTCGATCTGCGGATTGAGGTCGCCGAAGGCGCCGTTGGTGACGAGCACGGCCCCGTCGCCGGCCGCCTTCAGGTCGGGCAGCGCGGCCTGGACGGCGGCCAGCAGGCCGACGATGGCGACGTCGAACGCGGCGCGCGAGGCGGCCGGCGCGGCGGCGATCAGGTCGCCCGCCTCGCCGCCGCCGTAGGCGTTCCAGTGGATCGCGGTGATCGGGCCAAGCGCGGCGCGAGCCTTCTCGATCGCGCCGGCGATCGACGCCGGATCGCTGGCGTCGGCGGCGATGGCGGCCGCGGCGATCCCCTTTGCCTTCAGCGCCGCGGCGCCGGCCGCGATGCGATCCTGGCTGCGCGCCACCAGGGCGACGGCGAAGCCCTCCGCGCCGAACCTCTCGGCGACGGCGTTGGAAACGCCGGGGCCGTAGCCCACGACGACGATGGTCTTCGACATGGCCGCATCCTTCCCGCTGCGCCCGCCATCCATTGCGCAACAGGGGCGCGCTGTCATCCCGGGTCGGCTGCGACTGCGCGTGGCGAGACGGATCGACGAAGCGGTATCGCTTCAAGACGATCGCAGCCGTCAAAGCCGAGCTGCGGAAGCTCGGCTACCGAGACGCGCCTTCAGATCCCCAAATCCAGCAGGTTGTAGTCCTTGAGCGCCGCTCGCGCCGCGTCGTCCCAGGCGAGCGTCTGGCCCGCGTGCGGCGCGTAGGCGTACGGCGTCTCGGCCGGGAAGCGTTGGCGGCGCGCGTCGATGGCCCAGCCGATGACGCGGGCGCGCTCGGCGATGCGGGCGGCGTCGTAGGTGGCCGGGGCGTTATGGACGCCGCCGCCCGCCACGCCCAGCACCGAGCGGCGGCGGTGGAAGCCCATGTTGACGGTCACCCGCCAGTCGCCGCTGGTGTTGGCGAACGAGCCGTGCACGGCCTGGCGGTTGGTGATGGCGACGTCGCCCGGGCCACAGACCAGCGGGACGGCGTCCGGCAGCCGCTCGGTCCCGGCGGCCGCCACCATCGCGGCGATGTCGACCTTGCCCAGCCGGTGCGAGCCGGGGACCACCCAGAGTCCGTTGGCCGGCGCGCAGCCGTAGAGCTGGCCCATGAAATTGAAGCCGTGCGAGCCCTCGTCGAGCTCGGGGCTCTCCCAGTGGGTCCAGCCGTCCTGATGCCAGGCGACCGAGGCGCCGGTGCCGGGCCCCTTCATCCAGAGCGCCTCGTTGAACGGCACGAAGTCCGGCCCGTTGATGGCCGCCGCCACCGCCAGCAGCTGCGGGTGGCCGTAGGCTCTGAGGCACGCGTCGGAGAACTGCAGCGAGCCCAGCACCAGGTAGACCACCTCGTCGGGCGCGTCGTCCGGCTTCGCCGGCTCGAACATCTTGACCGGATAGCGGCCGTGCGCGGCCCTGGTGCCGCCGACCGGGTCGCTGAGCGGCTTCGCCCAGACCAGGTTCAGGCCGGCGTGGCCAACGCCGAGCGCCGGGCGGCCGGCGGCGTCGAGCTCGGCGCCGCGGGTGACCGGCAGGCGCGACTGGATATCCAGGAAGTCGGCCTCGATGTCGGCGAGCTCGTCGGGCTGGAGGACGTCGGTGAACACGTAGAAGCCGCAGCGGCTGTAGGCCTCGCGGATATCCGGGGCGAGGTCGCCGTCCGCGGTGAAGCGGATCGGCCCGCGGTTGCCGAGCGCCATCGCCCGCGCCTCGCCCTCGGCGCAATAGGCCTGGAACGCCGCTTCCTCGGCCCCGTAGTCGGCGACGAACGCGCTGACGGGCTTGTTCATGGCCGGGTCCTCGCTGAAGAGGGGCAGACTGTGGACCCGCCGCGAGCGGCGGGCAACGCCTCGCGAAAGGGGGAAGGCCGATGACGCGGACCGTGCGGGTGATCACCGATGAGATCTGGTTCGGCGAGGGGCCGCGATGGCGGGACGGGCGGCTGTGGTTCGGCGACTGGGCGGAGCTGGCGGTGCGCTCGGTAGCGCCGGACGGGACGCTGCGCACCGAGGTCGCGGTGGGCGACTGCCGGCCCTCGGGGATGGGCTGGCTGGCGGACGGGTCGCTGCTCTATGTCGCCATGGAGAGACGCGAGGTGCGGCGCGTGGCGCCAGACGGCTCGGTCAGCGTACATGCGGACCTTTCGGGCCTCTCGACCTGGCTGTGGAACGACATGGTGGTGGACCGCGATGGCCGCGCCTAC
>DATNEH010000005.1:0-2664 GCA_035553015.1 Caulobacteraceae bacterium | reverse complement strand
CTCGCGCTCGCGGGCGCGGCCTGCCACCGGTCGGCGCCGCCGCCGTCGAACGCGACGGCCGCAATCATCTGTGCGCCGGACGACGCGGCCTGTCTGAACGCCCAGGCCAAGGCCAACGTGCTGGCGCTCGAGCGGCAGATCCTGGCGCAGCACGCAGCGGACGTGAACGCGGCGGAGGCCAATGCCGCGATGGCCAACGCCCTCGGCCCGGCCGCGCCGGGCGCCAACGCTGCGGACGCCAACGCCGTCGCTGGGGCCACCGCGGCGCTCGCGACCCTCGCGGACGGCGCTTACGAGTGCGGCAACGGCCAGCACGTGATGGGCGTGGTCGACATCAGGCGCGGCGCGTTCCGCTACCAGCCGCTCGGCGCGTTCTCCGGCGCCTTCGCGCCCTTCCAGATCGACGACGCGGGCCACATCCAGTGGGGCGCGGCGTTCGAGGGGATCAACGACACGCCGCCGGAGCTGATCACCCAGTCCACGGTCCAGCCCTGGGGCTTCGACGTGGTCTACCAGGCAAACCCGGGCAGCCCCCCTGAAATCATGCGCTGCCGGGCGCCCGGCAACACGCTCGGGAAGGCGCCCGGCGGCCCGCTGGGCAAGACCGCAGTGAAGTAGGCGCGCCAGCGCCTCCAGGTCTCGCTCGCGCCGGCGTCCAACGCGCATCGTCGCCCGGCGACGTGTCCGTTCGCCGAACGTCCGCCCAAGGAACCGGATGCCGCCGGCCCCGTTCGTCGCCGCGGTGGCTCAGCGTCGCGCTTGACGCGGGTCAGGGCCGTCGACGTAGCTTGAGTATCCGGCGAGCCTGCGCCGCGGCGCGGGCCCCGCGAGGAGGGAGTGTCGATGGCGACGGGGGAAAGCGCGCAGAGCCCGGGCTGGCGCAGCCGGGCGTGGGAGCGGCTGAAGGAGCATCCGCTGGCCCGCATCGGCCCGGGGCTGATCACCGGCGTGGCCGACGACGACCCGTCCGGCATCGCCACCTACTCGCAGGCCGGCGCCCAGTTCGGCTTCAACATGCTGTGGACGCTGCCGGTGGCGTTTCCGCTGATGGCGGCGATCCAGTCGATCTGCGCGCGGATCGGCCGGGTCACCGGCAAGGGGCTGGCGTCCAACATCAAGGCTGCCTACCCGCCGCTCGTGCTGCGCGTCCTCGTCGGGCTGCTGCTGATCGCCAACACGATCAACATCGCCGCCGACGTCGCCGCGATGGGCGAGGTCACCGAGCTGGTCACCCGGCTCGACCGGCACGTCGCCACGCTGGCGCTGGTGCTGATCTCGCTCGGCTTGCAGATCTTCGTCCCCTACCACCGCTACGTCAGCTACCTGAAATGGCTGACGCTCTCGCTGCTCGCCTACTTCCTCGTGCTGTTCACGGTGCACGTGCCGTGGGGCCAGGTGGCGCTGCACACGGTCTGGCCGCGCTTCAAGCTCGACGCCAGCGCCGCCGCGATGGTCACCGGCATCTTCGGCACCACGATCAGCCCCTACCTGTTCTTCTGGCAGGCCTCGGAGGAGGTCGAGGACATGCACGCCCGCCACGGCAAGCCGCTGACCCGCGACCAGCTGGCGGCCGGCAAGGAGTTGCGCCGCATCCGCTGGGACACCTGGAGCGGCATGTTCTACTCGGACATCACCTCGTATTTCATCATGCTGGCCACGGCGGTGACGCTGTACGCTGCGGGCATCCGCGACATCAACACGGCCGCGCAGGCGGCCAAGGCGCTGCAGCCGCTGGCCGGCGACTTCGCATACATCCTGTTCGCGCTCGGCATCCTCGGCGTCGGCCTGATCGGCGTGCCGGTGCTGGCCGGCTCGGCGGCCTACGCGATGGCCGAGACGATGGGCTGGAAGGAGGGGCTCGAGCGCAAGACCACCGACGCGCGCGGCTTCTACGGGGTGATCGCCTTCTCCGTGCTGGCGGCGCTCGTCCTGCAGTACACGCCGATCGATCCGATGAAGGCCCTGTTCTGGTCGGCGGTGATCAACGGCGTCGTCGCGGTGCCGCTGATGGCGGTGATCGTGCTCCTGGCCTCGAAGCGCTCGCTGATGGGCGACTATGTCGCCGGCCGCCCGCTGCGCGTGCTGGGCTGGATCGGCGTCGGGGTGATGGGCTTTGCCGCGCTCGGCATGTTTCTCCCGAGCTGAGCCGCCGTCGGGCCACAGAACTGAGGACAAACCGGCGGACGGGGAAGGGTTTTACCCGATTTGGGTAGGTGCGCGCCGGTAAGGCCCGGCGCCGCCGCCCAATCCGTTAAGGTTCGGGCGAACATGTCGAACGGGCGCAACAATGCTCGGGAGCGGACGCATGCGCTATCGCTACTGGATGCACTGGTACATGGACGCCAGCGCGCCGCTGACGACCGGACGGCCCCTGTTCGGCCAGCACATCGAGACCGTCCTGGCGGAGGCGAAGTCGCTCTGGATCGAGGGCGCCTACGCGGCCGCCAAGGGTTACGTCGTCGTCGACACCGACGATGGGACGGTGATCTGCCGCCGCGAACGCGCCGAGGCGCCGCCTCGCCCGCCCGGCGCGCTGCATCGGGCCACCTAGACAAGCTGCGCGACAAGCTGACGCTTGTCTGTCGCCACGTTAGTATTCCAGGCAGGGCCTCGTTGCAGAGCACGCCATGGACAGGAGAAGGGACCCTGCGCCCGCCAGCGCGC
>DATNEH010000004.1:0-8396 GCA_035553015.1 Caulobacteraceae bacterium | reverse complement strand
GCCAGCCCGATCAGCGCGCCCGGGATCGCCAGGGCCAGCGCCTCCAGCATCACCGAGGCGACGACCGCGCTCCCCGAGAAACCGATCGCCCGCAGCGTCGCGATCTCGCGCGCCCGTGCGTCGACCGCGGCGTAGAGCGTGGTCACCGCCCCGCAGATTGCGCCGATCGCCATCAGGCCGCCGACGAAGTAGCCGACGAAGTCGAACAGCGTCAGCAGCTGCCCCATCTGGCCGCGATAGTAGTCGGTCAGCCGCTTCACCTGCACGTTCAGCTGCGGATTGCTCATCAGCGCGTCGCGGAAGCGGCCGAAGTCGGCGGCCGAGTTCAGCATCACCTGGACGCTCTGGTAGGTCGGCGAGCCGATGTCGGCGCGCACCATGTCGACGTCGCCGGCCATCGCCGTCTCGTCGATGCCGCCCTCGTCCTCGTAAACGCCGACCACCCTCCACGGCGCGCCGTGCAGCATGACCTGGTCGCCAAGGTCCAGGCCGCGGAAGATCTCCTGCTCGCCGCGCCCCACGACCAGCTCGCGAAGACCGCTGCGGTACAGGCGCCCGGCGACGATGTGCAGCGATGACTTGCTCATCGCCAGCATCATCGGGCTCGCGCCGCGCAGGAAGCCGTAGCCCGGCACGCCATCCGCCTTCCGGGTCAGCAGCACCAGCGCGGCCGAGGTCGGCTGCACCATCGGCCGGCCGTCAGGCAGTCGCTTGATGCCCGGCGCGCTCTCGATGATGGCGATCTGGCCGGCGTCGAAGGACCCCGCGTACTCGGACGGCGTCGCCGCCGAGAGAATGACCGCCCGCGCCGGCTGGTCGTTGACGTCGATGAAGTGACGCACGCCCGAGCCGATGGCGAGGATGGAGACCATCACCGCCACCACGACGGCGACGCCGAGCACCGTCACCAGCGCCGGCCCGATCCGCTGCGGCAGCGCCTCCAGCGCCAGCTTGGTCGTCGTCCAGATCTGCCCAAGTAAGTTCATGGGAGGTTCATCGGCCAGCCAGCCCATCGACGATCGAGAGCCGCGACGCCCGCCAGGCCGGAATGGAACCGGTGACCAGCGCCAGCACTGCCGCAACGGCGAGGCCGGCCGCGAAGATCGGTCCAGCCATCAGCCTGAAGCCGGTCACCTTCATTACGACGGGGTAAAGGCCGCGCGAGGCCGCCAGCCCGAGCGCCGCCGCCAGCAGGCACAGGATCAGCGCTTCCACCAGGATCAGCGCGAAGACGAGGCGATCGGTGTAGCCCAGCGTCTTCAGCACGGCGAACTCGCTGGTGCGCTCACGGCCCGACTGGACCATCACTGCGCCGACCGAGAACAGCAGCGCGAAGAAGACGGCGCTGGCGATCATCTGCACCGCCAGGCCCACCTGTCCCAGCGAGCTCACCGACTCCTGCGCCAGTTGCCGCTCGCTGAAGGTGCGGGTCGGGTGGGCGGAGTTGATGGAGAGCCGGTCGATGGCCGCGGCGATCTGGCTGGCCTGGCGCGGGTCGGCGATGCGCTCGATGAAAACGTTGACCGTGCCGGGGCCCGGCGGCGCGCGCAACTGGTCGACGTAGTCGTAGTTCAAGATGACGTTGCTGCCGATCATCGGGTCGGTGTCGTCTCCCTGGTAGAGACCGACGATGTCGACCGGAAAGAGATGGGTGCCGTCGCGGTTCGCCCAGAACTGCGGGTTCAGGGGAAGGCGATCTCCGACCTTCAGGTCGTAGAGCTTCGCGTTCTCGGTCGAGATGAGGGCGCCGGTGCGCCGCGCCTTCAGCGCAGCCCACTCGGCGGGCGTCACTTTGAGCTGGTCGTCGAGGCCCCGAAGCTCGTCAGGGTCCATGGCGGTCGCCCCCATGAACTCGCCCGGCCGGCGAAAGGGCCCACCGAAGTAGAGCAGCTTGCCCACCAGCTTCACGCCAGGCGTGCGGCCGATGTCGGCGGCCATCGCCACCGGCAGCGGGTCGATGTTGCTGACCTGGCTTTGCGTCACCAGCCGGTCGGCATGCGCGGACGCTATCAGCTGGTGCAGCCCGGACGAGAACCCCTGCAGCACGCCGAACAGCACGAAGGCGCTGACCACCGAGACCATGGTCAGTGCGGTGCGCGCCGGGCGTCGCCACATCCCGGCCCAGATCAAGGGCAGGAACTTCATGGCGGCGACCATCGGTGATTGCGGCCCGGCCGGCAACCGCCATCAGGGTCAGCGGCGCCCGCTTTGACGGCGCCGCAGTCGGATTGCTAGTTCGCCAGGATCAGCTTGAGTGTGGAAACGATGTCCGGAAGTCTCATCGCGCGTTCGGCAGCCTTGGCTGCGCTGGCCTTGGCGGCCTCCGCCGCCGTCGCGGCCGAGCCTTCGCCACCCAGCGGCGCGGCGATCCTCGGCTGGACGCCGGAGCAGCAGCTCTACGGCTACCGCAACATGGAGAAGATCGACCCGGCGCGGGTGATCCGGCGCGGGCCACAGGTGCGCGCGCTGCCGAAAGCCGCGACCGAGATCGATCCGAAATGGACCTGGAACGGCCGGCCCTACGACGTCGCGTCCTACATGGCCGCGATGCGCACTTCCGGCGTCATCGTGCTGAAGGACGGCAGGATCGTGCTGGAGCGCTACGGCCTCGGCCGCACCCCGAACGATCGCTGGACCTCGTTCTCGGTCGCCAAGTCGATCACCTCGACCCTGGTCGGCGCAGCGATCCAGGACGGCTACATCAAGAGCCTCGACGCGCCGGTCACCGACTACATCCGCGAGCTGAAGGGCAGCGCCTACGACGGCGTCACCATCCGCCAGCTGCTGACGATGACTTCCGGCGTGAAGTGGAACGAGGACTATTCCGATCCGCACTCCGACGTGGCGCAGGCCGGCCTCACGATGCTCGAGCCCGGCGTCAATCCGATCGTCAGCTACATGCGCCGCCTGCCCCGCGCCGATCCGCCGGGGACGAAGTGGGTCTACAAGACTGGCGAGACCGACCTCGTCGGCGTGCTGGTCTCCAACGCAGTCGGCAAGCCGCTGGCCGACTACCTCTCCGAGAAGATCTGGGCGCCCTACGGGATGGAGCAGGATGGCGCCTGGGTCGAGGACGTCGCCGGCCACGAGCGCGGCGGCTGCTGCATCTCGATGACCTTGCGCGACTACGCGCGCTTCGGACAGTTCATGCTGGAAGGCGGCAAGGCCGGCGGGCGCCAGGTGCTGCCGCCCGGCTGGGTCGCCGACGCCACCTCCGAGCACGTCAAGCTGCCGCCGCAGGAAGGCGTGCGCGGGTACGGCTACTTCTGGTGGCTGCCCCCAGGCGCCTACGCGGCCGAGGGCATTTTCGGCCAGGAGGTGATCGTCTATCCGGCCGACCACATCGTCATCGCCATCAACTCGGCCTGGCTGCACGCCGACCGCGACGCCGACTGGGCCGCTCAGGCACGCTTCGCCGAGGCGCTGCGGGCGGCGGCGGCCGCGGCGCGGTGACCCGAGGGGCGTAGACCGCGCCGCCGCCGCGCGGGACCTAAGTCGCGGCCACCAGCGCCGGGGCCGCGGCCATGCGCGCCTTCGGGAAGACGCGCAGGAAGTTCTCCGCGTAGAACTTCTCCCGCACCACTTGGCTGCGCTCGCCGAGCGCGGCCTCGAAGCGGCCGATCGGATTGCGGCCGCCCTCGACGTGCGGATAGTCGGTCGAGAACAGGTAGAGCGCATCGTTCGACTGGTCGATCAGATCGCCCACCTGCTCGAACACGAACGGGGTGAACGCCAGCTGCTCGGTGATCTGCTGCGACGGCGTGCGCGACCATCCCTGCAGGTTGGCGTCGGTGCGGCCCCAGATCTTCACCACCCAGTCGAGCCGGCGCAGCAGCTCGGGAACCCAGCCTGCGCCCAGCTCGACGCTCGCGCCGCGCAGGCCTGGATGCCGTTCCAGCACGCCGTCCAGCACCATCATCGACAGGAACTGCTCGGGTCCTTCGTGCAGCAGCGCGATGTCCTTGGTGCGCAGGTTCTCGCCGCCGCCCATCCAGTCCTTGGTCGGCGCGCGGCCGTTGTTCATCCAGGCCTTCGCCAGCTGCAGCGGCGCGCCGCCGACGTGCAGCACGAACGGCGTGCCGGTCTCCGAAAGCCGCGCCCAGAACGGGTCGAGGTCGACGTGGCCGGGCGAGCGCTCACCGGACGGCCGGTGCGGGACCCAGACGGCCTCCAGCCCGCTCTCCAGCGCGAACTCGAGCTCGGCCATCGCCAGCGCGGGCTCGTCGAGCGGGACGATGGCGACGCCCATCAGCCGCTCGTCGCCCGTGCAGAAGTCGGCCATGTGCCGGTTGTGGGCGCGCGCCGCGCCGTATCGCAGCTTGGCGTCCAGCTTGCTGCTGGGCGAGAACGGGAAGGCGACGCTGTGGGTGGCGAACACCAGCTGCCTGGCGAAGCCCAGCATGTCGAGCGCGGTCGAACGGTCGGCGCTGTTGAACGCGCCCAGCGCCTGGATCTCCTTGGACGACGCGATCAGCCCATCGCCGAGCGCGATCTGCTCGGCGACGTGCTCGGGGCTGTGGCGCCCGCCCTGCCCCATGATCACCGCCACCTCCTCGTCGGTGACCAGCGAGGCCGCGTAGCTCACCTCGGGGATGGCGTCGCGCAGCGCCGGGTCGGCGTACTTCTTCAGGAAGTCCGGCAGCTCCATGATGTGGCTGTCGGCGTCGTAGATCGCCCGTCCCGCCGGTGCGTAGGTCATTGTCGGCTCCTCAGATCGCGGACGGTACGACTAGGCCTTTCCAGCCCGCCCGTCACGCCCGGCCCGGCGCACGCCGCAGGGCGCGCCCGATCACAAGACGCCCGCTCGAGGGAACGTACGCGGCCCGCGACGGTTTGTGGGGCGCGGTCGGGGCCACCTGACGGAGTAAGACAATGATCAAGACACTTGCCTTGGCGGCCGCCGCCGCGGCGTTCGTGCTCGGGTCCATCGCAGTCGCCCAGACCACGTCGCAGAACCCCAATGCCTCGCCCAACACCGGGATGAACGCCCAGAGCACGGCGCCCAGCACCGGAACCAACGACCAGAGCGCGGCGCCGAGCGCCACGGATAACGGCGCCAACGCTTCGGCCAACGCACCGGCCGGCGGTACGGCCGGGGAGCGCGGCTAGCTGTCGCCGGCAGACGCTGAGGCTTCCGCCTCGGCTGCGCCAGGCGCGGCGCGGCCCGGTCGGCGCACGCTGGCGCCGTGGGTCCGCGTCGCGCTGACGCTTGTCGCGGGCGCGGCGATCGGGTTGGCGCTCGCGCCGCTGGTGACGCCGCTGCTGCGGCCGCCATGGGCGGTGGAGGCGGCGGCCATCCGGTCGACGCTGAGCGAGCGCTCATCCGACGATCCCGTCGCGACGTTCTACCGGACGCGGGGCTACGCGCCGCTCTGGACGACAGGCAAGGCGCTGCGGCCGGGCTCGGACGTCGCGCTGGCGATGATGCGCGCCGCCGCGCAGGACGGGCTCGACCCGTCCAGTTTCGAGCCGTCCGCGCTCGACCGCGACGCGGCGGACGCGGCCTCCGGCCGCCCCGCCGATCTCGCTCGCGCCGACGTCGACCTCTCCGACGCCGTCTCCCGCTACGGCGTCGCGCTGCACACGCCGGCGCCCGGCGACCGTCTCGCTTACGTCGACCCAGCCATTCCGATGGCGCCGAGCAACCAGCGCGCCGCTCTGGAAGCCATCGCGCGCGCCGGCGCACTGCCGGCGGCGCTCGCCCAACTGCGCCGCATGAACCCGATCTACGGGCGCCTGCGCGCCGCGCTGGCCGCCGCGCCCGCGTCGCAGACTGCCTTCCTGCGGCAGAACCTCGACAGGGCGCGCGCCCTGCCCGCCGACCTCGGGCCGCGCTACATCCTGGTCAATCCCGCCGCCCAGTCCCTCTGGCTCTACCAGGCGGGCCAGCCCACGCTGCAGATGAAGGTCGTGGTCGGCAAGCCGAGCGAGCAGACGCCCTCGATGGTCGGCCTCATCCGCTACGCCGTGCTGCAACCCTACTGGAACGTGCCGCCCGACCTGGCCCGCAACAGCGTGGCGCCCGCCGTGCTGAAGGAGGGCCCGGACTATCTGGCGACCCACCACCTGCAGGCGCTCTCGGACTGGTCGGCCAGCGCGACGGTGCTGGACCCGGCCATGGTCGACTGGGGGGCGGTCGCCAGCGGCGCGCAGGTGCTGCGCCTGCGCCAGACGCCCGGACCGGACAACATGATGGGACAGCTGAAGTTCATGCTGCCGAACCCGCTCGGGATCTACCTGCACGACACGCCCAACAAGGCGCTCTTCGCCGGCGACCGCCGCACCGACAGCGCCGGCTGCGTGCGCCTGGCCGACGCCGCCGCGCTCGGTCGGGCCCTCTTCGGCCCGGCGCTGCAGACCGCCGCGACCGGCAGCCCCGAGCAGCGCGTCGACCTGCCGGCGCCCGTCCCGGTCTACATCCTCTACCTGACCGCCCAGCCCGGTCCGGGCGGCGTCGCCTTCCTGCCCGACATCTACCGCCGCGACGCTGCGCCGAGGGCCTGAGCGCGCGAGGTTGCCGTCGGGTCGACGTTGTCTCGCAGGCGATCCGCGACCACTATCCCCGCCACCGGATGCGCAAGGACGCGGGCGACATGCACGATCTGATCATCAAGGGCGGCGTCATCGTCGACGGCACGGGCGCGCCGGCGTTCCGCGCCGACGTCGCCGTCGAAGGCGGCCGCATCGTCGAGGTCGGCGAGGTGTCCGGCCCGGCGCGCCGCACGATCGACGCCGAGGGCCAGACCGTCACCCCCGGCTTCGTCGACATCCACACCCACTATGACGGCCAGGCCTCGTGGGACAGCGTGCTGGCGCCCTCCTCGATCCACGGCGTCACCTCGGTCGCCATGGGCAACTGCGGCGTCGGCTTCGCCCCGGCCCGCGCCGACAAGCACGACTGGCTGATCCGCCTGCTGGAAGGCGTCGAGGACATTCCAGGCGCCGCCCTCTCCGAGGGCCTCAGCTGGGACTGGGAGAGCTTCCCCGACTACCTCGATGCGCTCGGCCGGCGCAGCTACACGATGGACGTCGCCGCCCACATGCCGCACGCGGCGCTGCGCACCTACGTTATGGGCGAGCGCGGCGCCGACCACACCGTCGCCCCGACCGACGACGAGATCGAGCGGATGAGCGCCCTCACCGAAGAGGCGCTGAACGCCGGGGCGATCGGCTTTTCCACCTCGCGCACCTATGTGCACCGCAGCCGCGACGGGGCGAACATCGGAACGCTGACCGCCTCCGAGGCCGAGCTCACCGGCATCGCCCTGGCGCTGAAGCGCTCCGGCCGCGGCGTCATCCAGCTGATCTCCGACGCCTACCTCACCGCCGACGACGACTTCGCGGCCGCCGAGCTGCGGCTGATCCGCGGCCTCGCGCAAACCTCGGGCCGCAAGCTGTCGTTCACCGTGCAGCAGACCGACGAGGCGCCCGACCGCTGGCGCGGCATCTTCCAGGAGATCGACGCGATGGTCGCCTCCGGCCTCGACGTGCGCGCGCAGGTCGCGCCGCGCCCGGTCGGCGCGATGCTCAGCTTCGCCTCCACCACCAACCCGTTCATGGTCACCCCCACTTACCGCGCGATCAATGCGGACGGGGTCGTGGGCCGCCTGCGCCAACTCGCCGACGCGTCGGTGCGCGAGCGGATCCTCGCCGAGCATGGCGGCGTCAAGCTCGGTGGCTTCGGCGCCCAGCTGACTCAGGGCTTCGAGCGGATGTTCCGGATGACCGACCCGGTCGACTACGAGCCGGGCCCGGAAGCCTCGATCGCCGCCGAGGCCGCGCGCACCAACAAGAGCCCGGCCGAGCACTGCTACGACGTGATGCTCGAAGAGAACGGCCAGCGCATCCTCTACATGCCGCTGATCAACTACGCCTACGGCAACCTCGACGACGTGCACGGCATGATGGGCGGCGCGCACACCCTCTACGGCCTCTCCGACGGCGGCGCGCACTGCGGCACGATCAGCGACGCCTCGTTCCCGACGACCACGCTGGCGCTGTGGTCGAAAGGCAGCAAGAGCGGCCGCAGCTTCCCGATCGAGGCGCTGGTGCACGGCTACACCCAGCGCAACGCCCGCCATGTCGGCTGGCGCGACCGCGGCGTGATCGCCCCGGGCTACAAGGCCGACCTCAACGTCATCGACCTCGACGGCCTCAGCCTCTCGCCGCCCGCGGTCGTCCACGACCTGCCGGCGGGCGGCGCCCGCCTGGTGCAGAAGGCGCGCGGCTACCGGTGGACGATCAAATCCGGCGAGGTGACGTTCGAGGCCGGCGAGTGGACCGGCGCAACGCCTGGCGGCCTGATCCGCGGCGAGACGGCGCTCTGAGCGAGCCGCAATAGGTGGCCGACGATGGCGAGCGACGAGGAACGCAAGGCGATCGCGGAGGGCTGGATC
>DATNEH010000003.1:0-9752 GCA_035553015.1 Caulobacteraceae bacterium | reverse complement strand
AGTCGATCAACACGGTGGCGGCTAGCCTGGCCGACGAGGTCGGCCGGCCGAACGTGGCGGCGACGGCGCGGCGGCTCGGCATCGTGACGCCGATCAACACCGAGCCGGCCATGGCGCTCGGCACCTCGCTGGTGACGCCGCTGGAGATGGCCGGCGCCTACGATGCGTTCTCGAACGGCGGCGAGCGCGTGCAGCCCTACGCGATCGAGCGCATCCGCACGGGGCCTTCGCACCGGATCATCTGGCAGCACCCGGCGCCGGCGACGCCGAACGTCATCGCCAATCCGGCGCTCTCGGAGCTGAACCTGATGCTGCGCGGGGTGATCGCGTCCGGCACCGGCGTGCGCGCCGCGATCCCCGGCTACGACCTCGCCGGCAAGACCGGCACCACCAGCGATTACCGCGACGCCTGGTTCTGCGGCTTCACCGGCGGGCTCACCACGGTGGTCTGGGTCGGCCGCGACGACAACACGCCGATGCGTGGCATCACCGGCGGCCTGGCGCCGGCGGAGTTCTGGAAGACCTACATGCGGGTCGCGCTGAAGCACACGCCGGTGACGCCGATCCCCGCCGGCCCGCCGTCCGCCGCGCCGCCGCCGCCGATCCCGACCGCCGCGCCATTCGGCGCGCCGCCGCCGGGTGCGCCCGCGCCTGCGGAGCAGCCGGCGAACAACGGCGGGCCGATCTAGCCTCTTCGATCATCGAAGCGCGGCCTTGCGCCCCTTCCGTCTCGTCGCGCTTGCAGCGCGCCGAGCCACCTCCGCCGAACTCTGCGGTGCGGGGGAGGAGAGCGAAGCGGCGCGACCTCGCTCCTCCACCGTCGCGCAGACGGCGGGGGAGGGGGACCGCCCGCCGCAGGCGGGTGGTGGAGGGGGCGCAAGGCGAGCGACGCGCGCCTGCCGCTACGCCGCCTCGCGGGTCGCCAGCTTCTCTCGCAGCTCGCGCTTCAGGAACTTGCCGCTGGCGTTGCGGGGCAGCGCCTCGGTCAGGAACCAGATGTGGGCGGGGATCTTATGGCGGGCGAGGTGGTCGGCGCAGTGGGCGCGCAGCTCCTCGGCGGTCAGGTGATAGCCCTCGCGCAGCACCACGGCGGCGGCCACGTCCTCGCCCAGCCGCACGTCCGGCACGCCGAACACGCAGCACTCGGCGATCGCCGGGTGGTGGTGCACGGCGGCCTCGACCTCGGCGCAGTAGACGTTCTCGCCGCCGCGCAGCACCATGTCCTTCTTGCGGTCGACGATGAAGATGAAGCCGTCCTCGTCGACCCTGGCGACGTCGCCGGTGTGCAGCCAGCCGTCGGTGATCGACTCCGCGGTGGCCTCGGGCCGGTTCAGGTAGCCCTTGATCACCGAGGCGCCGCGCACCCAGAGCTCGCCGATCTGCCCTGCAGCGACCTCGTTGCCGTCGTCGTCGACACACTTGGTCTCGAAGGTCGGCATCGCCGGGCCGACGCTGGCCGGCTTGTCGACGAAGAAGTCGCCGCCCACCGCGGTGATGATCCCGCAGGTCTCGGTCATGCCGTAGCCGGTGTTGGGCCGCGCGGTGGCGACCTCGGCGTCGATCTTGGCGACCAGGTCCGGCTGCAGCGGCGCGCCGCCGCCGCCCAGGCTCATCAGGCTGGAGGTGTCGCGCTTGGCGAAATCCGGGTGCAGCAGGATCTCGCGGCTCATCACCGGCACGCCCGACATCGCGGTCACCCGCTCGCGCTCGATCAGCTTCAGCGCCTCGCCGGCGTCCCAGCGGTACATCAGGACCAGCGTGCCGCCGCCGGCGGTCACCGCGTAGGCGCCGCAGTTGTTGGCGGTGACGTGGAACAGCGGCGTGGTGAGCAGCGAGACCGGGATCGGCGGCTCGGCCGGCGGGGCCGCGCCGCCGCCCTTGGCGGTCGCCAGCGCCTGCACCTGGCCGGCGAAGCCGAGGTTCATCAGGTTGTTGATGCAGCCGCGGTGGGTCAGCTGCGCGCCTTTCGGCCGGCCGGTGGTGCCGGAGGTGTAGAAGATGCAGGCGTCGGCGTCGGGATCGACCTCGACCGCCGGCATCTCGGCGTCCTTGGCGACCACCTCCGACCACGGGATGACGCTTTCCGGCAGGCTCTCGGCGCGGACGCAGACCAGCCTGGCGCGGTGTGCGGCGGCGGGGCGTTCCAGGATGCGTTCCAGCCGCTCGTGGTCGCAGAACACCACCTTCGGCTCGGAGTCGTTGAGCGCGTACTCGACCTCGTCGGCCACCCACCAGGCGTTCATGCCCACGACCGCGACGCCAATGGAGACCGCCGCCCAGTAGGCCAGCAGCCATTCCGGGTAGTTGCGCATGGCGATGGCGATACGGTCGCCAGGGGCGACGCCCTCGCGCAGCAGCCACGCGGCGATGGCGGCGGTGCGCTTGTGCGCCTCGGCGTAGGTGATGCGCTCATCCTGGTAGACCAGGTAGTCGCGCGGCCCGAACTGGGCGCTGGAGAGCCAGAGCTCGCGCACGTTCCTGGGCGCGTTCTTGTAGGCCTTCACCGGGATGCCCTGCACGGGCACGCTCACTACCTCGAACGGCGCGCCCGGCGCGGTCAGCTCGCCCCAGACTTCCTTCAGCGCCTCGTAATGCATCGAACCTTGGTCTCCCTTCGCGCCGGTTGGGCGCGGTTATCGTTGATCAGCCGCGCCCTCTAGCGCGGAATGAAGGCGTCAGGAACTGCGGCCCCGAGCCTGGGGCCTTACGCCCCCTCCGTCAGCCCGCTTCGCGGTCTGCCACCTCCCCCGTCGTCTGCGCGACGGTGGAGGAGCGAGATCGCGCAACTTCGCTCCTCCACCGCACCGCAGAGTGCGGGGGAGGTGGCGCTCGGCGCGAAGCGGCGAGTGACGGAGGGGGCGCAAGGCCGGTGCATGAAGCTAATCGTCAGGCCCTGAGCGCCTTCAGCGCCGCTTCCGCGCGCTCGGTCGTCCCCGAGTTGTCGCCGCTGGCGTCGTGGGCGCCGATGCCGTCGAGGTTGCGCTTGAAGACGCCCTGGCCGATCGAGGCGAGGCGGAACGCCGAGAAGGCGACGTAGAAATTGAAGTCCTCGATCTCGCCGCGCCCCGTGCGCCGGCAGTAGTCGGCGACGAACGTCTCCCGGGTCGGCAGGCCGGAGGTGGCGAAGTCGACGCCGTCGAAGGTGCCCCACGACGGCGACTTGGAGTCCCAAAGCATGGAAATGTAGCCGAGGTCGGCGAGCGGGTGGCCGAGCGTCGAGAGCTCCCAGTCGAGCACCGCGATGACGCGGGGCTCGGTGGGGTGGAACATCATGTTCTCGGGCCGGTAGTCGCCGTGCGCGATCGTGGTGGTGTCGTCGGCCGGCATGCGCTTGGGCAGCTCCTCGATGAGGATCTCCATCGCCTCGATGTGGCCGGTCTGGGCGCCGCGGTACTGCTTGGTCCAGCGGTCGATCTGGCGGGCGAAGTAGTTGCCGGGGCGCCCGTAGTCGCCGAGCCCGATCGCCTGGTAGTCGGTCTGGTGCAGGCGGGCGAGGACGCTGTTCACCTCGTCGTAGATCGCGGCCCGCTCGGCTGGCGTCAGGCCCGGCAGGCGCGCGTCGCGGAAGATGCGGCCGGCCAGGTAGTCCATCACGTAGAAGGTGGTGCCGATGACGCTGTCGTCGAGGCAGAGCGCGCGCATGTTGGGCACCGGGAAGCCGGTCGTGCCGAGCGCCTTCATCACGCGGTATTCGCGGTCGACCTGGTGGGCGCTTTGGAGCAGCTGGCCGGGCGGCTTCTTGCGGAGGACGAGCCGCTGGTCGCCGGCGAACACCATGAAGGTCGGATTGGAGGCGCCGCCGTGGAACTGGCGCACCTCGATCGGCCCCTCGCAGCCTTCGACGTTGGCGGCCAGCCAGCGCGCCAGGCTCGCCTCGTCGAACCGGTGGTTGGGGCGCACGTCGCCCAGGTTGGCGGGCAGCGGATCGGCCATTGCCTTCCCTCAAGTCAGAACGGCAGATGATCAAGCCGCCGACGCCGCTTAGCAAGCTGACGAGGCGGCAGGCCAAGAGGAGACGCTAGCCATGGCCATCGCCCCGGAAGAGTTCACCTGTGTCCTCTACGACGTGACCGACCACGTCGCCCGCATCACGCTGAACCGGCCCGAGCGCCGCAACGCGCTGAACCGGCGCGCCTACAGCGAGCTGGAATCCGGCCTGCGCCATGCCGACGCCGATCCTGAGGTGCGCTGCATCGTGGTGACCGGCGCCGATCCGGCCTTCTGCTCGGGCGACGACGTCCGCGAGATCATGGTCGGCGGCGCCGCCGACCGCGCCGCCGCGCCGGTGCGGGTGCGCTTCGAGCCGACGCCGGCCGCGATGGCCGCGATCGAGCTGGGCAAGCCGCTGATTGCCGCGGTGAACGGCTCGGCGGTGGGCTGGGGCATGGAGCTGGCGCTCTACGCCGACATCCGCATCGCCTCGGAGAAGGCGGTGTTCGCCGAGCTGTTCGTCAAGCGCGGCCTGGTCTGCGACGTCGGGGGCTTCTGGAAACTGCCGAGCATCGTCGGGCCGGCGAAGGCGGCCGAGCTCTTGATGACCGGCGACCAGATCGACGCCAAGGAGGCTGAGCGCATCGGCCTTGTCAGCAAGGTCGTGCCGCACGAGGCGCTGCTGGAGGAAGCGACCGCGCTCGCCGGCCGCATCGCCGCCAACCCGCCGCTGGCGGTGCGCTACTTCAAGGAGGGCCTGCGCAAGTTCGCCGGCGGCGATCCGCGCGAGGTCGGCTCCTGGGCGATCGAGACGATCTACAAGCTGTTCGCCACCGAGGACCACAAGGAGGGCGTCGCCAGCTTCCTGGAAAAACGCGCCCCGGTATTCGTCGGGCGTTAGTTCGGAGGCGGCGGGTGGAGATCTACGACCTCGTCATCGTCGGCGGCGGCATCGGCGGCTCGGCCCTGGCGACGGTGATGGCGCGCGCCGGCAAGCGGGTGCTGGTGCTGGAACGCTCGGAGGTGTTCGAGGATCGGGTGCGCGGCGAGTGGATCTCGCCGTGGGGCGTCGTCGAGACACAGCGACTTGGCCTCTACGACCTGCTGCGCGGCGCCGGCGGCCACCACCTGACGCGCCACGTCACCTACGACGAGTCGCTCGACCCGGCGCTCGCCGAGGCGGCCACGCTGCCGCTGGGCATGTTCAAGGAAGGGGTGCCCGGCCCGCTCTGCATCGGCCACCCGAAGCACTGCCAGACGCTGTTCGACGCGGCCGCCGCGGCCGGCGCCGAGATGCGGCGCGCGGTGAACGTCACGAAGATCGAGGGCGGCGCTGCGCCCAGCGTCGCCTTCGAGCACGGGGGCGTGGAGCAGGTGGCGCGCGCCCGGCTGCTGGTCGGCGCCGACGGGCGCACCTCGCAGGTGCGCGAGGCGGCGGGCATCGAGCTGCACCAGGACGCGCCGCACCACTGGTTCGCCGGCCTGCTGGTCGAGGGCGCGGAGGATTGGGCCGACGACCTCGAGGCAATCGGCACCGAGGACGACTTCGCGTTCCTGGCCTTTCCGCAAGGCGGCGGGAAGGTGCGTGTGTACGGCGGCTATGCGCTTGGCGAGACCGGCCGCTTCAAGGGGCCGGACGGCGCGCGCCGCTTCCTCGATACGTTCCGGATGCGCTGCGCGCCCAACAACCAGGCGCTGGCCGCGGGCCGTCCGGCCGGACCGCTGCTCAGCTATTTCAACAACGACAGCTGGACCGACCAGCCGTTCGCGCCGGGCGTCGTGCTGGTCGGCGACGCGGCCGGCTGGAACGACCCGATCGTCGGGCTGGGGCTTTCGATCACCTATCGCGACGTGCGGATCGTAAGCGATCTGCTGCTCGGGTCGGACGACTGGGCCTCGCTCAGCTTCGCGCCCTACGCCGAGGAGCGGGCCGAACGCATGCGCCGGCTGCGCTTCACCGCCGCTCTGCAGGCCAGCCTCGACATGGAGTTCGGCGAGGCAGCCAGGGCGCGGCGGGCCAGCCTGCACGAGCGCGCCGCGGCCGACCCGAGCTTGCGCATGCACGCCTTCGCCGTGATGGCCGGGCCCGAGGCGTTGCCAGCCGAGGTGTTCACCGAGGCCCACCGCGCCCGCGTGCTCGGCCTGGAAGCCGCCGAACAGTCCGTGTAAGTCGCTTTGGTGACTCTGCTCTCCGAACGACCCGACATCCGTCCGCCTGGGGCCATCGACGCCGCGTGGCTCACCGCTGTCTTGCGCGAGGGCGGCGTCGATGCGGTGATCGACCGCGTCAGCTCACGGCCAATCGGCGTCGGCCAGATCGGCGATTCCGTCCGCTTCGAGCTTTCCTATGCACACGCGCCAGCGGACGCGCCGGCCTCGCTGGTCGGCAAGTTTCCGTCGGCGGGCGCCGAGAGCCGCGCCACCGGCGTCGCGCTCGGCAACTACTACCGCGAAGTGCGCTTCTACCAGCAGTTGGCGCCGACCGCGCGGATCTCGACGCCGCGCTGCTGGTTTACCGACGTCGACGAGGCGAGCCACGACTTCGTGCTGATCATGGAGGATCTCGCCCCGGCCGCGGTGGGCGACCAGCTGCGGGGCGTCTCGCTCGAGCAGGCGCGCGCGGTGATCGTCGAGGCCGCCAAGCTGCACGCCTCGCACTGGGCCGACGACGGGCTCGACGCACTGCCCTGGGTCTCGGGCTCTAAGGCCGCGCCGGCGAGCGCGGCGACCGACGGGGCGGTGTCGATGCTCTGGCAGGGCTTCAAGGCGCGCTACGGCGCGCGGCTCGCGCCCGAATGGAGCGAGGTCGGCGACCGGCTGACCGCCAACTTCGGCAAGCTCGGCGCCCTGCGCGAAGGCCCGCGCTGCCTGACCCACAACGATTTCCGCCCGGACAACATGATGTTCGCCACGGCGGCGGGCGGACGGCCGGTGACAGTGCTCGACTGGCAGTCGTTCGCCTACGGGGTCGGCGCGACCGACGTCGCCTATTTCCTGGCCGGCGCCTTGGCGCCCGACGTGCGGCGCGCGAACGAGGCGGAGCTGCTGGCGCTCTACCACCGCACGCTCCTCGCCGAGGGGGTGCGCGGCTATGAGATGGACGCCCTGGCGCGCGACTACGCCCGCGGCGGCTACCTGCTGTTCCTCACCGCGTTCTTCGCCGCGATGATCGTCACCCAGACGGCGCGCGGCGACGACATGTTCATCCAGATGCTGAGCTCGGCCGCCATCCACATGCTCGACCACGGGGCGCTCGATGGGCTGAGGTAGCGCGCGCCTTCCCGTAGGGGCGGGGCTCGATGCTCACGCCGCGATCGGGTGACCGCCTTCCATCGCCTCGAGCACGCGCGGGTCGTCGAACACCCGGATGCCGGCCTCGTCGTACTTCTTGCGCACGGTGGGCGTCATCAGGCCGACGCGCGCCAGGGCCGGCATCATCAGGTCGTGGATCGAGTGGATCTGGCCGGGCGGCAGTTCCTGCTCGATGCCGAGGTCGGCCGCTTCCGCGAGGCCCTTGAAGAAGTCGTCCGGGTCGATGTTGCTGTTGGCCAGCACCTCCAGGAAGCCCGGATCGACGCGGTCGGCGAGGCCGTTCCCCTGCGCGCCCGAGCCGGTGATGATGTGCACGGCCTGGAAGGCGAAGTCGGCGAGGTCCTCGCGCTCGGCCTCGGGCAGCTTGGCGATCACCGGCGCCAGATAGGCGTGGCCAAACGAGACGTGGCGGCTCTCGTCGCGCATCACGTTGAAGGTGAGCTGCTTCAAGAGCTCGCACTGGGTGGTGCGATACATGTTGTTGAAGGCGCCCAGCGCCAGCCCCTCGACGATCATGTTCATGCCGATCATGACCTTCTCGTAGCGGTCGGCGCGCAGCGTCGCGTCGATTAGCGCCTTCAGCCAGGGCGACATCGGATAGACCATCGCGATCTTGTCGCAGTAGCGCGCGTAAACCTCGACGTGGCGCGCCTCGTCCATGGTCTGGGTCGCGGCGTAGAGCTTGGCGGTGGCGTCCGGCACCGAGTGGGTGACGCAGGCCGCGGTCATCAACGCACCCTGTTCGCCATGCAGGAACTGCGAGAGCAGCTGGGCGGTCGAATGGGCGGTGAAGGTCTCCCGCTGCGACTTCGACAGCTTCTGGAAGAACGGCATCTGGTGATAGACGTCCGAGCGGGCGTTGATCAGCGGCTTGGACGGATCGACCGGGGTGTCCCACGGCAGGAGCTCGTCGGAGTCCCACTGGTTCTGCTTGGCGCGGCGGTAGAGGTCCTCGACCCGGTCGCCGCTCAGCACGTACTTGAAGGTCCAGGCGATATCCATCGGGTGGCGATAGATGTCGTCGGGGGTCATCGAGACCTTCCAGTCGCCTTTGATCACCTCGTTTGGCTTCACCATGAGGTTCATGACGGCGTCCTCCTTCAGTATTGCCGTTCGGGGATGCGCACGACGAGGCCATCGACGGCGTCGTCGACCTTGATCTGGCAGGAAAGCCGGCTGGTGGTCTTCACGTCGAAGGCGAAGTCGAGCATGCCGCGCTCGAGCTCGTCGGCGAGCGGCAGGCGATCGGCCCAGCCGTCCTCGAGGTAGACGTGGCAGGTGGCGCAGGCGCAGGCTCCGCCGCAGTCGCCCTCGATGCCTGGGATGCCGTGGCGGCGCGCGCCTTCCATCACCGAGTAGCCGTAGGGCACGGCGACTTCGCGCCGCGTCCCGTCCTTCAGGATGTAGGTGATCCGCGCGCCTGCGGGCGCGGCCTTCGCGTCAGTCGCGCCCGTCGTTCTCGACAGTGTCGTTCCGTCGGCCATGTCGCCTCCCATACCAAGGGAGACTAAAAGGTGACGGGGGCGTCATCTTTGATCTGGATCAAGAAAGGGCGACTTGACGCCCGAATGAAGGTGAACAAACCGAGGCGCTATTCCGCCGCGATGGCCAGCGGCGCGCCAGCTGTGAAGGCGGTCTTGCCGGCGAGCTCCGCCTTGGCCGCCTCGTACTCGGCCGCCAGCCGCGCCACCATCTCGCCGGCGGTCGGCACGTGCTTGACCGCGCCGATGCCCTGGCCGCAGCCCCAGATGTCGCGCCAGGCCTTGGCTTCCTGGTTGCCGCCGGAGCCGAAGTTCATCTTCGAGGGATCTGCCTGCGGCAGGTCGTCCGGGTCGAGGCCGGCGGCGACGATCGAGGGGCGCAGGTAGTTGCCGTGCACGCCGGTGAAGAGGTTGGTGTAGACGATGTCCTCGCCGCGGCTGTTCACGATCATGTCCTTGTAGCCCTGCGCGGCTCTGGCTTCCTGTGTCGCGATGAAGGCCGAGCCGATGTAGGCGAGGTCGGCGCCCATCGCCTGCGCGCCCAGCACCGCGCGGCCGTTGGCGATGGCGCCGGAAAGCGCGATCGGCCCGTCGAACCACTCGCGCAGCTCCTGGATGATGGCGAACGGCGACAGCTTGCCGGCATGCCCGCCGGCGCCGGCCGCGACCGGGATCAGCCCGTCTGCGCCCTTCTCGACTGCCTTGCGCGCGAACACGTCGTTGATGATGTCGTGCAGCACGACGCCGCCCCAGCCGTGCACCGCGTTGTTGACGTCCTCGCGGGCGCCCAGCGAGGTGATCACCACCGGGACCTTGTACTTGGCGCAGAGCTCGACGTCCTCCTCGAGCCGGTTGTTGGTCTTGTGGACGATCTGGTTGACGGCGAACGGCGCGGAGGGGGCCTCGGGGTGCGCCTTGTCCCAGTCGGCCAGCGTCTCGGTGATCTCCGCCAGCCACTCGTCGAGCTGCGAGACCGGGCGCGCGTTCAGCGACGGGAACGAGCCGACGATGCCGGCCTTGCACTGGGCG
>DATNEH010000002.1:0-8966 GCA_035553015.1 Caulobacteraceae bacterium | reverse complement strand
CATTGGGCGACAGCCGGTCGATCCGCACGCGGTCGACGTCGAGCATCACCCTAAACACCTGGTTTGGGTACCAGTTCACTCCGAACGACCAGATCCGCTGGTCGCCGCCGCGGATCGAGTCGGCCGTCGGCGCGGTTCCCTTCGCGCCGGAGTGGAAGTTCAGGTCGGCGTCCGAATAGCGCAGCGCCAGCTCCCAGGCGCCGGGCCCGTGGTCCTTCAGCGAGAACGGATGGGCGACGGCGGGACCGTCGAACGCGGCGGTGGAGGCGTTGTAGAGCCGCGGCTCGCCGGTCAGCATCCAGCCGCCTTCGACGTACCAGCCGCCGAACGTCGGCGAGGGCTGGCCGTCGGAGCGCGAGACGTGGATGCTTTCGATCTCGCTCTGGGCGAAGAGTGGTCCCTTCTGGACAGCGATCTCGCCGCCGATGGTGTCGGCGTTCCTGGCGGGGATGGCGCCGGTGTTGATCAGCTGGGTCCCGTCGACCCGCAGCTCCTGGGTGTCCTTCAGCGTCACCGCCATGCCGCTGACGGGGGTCAGCCCGTTGGTTCCCGGTCCGGACGTGTTCGCCGGCTGCACGACGTAGCTGCCGTGCACGCCGAGGTTCACGCGCCAGTCCGAGCCGTGGAACGGGGTGAACACGCCGCGACCGACGAAGCCCAACTGGTCGCCGAAAGTCTGCGCCGCGCCGACGGCGTTGCCGAGCGAGCTGATCACCGTGCCGGTGTTGACGACGCCGATGGTGCGGCCGGTGACGTCGGCCGAGACGAACCAGTAATTGTCGTAGCCGAACGCGCCGGCGCCGATCCGGGTGTCGCCGGCGGCCAGGTTGCGCGCGACGTCGGCGATCGCCGGACGCTCAAGGAAGAGCTGGGTGTTGGTTGAGGCCTGGTCCTCGAGGCCGATCGGCTGCGGCCAGGCGCCGACGCGGATGTGGAACGGCCGCAAGCCCGAGTACTGCGCCCAGGCCTCGTAGAGCTGGCCGGCGTCCTCGACGCCGGAGCCGCCGAAGTCGAACAGGATGCGGTAGTCCCAGTCGCCGTAAGCCGTCCCGTCGATGCCGATCCGCGCGCGCCGCCACAGCGTGCCGTCCTTGAGGTTACGGGCGTGGGTGAGGTCGACGTTGCTGGCCGAGGCGCCCAGCGCCGGGCCGGAGCGCCGCAGGTCGGTGGTGATCGGGCCGGCCGAGGGCTGCAGATAGGCGGCGGTGTCGAGCTGGATCTGGCCGCGCAGCGCCGCGGTGAACTGGCCGTCGGCGGTCGAGAAGCTCGGCCGCCCGCCCGCCAGGCTGACGCGGGGCTGGTTCTGGGCGGTCTGGCGCACGTCGCTGAGCTGCTCGACGGTCGAGCTCTTCAGGTCGGCCACCTGCGACTGCAGCTCGCCGACTTCCGCCTTCAGCTCGGCGTTCTCGTTCTGCAGCGTCTGGTTCTGGGCGACCTCGCCCTGCAGCGCCGCGACCGCCGCTTCCAGCCTGGCGATGCGGGCGTCGCGGTCGGCGTCGGCGGCCGGCGCCGCCGCGGCGGCGGCCGCGCACAGCGCGCCGAGGCTGACGCCTCCGACCAGCGCGACGAGAAAACGGTGATGCGTTGCCATGGTGGCGCCCTCCTGACACCGCCGGCAGCTTATCCATTATTCCTATCTGGTAGATAGAGTTTATATAGAGAGGTTTCCAGGAAATCTGGCTCGACCTCACCAGGAGCGCTGCCGGCGGCGAGAGCGCGTTCCGCAAGAGCGGCGTCGCCTTTGCGATCAGAGCGCGCTCGAACATTTTGAATTTAGAGCACGATTCAA
The DNA here is from genome assembly GCA_035553015.1 of Caulobacteraceae bacterium. Lineage (GTDB taxonomy): Bacteria > Pseudomonadota > Alphaproteobacteria > Caulobacterales > Caulobacteraceae > Acaudatibacter. The sequence continues at coordinate 7,177 of DATNEH010000002.1, read as the reverse complement.
CGGTCAGGCGGTTCGCCCAGATCGCACCGCACTCCGCCGCTTGCGCTTTGTTTACCGCACGCGACTTACGCTGCGCCACTCAACTGGGGGTCAGCATGTCTCGTGCGCCGGAGCAGACGCTCGTCAACGTCGGCGCGGTGATGGCGTCGACCTGGTTCCTGCAGAACAGCCTCGACGCGTTCGTCGGCCTGAACAACGGCAAGGTCGGGTGGGCCAACGAGACCTGGACCGCGCTGACGGGCTGGAACGGGCCGCAGACGCTGGGCCGGCCCTACGCCGATTTCCTGTTCGCCGAGGAGGCCGACACCGTGCTGGCGGACATCGGGGCCTTGCCGTTCCAGGGCAACGGCGTCTTCACCCATCGCATCGCCTCACCCGTGCACGGCTGGCTCTGGATGCGCTGCCACGCGGTGCGCGGCGCCGACGGCTGGGTGCTGATGATCCTGCGCGACGTCACGGCAGAGCGCCAGCGCGAGGCCGACAACGAGCAGGCCCGCAGCGTCGCCGCGCTAGCCCGGGAGACGGCCGGCGTCACCACCTGGCGCTACGACGCCGAGGAAGACCGCTACGAGATCGATCCCGATTTCACCGGTCACCGCTCGGAGGCCGTCCGCTCGGGCGCCTCGCAGCGGCGGCTGATCCACCGCGACGACATCGCGCAGGTGATGATGCAATGGGCGGTGAGCCTTGCCACCGGCGCGCCGGGCCACGCCGAGTACCGCTTGCGGCTCGGCGACGATCGCCGCTGGCGGCGTACCCGCACGGCCTGGCGCGGCCTGCGGCGTCGGCCAAGCGGCCGCTGGGACATCCTCGGCGTCAGCGCCGACATCACCGAGATCTCCGAGGCGCGCGATGCGGCGCTGCGCGGCGAGCAGGCGGCGAAGGACGCGGCGGAAGCCAAGTCGCGCTTCCTTGCCAACATCAGCCACGAGATCCGCACGCCGATGAATGGCGTCCTGGGCGCGCTCCACCTGATCAAGGCCGATCCGCCTTACGTTGAGCGGCAGGCGCTGGCCCAACAGGGGCTGGCGGCCGGCGTCGGCCTCTCCGACCTGCTCAACGACATCATCGACTTCTCCGACGTGGAGGCAGGCCGGATGGAGCTGGCCGCCGAGCCGACCGATCCGGGCGAACAGCTGGCGAGCGTGGTCGCCATGTTCCGCGCGCAGGCCACGGCCAAGGGCGTGGCGCTGCAGATGCGCATCGGCCGCGGCGTCGGCTGGGTGGCCGCCGACCCGGCGCGGCTGCGCAAGCTGATGTTCCACCTGGTCAGCAACGCGGTGAAGTTCACCCACGCCGGCCGCATCGAGGCGCGGCTCTCGGCGAAAGGCGACGGCGAGGCGCGCCGCCTGCGCCTGGCGGTGTCCGACACCGGCGTCGGCGTCGCGCCGGAGGCCGAGGCCGGTCTTTTCGAGGGCTTCACTCAGGCGGACAGCTCGGTCACCCGCCGCTACGGCGGCCCGGGCCTCGGGCTGGCGATGACGCGCCGGATCGCCCGGCTGATGGGCGGCGACGTCGGGTTCGAGCGACGGGCGGACGGCGGCTCGAGGTTCTGGGTCGAGATCGCCGCGCCGGCCGCGGCCGCCCCCGGCGCGGAGCCCGCCGGCTCCAGCGACTGGCTGGCGGGCGTCCGCGTGCTGGTGGTCGAGGACAATCCGACCAACCGGCTGGTGGCCACGCAGATGCTGGGACGGCTGGGCGCCGAAGTGGACGTCGCCGAGAACGGCCAGGTCGGGGTAGAGGCGGTCGAGCGGGCCGACTACGACCTGATCTTCATGGACATCCAGATGCCGGTGATGGACGGCGTCGAAGCGACGCGCCGCATCCGCGCCCTGCCCTCGCCCAAATGCCGGACGCCGATTGTCGCCACCACGGCCAACGTAATGCCCGAACAGATCGCGGCCTACCGCGAGAACGGCATCGACGGCGTCGTGGCCAAGCCGATTTCCCCGGCCGCGTTGCTCACCGAAGTGGCGCGGCTAGCCGCTGCTTGAGCGGCTCGGGATTCGTCTGCAGGCTCCGAGCGCGCCGCAGGCGCCGCCACGCCGGCAGGTTTCCGCGTTATTTCAGCAGGTTCTCGAACTCGTCTCAGCCGCCGACGCGGCCGAAGTAGGTTTCCGCGGCGGCGGGGAAGGCGCGGGCGCGGACATCGTCGGCGTAGGCGCGGACCGCCTGGGCGATCTCGGCCTTCACGTTGGCGTAGCGGCGCACGAACTTGGGGGTCCAGTCGAAGAGGCCGAGCATGTCCTCGGTGACCAGGATCTGGCCGTCGCAGCCGGCCGACGCGCCGATGCCGATCGTGGGCGCCGACACGGCTTCAGTGATCTGCCGCGCCACCGCCTCGGCGACGCCCTCGACCACGATGCAGAACGCGCCGGCGTCGGCGGTGGCCTCGGCCTCGGCCAGCACGCGGTCGCGCTCGGCCTGCGAGCGGCCCTTGGCGCGGAAGGCGCCGTCGACGTTGACCGCCTGGGGCCGCAGCCCCACGTGGCCGACCACCGGCACGCCACGCTGCACGAGGTAGGCGATGGTCTCCGGGATGGTCGGGCCGGCCTCGACCTTGACGGCCTGGCAGCCGGTCTCCTTCAACACGCGCACGGCGTTGGCGTAGGCCTCTTCCTTGGGGCCTTCGTACGTGCCGAACGGCAGGTCGACCACGACCAGCGCCTTCTTGCTGGCGCGCATCACGGCCTGGCCGTGCAGGATCATCATGTCGAGCGTGACGCCGACCGTGTTCGGCAGGCCGTGCAGCACCATGCCCACGGAGTCGCCGACCAGCATCAGGTCGCAGTGATCGTCGAGGATCTCCGCCATCGGCGCGGTGTAGGCGGTCAGGCAGACGAGCGGCGCGCCGCCCTTGCGCTGGGTGATCTCGGGGGCGGTCAGTCGCCTGACCTGTTCTTGACGCTGCGAGGACATGGCGGGGCTCAGATCTCCCGGACGAGGCGGGCCAGCCCGAAGCCGGCCGCGACGATCGCCAGCGCCCCTGCCAGCCAGATTGCCTGTACGTCAACATAAATCCCGCCGGGCGCGAGGGCGCCCGAGACGCTCGCGGCGACGTGCCGCGCCAGGAAGTCGTTAGCCTGGACGAAATAGGCGGCCACCTGCCCGGTCACGCCGGCGCCAATGATCTCGTAGGCGCCGATCACGCCGCCCAGCGCGCCCATTGCGCCGATCAGCACGCGGCGCGCGGTCCAGCCGCGGTCGAGCCGCTCCACCACCCGCAGCGTGAAGAGCTCGCGGTCCGGCGCCGCGGGCGACTCGGCGAACATCCGCTCGAGCTGGAATTCGAAACTGGACTCAGCCACTGACCTGCCTCCGCTGGCCGCCATCGCCGTCCGGCGAGAGATGCGACCGGAGTTTATCCAGACCACGTTTGACATGGGATTTGACCGTTCCGAGTGGCGCATTCAAGGCCGCCGCAGCTTCCGCGTGTGAAAGCCCCACCCCGTAACAGAGCGACACGCAGACCCGCTCCGGGTCGGAGAGCGTCTTCAGCGCGTCGTCCAGGTCGATCCGCGCATCGGCGCCCACGCCCACCCCGAAGCCCGCCTGGGGATCGTCCGCGTCCGGCCCGTCGGCCAGCAGCTCGGCGCGCGCCTCGCGCCGCCAGCGGCGGGCGTAGGACCGCGCCGCGATGCGGCTGATCCAAGTGCGGAACGCCCCCTCGCCGCGGAACTCGGAGATCTGCTCGAAGCCGGCCAGGAAGGCGTCCTGCGCCAGGTCGTCGGCGGTCGCTCCGTCGGCCCCCATGCGCCGCAAGAGCGCGCGGACGGCCGAGCTGTGGCGGCGCACGAGCTCGCCGAAGGCCGCCCGATCGCCGGTCCGGCCAAGGGTCACGAGCTCGAGGTCATGGACCCCCGCCAATGTCCGCTGTGTGTTCAAGGGAAGGCTGCTCCCGTCCTCAGGACGCCGCCGGGCGCTCGGTCAGGCGCCCAGCTTCGGCGCTCGGTCAGGCGCTTGGGCCCGAGTGCCGTTTGCCCAGCCAGAGGAACAGGTAGGCCAGCCCGATCATGCCAGGAATGGCGCCCGAGCCGGCGATCGCCGCGCCGGTGATCCAGCCGCCGACGCTGTCGGCCAGGCTGATGCCGTAGCCGAGGCCGAGGCCCAGCATCCCCAGTCCGATGCCGACGGAGATCAGCACGATCGCACGGCGCAGATCGCTCTCGGACGCCGTGCCCACCCGGCGAAGACTCTGATCATCGCCCCCGCCCGTGAGCCGCTCGATCAGCTCCGGCGGCGGCGGCTGGCCTTTCTCGTAGGCCGTCCGCAGCGTCTCGTGCAGCTGCGCCCGCTCTTTCTCGCGGTAGTAGCTGCGGATCCAGATTGGCCCGATCACGATCGCGATGATCATGAAGATGCCGAAGATCGGGATCATTAGCCCCTCGTTGTACATCATGTGGTCCCCGCCTCCGGTTTCCTTGACGCCAAGCTGACGCAGCTTGGTCTTGTTGGATAGTGGCCGCAGCAGGCCCGGACGGATGCGACGGCCGGGATTAAACCTTGGACATGTCGCCCGCGCGATGCGCCGAGCGCCGCTACGCTGCGTAGCGTTCTCACGCGACGGGGATTTTGGTAGGTTCAACCAGGGGGTGGCGAGGCCGGAGCTCGAGATGACCAGGTTCGCAGCCTTGGCGCGGTTATTGGCCCTCGGCGCGGGCCTGCTGAGCGCCGGCTTGACGCTCGCAGCCTGCGAAACGCACTCCGACGGCGCAAGCGCCGCGGCTCCGGCGGCCGGACCAGGTGGGGTGCACGATGTCGTCTTCGCCTGCGAGGACGGCAGCAAGCTCACCGTCGTGTTCACCGGCGGAACGGCGACCGCGACCGACGCGCGCGGCCGCACCATCCATCTCACCCAGCAGGAGAGCGGCTCGGGCATCCGCTACGCCGGCGAGGGCTACGGCCTGCGCGGCAAGGGCGACGAGATCGACTGGACGATGGCGGACGGCAACGCGCTGGCCTGCAGCGCCGGGGCGAGCGCGCTCGCCGGCACGCACTGGCAGCTGGTCGAGTTCCGCTCCGCCGACGGCAGGATCGAGAAGCCCGCCGACCCGAGCAGGTACGTGCTGGAGCTGATCGTCGGCGGGCGCCTGGCGATGCAGCTCGACTGCAACCGCGCCACCGGGCGCTGGGAGGCGCACTCGACCGGCCCTGAGGGCGGCGTCATCACGCTCAACGCGCCGGCGATGACCCGCGCCATGTGCCCGGGCCCCTCATGGGACACGCGGCTGGCCGCCGACCTGGCGTCCGCCAGGACCTACGCGCTCGACGGCGAGCGGCTCAGCGTCACGCTGGAGAACCGCGGCGTCTACGTCTGGCGGCGGTTGCCGGCGTAGCGCGGCGCTAGGCTTAGGCTAGGGCTTCCAGCCCGGCCGCTGTCTAGACCAACAAACCGGGGCCGGCATCCGCGCGCCGCCCACCGGCGGTAGAGTTCCCATTATGTTCTGGACGACGACTCGCCCGTGACCTACAACCTTCGCTGTGATCGGCGGGGAAGCGGCATGCGCGGACTGGGCCTGTTGTGCGCAAGCTGGCTGCTGTACGCCATGCTCGGGCTACCGGCGGTGGCGGCGACGGCGCCGGTCGCAGAGCCTCCGCCAGCCGAGGTGCGGGTGGAAGCGGCGCTGCAGAACATCGTCGCGTTGCAGCGTCCTGGCCAGGACGGCTACGCGACTTTCTGGGATGGCAACAAGTACGTGCAGTGCGGGCGCGCCCCACGCGGTGGTTATCACTGCGAGGCGGCCGGCGCGCTCCTGCAACCATCACTACAGGGGGTGTTGACGCCTGAGCGGGTCAAACGACTCGCGGACCTCGGATGGCGGCTCGACCCCCACTTCGGCAACTATGTTCAGACGTTCCCACCCAGCGCGACCGCCGGGCAGGTGACCCTTGCCGTCTTGCTGGCGTTGGAGGCAGGCTACGACGTGAACCTTTACGGCCTCGAGGTGGAAACCGACTGGCTGCCAAGCCAGCCCTGCCCGCCGCGCAACGGCTTCTCGCAGAACCTGGCCGGGATGATCAACGACGCGCCATCGATGGCGGCGACGGCGATCCGCGCCTGCGCCTACGCGCCGCCGCCGCCGCCGGCGGCGAGCGCCGGCTCGGCCGAGCTGCTGGTCGAGCTCTACGGGCCCCGGGCGACCGCCGAGATCGGCCGCCTGCGCGTCAACCTCGAGCGCAACGTGTTCGTCGTGTTCGACGCCGGCATCGGCTACGTGCAGTGCGAGCCGCAGACGGCGCCCGACGTGATCTACTGCGAGGCGCAGTCGCCGCAGAGCTGGGCGGCGCTGACCAGCGTGCTGACGCCCGAGCGCCTAGCCAAGCTGCGCGCCGCAGGCTACGCCGACCCCGGCCGCGCGGCGAACTACTGGAAGAACTACCCGCTGGATAAATACGACGACGCCGCGATCGCCCGAGAGGTGATCATCCTGCTCCACGACGTCTACGGCTACACCGGGGCCGAACAGCTCAGCATCAAGACCGAGGCCGGCCGAGAGCCTTAGGCGACGGGACTTACTCCCACTCGATCGTCCCGGGCGGCTTGCTGGTCACGTCGTAGACGACACGGTTGACGCCGCGGACTTCGTTGACGATCCGGGTGGCGGCTCTGGTGAGGACGTCCCAGGGGAATTCGAAGACGTCGGCGGTCATGCCGTCGGTGGAGGTGACGGCGCGCAGGGCAAGCACCTCCTCGTAGGTGCGCGCATCGCCCATCACGCCCACGGTCTTCACCGGCAAGAGCACGGCGAACGCTTGCCAGATGGCGTCGTAGAGGCCGGCCTTACGGATCTCCTCCAGGTAGATGGCGTCCGCCTGCTGAAGCACCGTGACCTTCTCTGGCGTCACCGCGCCCGGGATGCGGATGCCGAGGCCCGGCCCGGGGAACGGATGGCGGCCGACGAAGGCCGGCGGCAGGCCGAGCTCGACGCCGAGCGCGCGCACCTCGTCCTTGAAGAGCTCGCGCAGCGGCTCGACCAGCTTCAGCTTCATCCGCTCGGGCAGGCCGCCGACGTTGTGGTGGCTCTTGATCACCTGCGAGGGCCCACCGCGGGCCGAGACGCTCTCGATCACGTCCGGATAGAGGGTGCCCTGCGCCAGGAAGGCCGCGCCCTCGATCTTCGCCGCCTCGGCGTCGAAGACATCGATGAAGAGGCGCCCGATCGTCTTGCGCTTTTCT
>DATNEH010000001.1:0-2654 GCA_035553015.1 Caulobacteraceae bacterium | reverse complement strand
GTAGGCGTAGGTCTGTGGCCAGTCGGCTTCCGCCACGCGGTAGGCGACGCCGCGCGTCGCGCCGCCGGGCGCAAGGCCCAGCACCAGCCCCTTGCGCGCATGCGTCCCACGGTGGTGGACCGAATAGATGCAGAAAGCCCGGCGGCGGCCATGGAGCGTGGCGGCGGCGCGCTCTAGATAAGGGAACCCTGGCCGCCACATCAGCGAGCCGTAACCAAAGACCCAGTGCTCACGCGTTTCCGTCACCGTGACATCCCAACCGTCCGATAGCGCCGCGCCCGCGGCCCGCAAGCCGCGCCGGCTCGGCCTCTACATCCCCTGGGGCATCGCCGCGATTCTGGCCATCGCCTGGAGCATCGGCTGGCTCGTGCTGGCGCACGAGACCGGGCGGCGGATCGACCAGAGCATCGCGGGTTTGCGCGCCGCCGGCTGGCAGGCGTCGTGGAGCTCACGGCAGATAGGCGGCTATCCGTTCCGGCTCGACGCCGACTTCACCGACCTGAAGCTCGCCGACCCCTCCGGCTGGGGCGTCGCCGTCCCGACCCTGAAGTCCGAGGCCTACGTGTTCGCACCGACGCAGTGGATCATCGCCGCGCCGGCGGGGCTGACCTTCACGCGCCCCGGCGGCGGGCCGGTGACGGTGGCCGCGCGGCTGCTGCGCGCCAGCATCAACAGCTGGGACACGAGCCCGCCGAACATCGTGCTGCAGGGCGATGACATGACGCTGACCCCCGGCCCCGGCGGCGGGCCGTTCTGGCTGCAATCCGCCAAGCAGCTGCAGATCGCCACCCGCGCCGCGCCCGACGACCAGGGCGAGGTGTGGTTCAGCCTGACCAGCGCGGCGGTGTCGCCCGAGAGCTGGATCGGCCAGATCGCCCGCGGCGGGCCAGTCAACATGACGTTCGACGGCGTCGTCTTCCGCGCCGGGACGCTGCGCGGCGGCGACTGGCGCGACGCGGCGCGCCACTGGACCCACAGCGGCGGCGGGCTCGACGTACGCCAGTTCACGATGACCGCCGGCGAGGCCAGCCTCGATTCCCGGCGGGGCAGCCTGGCGGTCGCCGACGACGGCACGCTGGTGGGCGAGCTCGACGCCAACCTCGGCCAGCCCGGACGGCTGTTCGCCGGCCTGCGCGCCCAGCCGGGCGAGACGCAGACGCTGAAGATCACCTTCCACAACGGCTACGCGTGGCTTGGCCCGGTGCGGATCGCGCCGGCGCCGGACCTGTTCTGATGGCGCAGGCGCGTTCGGGGGCGCGCCGCCCTACCCCGCCCCTGCCCCGCATAGTATGAGCCCAGCGCCATGAACGCTGAGACGCCCCTGTTTTCCGACGAACGCGCCGCCGCCGACCGGCCATTGCCCAAGTCCGGCATCCTCGACATCACGCCCTACAAGCCGGGCAAGGCCACCGCCGAGGGGATCGCCCATCCGGTCAAGCTGTCCGGCAACGAGAACATCCTGGGCTGCAGCCCGAAGGCGCGCGAGGCCTACCTGGGCGCGGTCGGCGAGCTGAACGTCTATCCGGACGGCCGCGGCGGCCCGCTGCGCGCGGCGATCGCCGAGCGCTACCGGATCGAGCCCGAGCGGATCGTGCTGGGCTGCGGCACCGACGAGATCCTGCACCTGATCAACCAGGTGTTCCTCGAGCCCGGCGACAACATCGTGCAGGGCCAGTACGCGTTCGGCGCCTACGGCATCGGCGCGCGCGCCTGCCAGGCCGAGGTGCGCAGCGCCGCCGAGCCCAACTACCGCATCGATATCGACAAGATGCTGGAGCTGGTCGACGAGCGCACCCGCCTCGTCTTCATAACCAACCCGGCGAACCCGACCGGCACCTTCACCACCAAGGCCGAGCTGAAGCGCCTGCACGACGCACTGCCCCCCAGCGTCGTCCTGGTGATCGACGCCGCCTACGCCGAGTTCTGCACCGAGCCCACCTTCACCGACGGGCTGGAGATGGCCCGCGGCGCCCCCAACATCATCGTCACCCACACCTTCTCGAAGTTGCATGGCCTGGCGGCGCTGCGCGTCGGCTGGGCGTTCGCGCCGACCCCGATCGCCGACGCCATCGACCGCATCCGCCCGCCGTTCAACGTGTCGGTTCCAGGTCTGGCCGCGGCCGTCGAGGCGCTGGCCGACGTCGAGTTCCAGACCGTCTCGCGCGACCACGTGCTGCGCTGGCGCCCGTGGCTGACGCAGCAGCTGGGCGGCCTGGGGCTTTCGGTGACGCCGTCGGGCGCCAACTTCGTGCTGGTCGAGTTCCCCAGGATCCCCGGCAAGACGGCGGCCGAGGCGGAGGCCTTCCTCGCCTCGCTCGGCCTGATCGTGCGCGGCGTCGCCAACTACGGCCTGCCGGGCCACCTGCGCATCACCATCGGCCTGGAGGAACACAACCGCGCACTGGCGGCGGCGCTGGCGGAGTTCCTGGCGCGACCGGCGTAGAACCACCTCCCCCCGCGCGGGAGGATCACTGACAGCGGCTGTTGCAGGTCTCGAAGCGGTGCGTGCAGTTGTTGCGCTGGGTGAAATTGCGCGCGTTGCTGTCGCAGACCAGTTCCCGGCTGTTGCAGGTTTGCCTGCACGACTTCTCCCCGGGCCGGGCGGCCTGCGGACCGAACTGGCGCGGCGAGACGCAGCGGCAGGCGTGGGCGAG